>JANXMN010000452.1 GCA_025354605.1 Hymenobacter sp. | reverse complement strand
GCCAGCGTCGCGGCCTATTTTGACTATTATAATCACGAGCGCCGCCACTCCAGCATTGGCTATCAGAAACCTTACCAATTTCACCAACAGCAACTTAACAACATCACCCAATTCTCTCCTGCTTAACTAGACCACCCCAGTTTCCCACTGTGCTAATGCTAGACCGCATAGGGAGTTAGTCCTGTCATCATAGTCATCGAAAGCTTGTTTATAGACTTCAGTAATTTGTTTAGAAACTTCAATTGGGTCTTTTCCTTTATTATATAGGTCAAAGAAGTTTTGATAAATGTCAAGAAATGTATCGTTGCCGTCAACAGCTGTATTCCACGTTCCCATGAGGTTGTTTGATTCAAAATGGCTGTAAAATTGAAAACAATAAGCAGGTATTTCACTTCCGCGCCGGCCGCGCCCCCATCGTAAACACCAACACGCCACCCTTGGCCACGTCCTGCTGCGCCAGAAACGGCTGCGTCAGCTTTTGCCCGTTGAGGGTGACTTGCTGCACGTAGCCGTTTTTGGCGCTTTGGTTTTTGACCTGGATGGTGAATTGCTGGCCGTTTTCGAGGTGCAGGACGGCCCCGTGCACGAGGGGGCTGCCCAGCGCGTACTGGCCCGACGACGGGGCCACCGGATAAAACCCCAGCGCCGAGAAGAGGTACCAGGCGCTCATCTGGCCGCAGTCGTCGTTGCCGCCGAGGCCGTCGGGGGTGGGGTGGTACTGGCGGGCGAGGATGTTGCGGACCTGGGCCTGGGTTTTCCAGGGCTGGTCGGTGTAGTTGTAGAGGTAGGCGGCGTGGTGGGCGGGCTCGTTGCCGTGCACGTAGCCTCCGATGATGCCCTCGCGGGTGATGTCCTCGGTTTCGGCGAAGAACGAGTCGGGCAGGTGCATGGTGAAGAGCGAATCGAGGTGGGGCACGAAGCGGCGGTTGCCGCCCATGCGGGCAATGAGGCCGGCGGGGTCGTGGGGTACGGCGAGGGTGTAATTCCAGGCGTTGCCCTCGATGAAGCCCTGGCCGTTGGTGCTCAGCACGTCGAACTTGGGGCGGAAGCTGCCATCGGCCAGGCGCGGGCGCATGGCGTTGGTGTGCGGGTCGAACACGTTTTGCCAGTTGGTGGCGCGCTGGCTGAACTCCTGGTAGATATCGGCGTGGCCGAGCTTCTGGGCGAGCTGGGCAATGCACCAGTCGTCGTAGGCATATTCGAGGGTGGTGGAGACGGAGGTGCCGCTGCGCTCGCTGGGCACGTAGCCGTGGTCAATGTAGTCGGCCAACCCATCGTACCAGCGGTGGCGGGCGGTGGCCACGCAGGCGGCCAGGGCGCGCTCGGCCTGGCCGGGCGGCACCGCGCCATTGAGCACGGCATCAGCAATGACGGAAACGCTGTGGTAGCCGCTCATGCACCAGTTTTCGTTGGCGTGGTGGCTCCAGACGGGCAGTATGTGCTCGGCACTCTGGTCGTAGTGGGCCAGCATACTCTGCACCATGTCGGCGTTGCGTGTGGGCTGGATGAGGTTGAAGAGTGGGTGCAGGGCCCGGAAAGTATCCCAGAGCGAGAAGGTGGTGTAGTTCACGAAGCCCTCCGCGCGGTGGGTTTGCTGGTCGAGGCCGCGGTACTGGCCGTCGGCGTCCTGGTACACGGTGGGGCTGAGGCAGGCGTGGTAGAGGGCGGTATAGAAGTTCTCATTATCGGCCCGGTTGGGCGTCTGGATGGTAATTCTGCTCAGCTCCTGCTGCCAAAGCTGCTGGCCAGCGCGGCGGGTCTGGTCGAAGTTCCAGCCGGGCAACTCGGCGCGCATGTTGGCCAAGGCCCCGGCGCTGCTCACGGGCGAGAGGGCAAACTTGACCTTGATTTTCTCGCCCGCCACGGTGCTGAAATCGAAGTAGAGGCGCAGCTGGCGGCCGGCTTGCTCGGGCCAGCCGTGCGTCTGGTCGAAGCGGCCCCAGAAGCCCCGGTAGGTTTCCTTCGCGTCGTATTTCTTAGCGCCGTAGCTTCGGAAGGGCTTCGAGAACTGCATGGCGAAGTACTCGGTGCGGGTGCGGCCCCAGCCGGTGGTTTGGCGGTAGCCGGTCACGAGCGAGTCGTTTGCTATGCGCACGTAGCTCCACACGTTCTTGTCCGGGTAGTTGTAGATGCCGGCCATCATATCCAGAATAATATGGGCCGGCTCGGTGCCCGGAAACGTGTACTGGTGAAAGCCCACGCGGGTGGTGGCCGTGAGCTCGGCCAGGATGTTGTGGTCGTCGAGCTTCACCTTGTAGTAGGCCGGCTCGGCTACTTCATTTTGATGAGAAAACGCGGAGCGGTAGCCGCTTTGGGGCCGGTCGGCGGTGCCGGGGTTGAGCTGGAGCGGGCCGGTGGTGGGCATGCGCAGGAAGTCGCCCAAATCGGAGTGCCCGGTACCGCTGAAGTGCGTGTGGCTGAAGCCGACGATGGTTCGGTCGTCATAGTTATAGCCCGCGCAGTACCGGTAGATGGCAGGGTTGTACCTGCCGTTCTGCTCGTAGCTCAGCGTGTCGGTATCGGGCGAGAGCTGCACCATGCCGAAGGGCACGGTGGCCCCGGGGTAGGTGTGGCCCATTTTCTGCGTGCCCACCAGGGGGTGCGCGTACTGCACCAGGTTTTCGGGGGCTTTTTGGGCGGCAGCAGCGGCAGCGAGGAGGAGCAGGAGCAGAATTTTCTTCATTGCGGCGGGGCAGGGAATGAACCGGCAATATCCAGTAATTTGAGGCATGAATAACTGCCTGCACTGCGGCGCTGCCACCGCCAATCCCAAATATTGCTCCCGGTCGCACGCGGCAATCCATACCAACCAGCAGGCTCCCAAGCGGCAACT
>JANXMN010000412.1 GCA_025354605.1 Hymenobacter sp. | reverse complement strand
TGAGCTTGCCGAAGCATCACTACCGCAGTAGTAATTAATTACTCTCGTGGTAGAGATGCTTCGGCAAGCTCAGCATGACGGTCTGCTTTCTAATGGCTTGCAGCTTGCAGCTAAAAAATGAAAATCCTCGTTCTCCGCTTTTCTTCGATTGGCGACATCGTGCTGACCACGCCGGTGGTGCGGGCACTGGCCCGGCAACTGCCGGGTGCCGAGGTGCACTTCGCCACCAAGCCCGCCTACCGCGGCCTGCTCGAAGCCAACCCCTACGTGGCGCGGGTGCACCTGCTCGGCGGTAGCCTGCGTGAGCTGGTGCAGCAGCTCAAAGCCGAGAAGTTCGACTACGTGGTCGACCTGCACCACAACCTGCGTACCCTGCTCATCACGCGACAGTTGGCTATAAAATCAAGCAGCTTCGACAAGCTGAACTGGCAGAAGTGGCTGCTGGTGAACACCAAAATCGACCGTCTGCCGCGCGTGCATATCGTGGCGCGCTACCTGGCCGCCGCCGCCCCGCTCGGCGTGCACGACGACGGCCAGGGCCTCGACTACTTCATCCCCGCCGACCAGGAAATCGACTTGGCTTCGCTGCCCGCACCCTTCGCCGCTGGCTACGTGGCCGTGGCTATCGGCGCGCAGCACGCCACCAAGCGCCTGCCCTTGGAGAAGCTGGTGGAGCTGTGCCAGCGCCTGGCCCCGCGCCCCGTCATCCTGCTGGGCGGCCCCGAGGATGCTCCCGTGGCTCAGGCCATTATCGCCGCCGCTACTTCGTCTGAAAATAAAGTGTTGATTTCTGCGCCCGATGCCCATTCACTTATCGAAAACGGCTGCGGGCGCTACTCGCTGCACCAGTCGGCTTCGCTGCTGCGGCAGGCCGAGCTGGTGGTGAGCCACGATACCGGCCTGATGCACATTGCCGCCGCCTTCGGTCGGCCCATCGTGAGCATCTGGGGCAACACGGTGCCCGAATTTGGCATGTACCCGTTTCGCACCGAATACAAAGTGCTGGAAGTGGCGGGTCTGAGCTGCCGGCCCTGCTCCAAAATAGGGTTCGACAAGTGCCCGCAGGGGCATTTTCGGTGCATGCGTGAGCAGCGGCTGCCGCTCGACTGGCAAGTGGGCCGGGAATAAAAAGGTGGGCCGAAATTAAACCCGAACATATTCCGATGTTCTACCCGGCCTCACCAACCCTTTTCTTCCATGTTGCGAAAACTCCCCCTGCTGCTGCTGCTGTTGGCCGCCCTGGCCGGCCCGGCCCGCGCCCAATACTGCGTTCCGGGCGCGCGCTTCACCCAAACGCCCGTGTTCAGCCTGGCCCAGGTGGCCTCGGTGCAGAACGTGGTATACGGCCAGGCCCGCAACTACCAGGGCCAGATGCAGCCGCTCACGTTCAATATTTTCTACCCCGATTTCTTAGCCGACCCGCTGCCGAAGCGTCCGTTCATCCTCATCATCCACGGTGGGTCGTTTCTCACCGGCGATGGCAGCGAGCTGAACGCCACCTGCCAGGAGTTTGCCCGGCGCGGCTACGTGGCCGCCACGCTCAAATACCGCCTGGGCTGGAACGCCAGCGGCGTCTGCGGCCAGCGCGATACCGTGTCGCAGAGCCTGGCTGCCTACCGGGGCGTGCAGGATGCCCACGCCGCCATGCGCTACCTGGCCGCTAACGCGGCTACCTTCCGCATCGATACCACTTGGATGTTTGCCGGCGGCAACAGCGCTGGGGGCTTCATCTCGGCTGATTTAGCCTTCGTGTCGCAGGCTGAGATGAACAGCCGCGTGCCCAACGCCGTGGCCCAGCTCGGGCTGCTCGATACCTCGGGCAACTCGCTCACCACCCGCTTCCGGCTGCGCGGGCTGTTTCAGAACTGGGGCGCGGTCATCAGCGACCGGTTCATCACGGCGGCTGATGCCATTCCGATGGTGGCCTTCCACGGCGACCGCGACCAGGTGGCCCCCATCGACGCCGGCCACAACGACTGCCCCAGCGGCATCCTGGTTTATGGCTCTCGCAGCATCTACAACCGCCTGTTGCAACTGGGCCAGTGCGCCGAGTTGAACGTGAAAGTGGGCGGCGGCCACGGCGTGTACAACGACACCCCGGCGCAGGATGTGTTCCGCATCGAGCACGCCGCCTGCTTCTTCAAAAGCCTGTTCTGCAACAGCTGCACCACCATCACCCACCTCGACAGCATCCCGGCCAGTTGCGCGCGGCTGGCTTCGGCCGCCGCGGAACCGGCGGCCCTGCCCGAGGCCCTGGCTGCCTACCCCAATCCCACCAGCGGCCGCCTCACTCTCACCGGCCTGCCGGCTGCCGGCCCTTTCCAACTGATGGTGTACAACGCCTTGGGCGCGTGCGTGCGGCAGGCCGCTAACCAGCGCGAGCTGGATGCCACAGCCTGGCCGGCCGGCCTGTACACGGTGCGCGTGCTGGCCGTCGATGGCCGGGTGCGCACCACGCGCTTCGTGAAGCAGGAGTGAGGCGGCGCGGCGGTGGCAGCGGGTTCTTCGTGCGGATGTGCTACATTTCCGGCCCGCCCCGCTCGTCATCGCCCCCCTAGCCCTGCTTCCGTCATGCCCGAAACCGAACCTTGCCAGCATCTCACGGCCCTCACCAAGCTCAAAACTGCCCCCGAGTATGCCTGCCCCGAGTGCGTGGCCCTCAACGACGACTGGGTGCACCTGCGCGTGTGCCAGCAGTGCGGCCACGTGGGCTGCTGCGACTCCTCCAAAAACAAGCACGCCACCCGGCACTTCCACGCCAGCCAGCACCCCGTCGTTGCCTCCGCCGAGCCGGGCGAACAATGGCTCTGGTGCTACCTAGATGAGGAAATGGCGGAGTATTAAGCCATGAAAATGCTGTGGTGCTGGCGCTGTCGGCAGGAAATGCCCATGCTGGAAACGGAAGAATTCGCTTTGGTCCATCAGGCCCGAATACACGGCATGGGCGTGGTCGAAAGGGAAGCCCAGCGACGAGGGAGTGTGCTCAATCTCATGCAACCAAATGGCCCGATTGAGCGGTATCATCAGCCCGTGTTGGAAATGTACCGTCTGCTCACCGGCTTTGTTGAAACCAATGTCAATGCCGTATGGCACCACGTAGCCGACCAATATGGCCCGCCCTGCCCGCAATGCCACAAGCCGCTACGGACCCCGCAAGCGCGGTTCTGCGTCGCCTGCGGGTTTGGACAGGAAGATGTTACTCCCGATTCGCTGCCACTGGTGCAGCGGCGGCCAGCGCTGTTCAGGAAGCAAGGCAATGAAAAGCCCTGACTCTACTCCAGAGCCAGGGCTTTGTTATATATGAGGGCAAGTCGCTAAGGGAGGACGGATTGCCGCGTTCCGCTACGCTTCACTCGCAATGACAAGCGTTACCCAATCATTCCAAACCCGCAGTAGCTGTGCAGCACCTGCGGCAGCTTGATGCCCTCCGCCGTCTGGTTGTTCTCCAGCAGGGCGGCCACGATGCGGGGCAGGGCCAGGGCCGAGCCGTTGAGCGTGTGCAGCAACTGGGTTTTGCCCGCCACTTTGTAGCGGCACTTGAGGCGGTTGGCCTGGTAGGTTTCGAAATTCGAAGCCGAGCTTACTTCGAGCCAGCGGCCCTGGGCGGCGCTCCACACCTCCAAATCATAGGTCAGGGCGCTGGTGAAGCCCATATCGCCGCCGCAGAGGCGCAGCACGCGGTAGGGCAGCTCCAGCTTCTGCAAGAGCCCTTCGATGTGGGCCACCATGGTGTCGAGGGCGGCGTAGCTGTGTTCGGGCTCGGTAATCTGCACGATTTCCACCTTGTCGAACTGGTGCAGGCGGTTGAGGCCGCGCACGTCGGCCCCCCACGAGCCGGCCTCGCGGCGGAAGCAGGGCGTGTGCCCGGCAATGCGCACGGGCAGCTTCTCGACTGGAATAATCTCGTCGCGGTAAATATTGGTCAGCGGCACCTCGGCCGTCGGAATCAGGTACAGGTCGTCCTTGGCGTCGTGGTACATCTGGCCCTCCTTGTCGGGCAGCTGGCCGGTGCCGTAGCCGCTGGCCTCATTCACCAGAATGGGCGGCTGCATCTCGGTGTAGCCGGCGGCCCGGGCCTCATCGAGAAAGAAATTGATGAGCCCGCGCTGCAACCGCGCGCCCTGGCCTTTATACACTGGGAAGCCCGCGCCAGTGATTTTTACGCCCAGCTCGAAGTCGATGATATCGTACTTCTTGATGAGGTCCCAGTGCGGCACGGCATCGGGGCCGAGCTCGGGCTTGGTGCCGTGCTCGCGCACAATTTCGTTGTCGGCGGCCGCCCGGCCTTCGGGCACGCTGGCGTGGGGCAGGTTGGGCAGCTTATACAGAAGCTGCTGCTGCTCTTTCTCCACCTGGGCCAACTCGGCGGCGGCGGCCTGGGTGTGCTGCTTCAGCTCGGCGGTGCGGGTTTTCAGGGTTTCAGCCCCGGCTTTGTCGCCGGCTTTCATCAGGCCGCCGATTTGCTGGGCGAGCTTGTTGGCTTCAGCCTGGGCCGAGTCGTGGCTGGTCTGGAGCTGGCGGCGGCGCTGGTCGAGGTCGAGAATGGCGGCCACGTCGGCGGGGCCGGTGGCGTAGCGTTTTTTGGCGAGGCCGGCCAGCACGAAGTCAGTCTGGTCGCGGAGAACGGAAAGTTGCAGCATGAAGAAGCGAATGGGTAACGGGGCAAAGGTCGCACGGAAAAACCGCCCCCGCCACCGCCCGCGCGGCCCCGCCCGCCGGGCGGGGCGCAACTTATTTTCGCGGGCT
>JANXMN010000388.1 GCA_025354605.1 Hymenobacter sp. | reverse complement strand
GTATTCTGCCTGATGTTTTTGCAGTTCGTGACGGCTGCCACCGGCATGGCCGCCTGCGTGGTCGTGTTCAACGCCCTGCGCGAAGGCACCAACGACAAGCTCGGCAATTTTTACAACTACTTCGTCAAGAGCATTACGCGGATGCTGCTGCCGCTGTCGCTGGCCGTAGCGCTGGTGCTGGTCTTCCAGGGCACGCCCATGAACTGGCAGGCCAAAGCCAGTATCGTCACGGTGCAGGGCGACTCGGTGAAGGTGAGCCGCGGGCCAGCCGCGGCCCTGATTGGCATCAAGCAGATTGGCACCAACGGCGGGGGCTTCTTCGGTGCCAATTCGGCCCACCCGCTCGAAAACCCCACCTACCTCACCAACGCGGTAGAGAACGGGGCCATTGTTCTCATTCCCATTGCCATGGCGCTGGCCTTCGGCTTTTACCTGGGACGGCCCAAGCTTGGTTGGATGGTGTTTGGGGTGATGACAGCCGGCTACCTGCTGCTGCAAGTGCCCACCGTAGCCCTGGAAATGCACGGCAACCCCGCCATTAGTCACTTGGGCGTCGACCAACGCCTGGGCTCGATGGAAGGCAAGGAGGTGCGCTTCGGCGCGGCGGCCTCGGCGCTGTGGGCCATTCAGACCACGGTTACCAGCAACGGCTCAGTGAATGCCATGCACGACTCCCTCACGCCCATTGCGGGTATGAACACGCTGCTGGGGATGATGACCAATGCTTTTTATGGCGGCGTGGGCGTGGGCTTCCTCAACTTCTTCGTCTTCATCATCGTAGCCGTGTTCATCTCGGGACTGATGGTGGGCCGGACCCCGGAATTTCTGGGCAAGAAAATCGAGGCCCGCGAGATGAAAATTGCCATCATCATCGCCTTGCTGCACCCCCTGCTGATTCTGGCGGGCACCGCCCTGGCGGCCCACGGCTACGCCAGCCACCCCACCGAGTACGCGTCCTGGCTGAACAACCCCGGCTACCACGGCTTGTCCGAAATGCTGTATGAGTATACCTCCTCAGCGGCCAACAATGGCTCGGGCTTCGAAGGGCTGGGCGACAATACGCCGTGGTGGAACATCTCGACGGGCATCGTGATGCTGCTCGCGCGCTACTTGCCCATCATTGGCCCGGTGGCCATTGCCGGGCTGCTGGCCCGCAAAAAGTTCATCCCCGAAAGCGCCGGCACCCTGCGCGTGGATACAGCCACATTCGGCGTCATGGTCTTTTTCGTGATTTGGATTATCGCGGCGCTGGCCTTCTTCCCCGCGCTGGCGCTGGGGCCGCTGGCCGAGCATTTCACCCTTTACTAAGCCGGTTCCCTGCGGGAGCTGCCGGCTTCTCTAAGCCCTGTGAGCCGTGGCTGCACACCGGCCCGCTCGCAGGCACTAGGCGGTTTTGCCGTTTTTACCCCGTTGTTTCCTTCTTCTCATGGCTACTCAGTCTCCTTCTCTTTTTCAACCGGCGCTGGTGCGCGAAGCCATTGGGCAGGCCTTCGTGAAGCTTAATCCGCGCACCATGTTCCGCAACCCAGTGATGTTCACCGTGGAAATCGGCACGGTGGTAATGCTCTTCGTCACGCTCGGGTTACTTGTCAACCCCGACGCCCGGCAGGGCAGCTTCGGCTACAATTTCACGGTGTTCGTGGTGCTGTTTCTGACGCTGCTGTTTGCCAACTTCGCCGAGGCCATTGCCGAGGCGCGGGGCAAGGCCCAAGCTGATTCGCTGCGTAAAACCCGCCAGGATACGCCGGCCAACGTGCGCCAGCCCGATGGGCAAATGGTCGCCGTGAGCTCGGCGCAGCTGCAAAAAGGGCAAGTATTCGTGGTCGAAGCCGGGGAGATTATCCCCACCGACGGCGAGATTATTGAGGGGCTGGCCACGATTGACGAGTCGGCCATCACCGGTGAGTCGGCCCCGGTGATTCGGGAGGCGGGCGGCGACAAGTCGTCCGTGACGGGCGGCACCAAGGTGCTGTCCGACCGCATCGTGGTGCAGGTGACCACGGCACCCGGGGAGTCGTTTCTCGACAAGATGATTGCGCTGGTGGAAGGCGCCTCGCGGCAGAAGACGCCCAACGAAATTGCCCTCACCATTCTGCTGGCGGGATTTACGCTGGTGTTCGTGATTGTGTGCGTGACGCTGGCCCCGTTTGCTGAATACGCCAAGACGCCGCTGGCCGTGTCGGCCTACATCGCCCTGTTCGTGTGTTTGATTCCGACGACCATCGGCGGGCTGCTCTCGGCCATTGGCATTGCCGGTATGGACCGCGCGTTGCGGGCCAACGTCATCACCAAAAGCGGCAAAGCCGTGGAGACGGCCGGCGACATCGACGTGCTGTTACTCGATAAGACCGGTACCATCACCATTGGCAACCGCAAGGCCACCCATTTCTGGCCCGCACCGGGTGTGGCCATGGTGCAGTTCGTGGAATACGCCACCTTAAGTTCGCTCACGGATGAAACTCCCGAAGGTAAAAGCATTGTGGAGCTGGCGCGCGACAACAAGGCAGACCCCGCGCGGCTGCGCAGCCGTTTGGACGGGGCCGAGCTTATCAAGTTCACGGCCGAGACCCGCAGCTCCGGCGTGACGCTGAGCAACGGCACGCGCATCCGCAAGGGGGCTTCCGATGCCATTCGGGTGCTTTCGAACGCGGCCGGCAATACGTTTCCCACCGAAACGGCCGACCGGGTGGTGGCCATTGCCAGCAACGGCGGCACCCCGCTGGTGCTGAGCGAAAACGACCGGGTACTGGGCGTGGTCGAATTGCAGGACATCATCAAGCCCGGCATTCAGGAGCGGTTTGAGCGGCTGCGGGCCATGGGCATCAAGACCGTGATGGTGACCGGCGATAACCCGCTTACCGCCCGCTTCATCGCCGAGAAAGCCGGGGTGGATGACTTCATCGCCGAGGCCAAGCCCGAGGACAAGATGCAGTACATCCGCGCCGAGCAGCAGGCCGGCAAGCTGGTGGCCATGATGGGCGACGGCACCAACGACGCCCCCGCCCTGGCGCAGGCCGACGTGGGCGTGGCCATGAACTCGGGCACGCAAGCCGCCAAGGAAGCCGGCAACATGGTCGACCTCGACAATGACCCCACCAAGCTCATCGAAGTGGTCGAAATCGGCAAGCAGCTGCTCATGACGCGCGGCACGCTCACCACGTTCAGCATTGCCAACGACGTGGCCAAGTATTTCGCCATCGTGCCGGCGCTATTCATGGTGGCCATTCCGGCCTTGGGCGCGCTCAACATCATGGGGCTGAAGTCGCCGCAGTCGGCCATCCTGTCGGCCGTGATTTTCAACGCCCTCATTATTCCGGCACTGGTGCCACTGGCGCTGAAAGGTGTGAGCTACACGCCCATCGGGGCCTCGGCCCTGCTGCGCCGCAACCTGCTGATTTATGGCCTGGGCGGGGTCGTCGTGCCCTTTATCGGCATCAAGGCAATTGACCTGATTGTCGGGGCTTTTTTGTAATTCTTTGCTTTCGCTATTCCATGAAAAACCAACTCATTTCTGCTCTGCGCCTGACGCTGGCCCTGCTGGTGCTGTGCTGCGGGCTGTACCCGGCCCTGGTATGGGCCGTGGCCCTGGTAGCTCCCGGCCGGGGCGAGGGCGTCCAAATCAGCCGCAACGGCCGCGTGGTGGGCTTTGCCAACGTGGGCCAGAAATTCGACCGGCCCGAATACTTCAACTCGCGTCCGTCGGCCGCCGACTACCATGCCGACGCCAGCAGCGGCTCCAACAAGGGCCCAAGCAACCCGGAATACCTGGCCGTGGTGAAGGCCCGGCTCGACACGTTTCTGCGGCACAACCCCGGCGTGCGGGCGGCCGATGTGCCGGCTGAGCTGCTGACCGCCAGCGGCTCGGGGCTCGACCCGCACCTCTCGCCGCAGGGCGCGCTGGTGCAGGTGGCGCGGGTGGCCAAGGCCCGTGGGCTGGCTCCGGCCCGCGTGCAAGCTTTGGTGCAGCAGCTTGTCGAACCCAATCTTATCGGCCCTAACCGGGTGAACGTGTTGCGCTTGAACTTGGCTTTGGACGCCCTAAAGGGCAGTTGAGGCTTTCGTTAGCCTGCTCCCGTCGACCTATGCCCCTGACTCGTTATTTGCTCGCCGGAATCATGGTCCTACCCCTCACCTCTTTTGCGCAAGCCGGAGCCCCGGCCAATACGACCCGTCGCGGATTCCCGACCGTGGACGGCTCGACACGCTACGACAACGGCCGCAAGCGTGACCAGTTTATGGCAGCCATGGACCTGATTGTTCGGTTTTAATTATTCAACCATTTCCCCTTTTCTCTTACTCCCCACACCAATCTGCTTTTGCATTCCCACCCCCTTTTATTTCGATGAAAAATCTTACTATTACCCTGTTGCTGCTGACCACGGGCGGTTCGGCCCTGGCCCAAACCACGGAGCCTTCAACTGCTCAAAACCCCGCCACCCCTGCCACCGAGAGCAAAGTGCCCTTCGACGGCATGGACCTGAGCTGGGTGAACGGCCAGAACCGCCAGCAGAACTTCCCGCTGGTGTTCAAGGATAAGGACGGCGAGACGGTGCTCACCGGCTCGGCGCTGCTCGACGGCTATTTCAACTACAACTTCGCCCGGCCGCTCGACAACACCCAAACCATTTCGGCCGTGATGGGCCGTACCAACGAGTTTTCGCTGGCGCTGGCCTCGGCCGGCATTGAGTCGAATTACAAAAACATCATCGGCCGGCTGTGGGTGCAAACGGGCTCGATGGCGCATGTGGTGCAGGAAACCGACGGCTCGGTACTGCACGGCCGCAACACGAGCACCGGCAACCTCAAGTTTATTCGGGAGGCCGCGGCCGGCTACCACTTCAATAAGGCTTATGGGCTGAACGTGGAGCTGGGCATCTTCATGAGCTACATCGGGCTGGAAAGCTACGTGATGCAGGAAAACTGGAACTACCAACGCTCGCTGGTCTGCGATTTCACGCCCTTCTATTTTCAGGGCGCGCGGGTGCAGTTTTACCCGGCCAAGAGGTTCAAAACCGAATTGTGGCTGATGAACGGCTGGCAGACCTACAACTCGTTCAACCGGCACCCGGCCATCGGCAACTCCAACTACTTCCGGCCCAGCGAAAACCTGCAGCTGGTGGCCAATTTCTACTACGGCAACGACTCGCGGCCCGGCACCGACAGCATCGCCCGCGGCGTGGCCAGCTACCCCAACGTGGTGCGCTTCCACCACGACAACTCCATCGTGGCCCGCTACTACCACAAGGACAAGTCCAAAACCTTGAGCGGCATCACCCAGGCCGCCTTCAGCCTGAACACGCACTACGGCTTCCAGAGCGGTGATGGCGTGGCGCGCAAAGACAACTACATGTTCGGCAGTTCGCTGGCCAACCGCCTGTGGTTTGCGAAGAATAAGATGGCGCTGACCACCCGCGTGGGCTTCGTGAAAAACCCCTCGCGCTACCTGAGCTTCACCCCCGCCGTGCTTGGCGGCGACGGCACCAACGCCTTCACCCGCTCCGACCCTGGCAAACTCACGGCCAAGGAACTGACCATTACCTACGACATTATGCCCTCGGACTTTGTCACCTTCCGCTTCGAGTACCTGCACCGCTCGGCCAACGTGCCTTACTTCGCCGGCCCCGGCGGCACCACTTCCCCCTCGGGCTATTCCGACCAGCCCATCCCCGCCAACTGGCAGCCCGACCTGCGCGACACCGAGGACCGCGCCATTTTCTCGGTTAATTTCCGTCTCTAGCGTAGCGCTTGCGTACTTACGGCCGGCCCTGGGTGGGCCGGCCGTGTTGGCTTTTCTTTTTCGCAAGTCCAAGTGATATGAACTACCGCTTTACCCTGTTGGCCCTGGTGGGCTTGATTTGGCCCCTGGCTCCGGCCCTGGCCCAAACGGCACCCCCACCGGCCCCCACGACCACCACCACCACCGGGCCGCCTGCTGCCCCCACCGCCACGGCGGCAACGCCCACGGCCGCCGCCGACACGGCCACGGTCGACCCTAAGCCGGTGTTTTTCGGCTACGTGGGCGTGTATTACGGCTATGATTTCAACAACCCGGCGGGGCTGACGCGGCCCGGCTTTATTTACTCGGAAAACCTGCACAACCAGATTGCCATCAACATTGCGATGCTGGGGGCGCGCTACACCAGCCAGCGGCTGCGCGGCACGTTTGCCATCCAAACCGGCACTTACCCCGATGCCAACTACGCTGCCGAGCCGCAAATCTTCAAGAACATTTACGAGGCCTGGGGTGGCGTGCGGCTGGCGCAATACCTATGGCTGGACGCCGGTATCTTCCTCTCGCACATCGGACTGGAGGGCCCGATTTCGCGTGACGACCTGACCCTGACCCGTAGCATCATGGCCGACAACTCGCCTTACTATGAAGCGGGGGCCAAGCTCACCTACGACCGGGGGCAGAAGTGGCTGTTTTCGGCCTTGGTGCTCAACGGCTGGCAGGTGATTCGGGACCGCAACCAGAACGAGGCTTTCGGCACGCAAATTCAGTTCCGGCCCTCGGCTAAGTGGCTGCTGAATTCGAGCACGTTCGTGGGCGAGGGCTACAACCAGCCCGACTCGGTGGGCCGGCAGCTGCGCTACTTCCACGACTTTTACGTCACCTACGACCCCTCGCCCAAGTGGAAGATGGTTGCCGCATTTGATGCCGGGGTGCAGGCCCACGCCCGCAACGCGGGCGGCTACGACAACTGGCAGGGCGGCGCGCTCATTGTGCGGCGGCGACTGTGGACGCGCACGGGCCTGGTGGGCCGCGTGGAATACTTCCGCGACCCGGCGGCCGTGCTGGTGAGCACCCGCGCGGGCGGCCTGAACACGGTGGGCTATTCGCTGGGCTTCGACTTCATGCCCGTGCCCCGCGTGATTTTGCGGGCCGAAGGCAAGCAGTTCGTTGACCGCAACGAAGTATTTGCCTTGAACAAGGTACCGCGCCGCACCAACGCCGCCGTGACCGTGCTACTCGGCCTCACTTTTTAACCCACTCGCCCCATGACCGAGCTTGAGCAAGACCAGCGCGACTCTTCCGCCGAGCGGTTTCTGCGCTTGGTGCAGGGCAAGCGGCGCGGCACGCTCAAGGTGTACTTGGGGCTGGCCGCTGGCGTGGGAAAAACCTACCGCATGCTGCAGGAGGCTCATGATTTGCATACCCACGGCGTAAACGTGCTGCTCGGTTACGTGGAAACCCACGCCCGCGCCGGCACCGAAGCCGAACTGCGCGACGTGCCTCTGCTGCCGCGCAAGCACGTGTTCTACAAAGGCCGGGCGCTGGAAGAAATGGACCTGGAAGGCATTGAGAAGCGGCGGCCGCAGGTGGTGATAATAGACGAACTGGCCCACTCCAACGTGCCCGGCTCGCGCCACGACAAGCGCTGGCAGGATGTGGAATTCCTGGTGCAGCAGGGCATTTCGGTGATTACCGCCGTGAACGTGCAGCACCTGGAAAGCCTGCATGACCAGGTGCTGAAAATAACGGGTACCGACGTGACCGAGCGCATCCCTGACCGGCTGCTGAAATTGGCCGACGAGGTAGTGAACGTGGACCTGACCGTAGGGGATTTGCGCGCCCGGCTGGAAGAAGGCAAGATTTATGACCCGGCCAAGGTGCCCACCGCGCTGGCCAACTTCTTTCAGGCTGAGAACCTGCTGCAATTGCGGCGGCTGGCGGTGCGCGAGGTAGCACAGCTGCTGGGCCGGCAGGTGGAAACCGATGCTGGCGGGGCCCCCGCCGTGCTGCCCGCCCGCCGAAACGACGACCGGCTGCTGGCCTGTATCAACTCCAACCGGGCCGCGGCCACCGAAATCATCCGCAAGACTTCGCGGCTGGCTGACCGGTTTACGGCCGCCGCCTGGTACGTGCTCTACGTGCAGACCGGTCGCGAAACCGCCGACCGCATCGACCTGGCCGCGCAGCGCCACCTGCTCAACAACCTGCAGCTGGCCACCGAGCTGGGGGCGCAGATTCTGCGGGTGAAAGATGAGGACGTGGTGACCGCTATTAGGCGGGTGGCCGCCGAAAAAAACGCCACGCTGCTGGTCTGCGGCATCACCCGCGAGAAGAGCCTGTGGGGGCAGCTGGTTCGCCGCGGCATTACCAACGACCTGCTGCGGGCCGTGGCGCAGGATGGGGCCGATTTAGATGTGTATCTGGTAACTTATTGACCTAGAATAACGGACTGGAAACCCTTTCATACATGAACCTCAAAACCCTTATTACCCTTGGTTTTCTGGCGATGCTGGCTTTGCTGCTGGCCATCGGCGGCTATGCCTACTACACCGTGCACCGGCTCGACCGCAGCTCGCGCAACGTGCTGCAGGAAAACTTCTACTCCGTGGAGCTGGGCCAGCAGATGCTGCGCGCCCTGGACCAGATGGAGGCAGCGCCCGCCGCTGGACTGCCCCGCTTTCGGCAGAGCCTCACCCGCGAGGCCGGCAACATTACGGAGGCGGGCGAGCGCGAGCTGGTGGACAGCCTGACGCAAAACCAGGCTGACTTTCAGCGCCTGCTCGATGCCGACGTGCCGGCGGGCGAACGGGCGACCAAGCTGGGCTTGCTGCGCGCCCAAACCTATCGCATGGTGGGCCTGAACACGGCTGCCCTCACCCGCAAGAACGAGCTGGCCAACCGCCAGGCCACGCAGGCGGGCCGCTACCTGTTAGCGTTTGTGGTGGTGAGCCTGCTGCTGGGGCTGATGTTTGTGCTGAGCGTGCCTGAGGCGGCGGTGGGGCCCCTGCGCAAGCTTACCCAAAGCCTGGAGCACGCCACCGAAAACGACTTCACGTCCACCATTCCGGTGGAAAGCACCAACGAATACGGGCGCGTGGCCGTGGCCTTCAACCGCATGCTGGTGCAGCTGCAGGACTACCGCAGCTCGACCATGGCCGAGCTGCTGACCGAGCGCAACCGAGCCGCTAGCATAGTGAGCAGCCTGGACGAAGGCCTGCTGGTGCTGGACGAAACCCGGCGCATCATCCTGGCCAACCCCGTGGCCTGCGCGCTGCTGGGCCTGCCGGTGGCTAAGCTGGTGGGCCACCCGGCCGCCGAGGTGGCCCGGGAAAACGACCTGCTGCGCGAAATGCTGCAGCCGCTGGAACAGGACCCGAGCCGCCGCGAGCAGGCCGTGGCCGATGCGCCCCTGCTGCGCATTGCGCAGCAGGGCGACGAGGCCTTTTACCGGCTAGCCGTGCAGGAGCTGGTATCGTTCAACCAAGCCCGCGGCCGAAACGAGTTCGTGGGCCAGATACTGACGCTGCGCAACGTGTCGGACTTCAAAAAGCTCGACCAGGTGAAGTCAAATTTTCTGGCCACGGTGTCACACGAGTTCAAAACGCCCCTTTCCAGCATTCACTTCAACACCAAGCTGCTGCAGGACGAGCGCCTGCCGGCCGAAGAGCGCCAGCGCGTGACCGGCGACATCCGGCGCGAAACGCAACGCCTGCAGCGCATGGTGGCCGAGCTGCTCGACGTGGCCCGGCTCGACGCCGGCGCGGGTATTCAGCTCGACGTGCAGCCCACCAGCTTGGCCGAGGTGGTGGGCTACGCCGCCGCCACCGTGCAGCCGCAGCTCGACGACCGCCGCCTGCGGCTGGACGTGCAGCTCGCCTCCGACCTGCCCGCCGCCCGCGCCGACGTGGAAAAAACCACCTGGGTGCTAATTAACCTGCTGGCCAACGCGATTCGCTACTCGCCTCCGGGCGAGACGCTGACGGTGCGTGCGGCCGTGGCCGGCCGCTTTGTGCAGGTGAGCGTGCAGGACCACGGGCCCGGCATCGCGGCCGAGCACCACGAGAAAATCTTTCAGCGCTTCGCGCAGCTGCCCGACAAGGCTGGCTACCGGGGCGGCTCGGGGCTGGGGCTGAGCATTGCCCGCGAGTTCATCACCACGCAGGGCGGCCGATTATGGGTCGACAGCGAGCTGGGCAGCGGCAGCACCTTTCACTTTACGCTGCCATTGGCCGAGGGATAAATGCAAGCAGCCGGAGTCCGCTGCTACCTACTGCTCATTTCACTATCTAATTTTTCACCCATGCAAGCCACCATCAAATCCAAGCTTACCCTGGGCCTCGGCTTTTTGTTTCTTATCATTTTGCTGCTGAGTGGCGTGGGCGCTTACTACCTCCACCAGCTTTCGCGCAACGCCGAGGCCACGCTGAAAAATAATTACCGCTCGGTGGCCTACGCGCAGCAGCTAGCCGATGCCCTGGCCGACTTGCGCGACGCCCGCCTGGTGCCGGGAGGAGCTCCGGACGCCGCCGCCGCCCGCCAGCGCTTCGAGCGGGCCCTGGCCGCCGAGCAAGCCAACATCACCGAGCCCGGTGAGGGTGCCCTGGCCGACTCGCTGGCCGTGGGATTTGGCCGGTACGTACGGGCCGCGCCCGGTGCCGAAGGGGCCCGCGCCGGGTACCCGCAGCTGCGCCAGCAAACGGCGCGGGTAGCGGCCCTGAACCTGCGTGCCATTGAGCAGCAAAGCCAGGGCACGCGGCGCATTGCCAACCGCACCATCACCACTCTGGCCTTGCTGGCGACGCTGGGCATTCTGGCCACGTTCTCATTTATGTTTTCGTTTCCGGACTACGTGACCAAACCCGTGGAAGAGCTTACGGCCGGCATTCGCCGCCTGGCGGCCGGCGACTACTCGCAGCGCCTGCCCACCGGCACGGGCAACGAATTTACGGACGTGTCGCGGGCTTTTAACGATATGGCCCAAAAGCTGGAAGACTACGAAACCGCCGAGGGCACGCCTCGCATTAACTCCAGCGGCGGGTTGGATGTGGTGACGCCGCACCGCCGGCCCGGTGCACCTGCCGCCGCCGCGGACGCGGCTCTGGCCGAAGAGCAGCGGTGCCTGATGCAGCAGCTGCGCGACCAGAGCCGGCAGCTGCAGCGCACGGCCGACGCCCTGCTCAGTGCGGAATCTCCGCAAGGCGTGTAGGTGCCTTGCGCCTTTGCCGCTGATTCACCTTATGATGCCTGACACTACGCTTTTGTTCTTACGCCCAACGTTAAATTTATGTCTAGTACTACCGTGGCGGGCTTGCCAACCGAAGACAACATTCACCGCCGCGCCATTACGGCTGCCGGGCTGTTGGTCACCCTCGGCATCATTTTCGGCGACATCGGCACCTCGCCGCTGTACGTTTTCCAAACCATTATGGGCGACCGGCCGGTGAGCGAATTGCTGGTCTACGGCGGCGTGTCGGCCGTGTTCTGGACGCTGACGCTGCAAACCACTATCAAGTACATCCTGCTCACGCTGGAGGCCGACAACCACGGCGAGGGCGGCATTTTCTCGCTGTTTTCGTTGGTGAAGCGGCGCGGGCGGTGGCTGCTGTTCCCGGCCATTATCGGGGCGGGCACCCTGCTGGCCGACGGCATTATTACACCGCCTATTTCGGTTACTTCGGCGATTGAGGGCCTGAAAATTCTGTATCCGGGGCTGAATCAGGAGACCATCGTTATTGTGGTGTGCGTGATTATCAGCCTGCTGTTTGCGTTTCAGCAGTTCGGCACCAAGGTGGTGGGGGCCGCGTTTGGGCCCATCATGCTGGTGTGGTTTTCGGTGATTGGGGCCCTGGGCGTGGCCCAAATCCTGCACCACCCTGGCGTGCTGGCCGCGCTGAACCCGGTGTACGCCATCCGGCTGCTGGTGGAATACCCCCGGGGCTTCTGGCTGCTGGGGGCCGTATTCCTGTGCACCACCGGGGCCGAAGCCCTGTACTCGGACCTCGGCCACTGCGGGCGCAAGAACATCCGCACGTCGTGGGTTTTCGTGAAAACGGCGCTGGTGCTCAACTACCTGGGCCAGGCGGCCTGGACAATGGGGCACGTGGGCCAGCCGCTGGCCAGCAACGAAAACCCGTTTTTCATGATTGCCCCGAAGTGGGGCATCGTGCCGCTCATCATTCTGGCCACCATGGCCACCATCATTGCCTCACAGGCCCTGATTTCGGGCTCGTATACGCTGATTTCCGAGGCTGTGACGCTGCGCTTCTGGCCCAAGGTGCGGGTATTGTTTCCCACCGACCAGCGCGGGCAAATTTACGTACCGAGCATCAACTGGCTGCTCTGGTTCGGGTGCATCTGCGTGCAGCTGTGGTTCAAGACGTCGGAGGCCATGACGGCGGCCTACGGCTTCAGCATCACGGTGGCTATGCTGATGACCAGCATTTTGCTTTCGCAGTATTTGCGGGGCGTCAAGCACTGGGCCCTGCCGGTGGTAGCGCTCATCATGCTGGTGTTTTTCACCGTTGAAACCTCGTTCCTCATCGCCAACATCACCAAGCTGCTCAACCGGTTGGGCATTCTGGTTTTTGAATGGGGGCTGATATTCATGATGTGGGTCGGCTACAAGGGCCGCGAAATCAAGAACCGCCTGCTGAAGATGACTCCGGTAGCCGACAACCTGCCCACGCTGCAGGAGCTGAGCACGGACCCCTCGGTAGCCAAGTACGCCTCGAACCTGGTGTACCTCACCCACAGCAAGCAGAAAGGACGGCTGGAAACGGAAATCATGTACTCCATCATGCGCAAGCAGCCCAAGCGGGCCGACCGCTACTGGTTCATCAACATGAGCATTCTTACCGACCCCTACTCGGTGCGCTACGACGTGGAGGAGCTGGTGCCGGGCGTGGCCTACAAAATCAACTTCAAGCTCGGCTTTCGGGTGCAGCCGCGGGTGAACCTGCTGTTCCGGCTGGTGCTGGAGGAGATGAGCAACAAGGGCGAAATTGACATCACCTCGCGCTACGACTCGCTGGCCCGCCACCACATGCCCGGCGACTTCCGCTTTGTGGTGCTGCAAAAAGTGCTCAGCTACGACAACGAGCTGACCACTAAGGAGCGGTTTGTGCTGAACGGCTACTTCTTCATCAACCAGTTTGCCATCTCGGACCAGCAGCTTTTTGGGCTGGACACCAGCGACGTGGCCGTGGAAAAGGTGCCCCTCACGGTAAAACCTGCAACCCGGGCCTACGACCTGATGCGCGACCCGCCCGAACAGGAGCAAGACCCCGTGCCGGCCAGTGCGCTGCAAGCGGAAACGCTGCCCGTGAAAGTGTAGCTTTGGCAACTCAGGGGTGGGCGTCAGACAGCGCCCATTCTAACTTTGGGGCGCCGGCACGTACCGTATGGAGTTGTATTCTATCTTATCGCTGCTGCTGGTGGTCGCGGCAGGCTTTGCCTACCTGAACCACCGGTTCCTGCACCTGCCCGATACCATTGGGCTGATGGCGCTGACGCTGCTTTCGTCGGTGGTACTGGTGGGGCTGGGGCGGCTGGGCGTGCCGGCGGTGCTGCGCGTAGCCGAAGTGGTGCGCACCATCGACTTCCATACCGTGCTGATGCAGTACATGCTCAGCTTTTTGCTGTTTGCCGGGGCGATGCAGCTCGACACGGGCAGCCTGGGCCGGCAGCGGCTACCGGTGCTGCTGCTGGCCACGGTGGGCACGCTGATTTCGACCGTTATGGTGGGCTGCGGGCTGTACCTGCTGCTGCCAGTGTTCGACTTGCCGCTGGAATTTATTTACTGCCTGCTGTTTGGTAGCCTGATTTCGCCTACCGACCCGATTGCCGTGCTTGGCATTCTGACCAAGTCCGGCCTGCCCAAAGCCCTGGAAACGGACATCGTGGGCGAGTCGCTGTTCAACGACGGGGTGGGTGTGGTGCTGTTTGCCACGGTGCTCTCGGTGGCCACCGCCGGGGCCGACGCCGTAGACCCCGGCCGGGTACTGGCCCTGTTGCTGCGCGAAGGCGTGGGCGGGCTGGCGCTGGGTGCCGGGCTGGGCTATGCTGCCTACCGCCTGCTGCGCAACGTGGACGACTACCGCGTGGAGGTGCTGCTCACGCTGGCCCTGGTGATGGGCGGCTCGGCGCTGGCGGCGCGGCTGCACACCTCGGGGCCGCTGGCCATGGTGGTGGCGGGGCTGGTGGTGGGCGGCCAGGGCCGGCGCGTGATGTCGGCCACCACGGAGGACTACGTGGACAAGTTCTGGGAGCTGATTGACGCCGTGCTGAACGCGCTGCTGTTCGTGCTCATGGGGCTGGAAATGCTGGTGCTACACATCAGCGGGAAGGTTGTGGGCGTGGGGCTGGCCGTGGTGGCACTGGTACTGCTGGCCCGGCTGGTGTCGGTGAGCATTCCGCTGAGCTTTTTGCGGCAGCGGCGTGAGTTTTCGGAGTTTAGCCTGGTGGTGCTCACCTGGGGCGGGCTGCGCGGGGGCATCTCGGTGGCTCTGGCGCTGAGTTTGCCACCGTCGATGCCCCGCGAGCTGCTGGTGGGCATTACCTACGTGGTGGTGGTCTTTTCTATTCTGGGGCAGGGACTCACCATTGGGCCGCTGGCCACGCGGCTGCAGCGCGGCCTGGGCCGGCCGGCTACGCTTGACACAAAGTAAATTGCCTTGTTACCGCTGGAATGCTATGCAGCCTTACACTTTTGTTACGCCCCGCACCGCTCACTACTACAGCCTTGGCGAGCCAGGGCCCGACATCGAGCACTTGTGGGTGTGCCTGCACGGGCACGACCAGCCCGTGGCCGACCTGGCGGCCCAGCTCGTGAACCTCGACACACCCGAGCGGCTGCTTATTCTGCCCGAAGCCCTCTCGCGCCACGCCCGGCCCGAAACCTCCGACCGGGCTTCCGATGCGCTGGCTTTGTGGTTCACTCCGCATTCGGTGGAAGAGGATTTGGCCGACACCACCACCTACCTCGACGGCCTCACCGATGCCATCCGGGCGCGCTGCCCGGCGGGCACGCCGGTAACGGTGCTCGGCTACGGGTACGGAGCCGCCGCCGCCCTGGGCTGGCTGGCCGAAAACCACCTGGTGTTTGAGCGGCTGATTCTGTACGCGGCCGTGCTGCCGCCCGAAATTGACCGGCGGGCGCTGTTTGCGGCCTTGCCGGCGCGGCCCATCGTGGTGGTGGCCAGCACCACCGACGGCTTTACGCCCGAAGCCGACGGCCGCGCCCTAGTGTAGGACCTGCTGGAAGCCGGCCAAACCGCCCGCCTCAGCTATGCCGACGAAGGCCCGCTGACCCTGGCCGCACTCGGGGCCGGCAGTGAAGCGGGCGGCTTACGCACGCACTAAGTTAATTTGACATTCTTTTTTCGCTTATGCCCACTCATACTTCCCTCAGCCGGGTTTCGGCCGCTGGCACCCTCATTGCGCTGGGCATCGTGTACGGCGACATTGGCACCTCGCCGCTATATACCGTGCGCGGCGTGTTCGTGAGCCGGCCCGTGACCGAGGAAGTGGTGCTGGGCACCATTTCCTGCATCCTGTGGACGCTCACGCTGCTCACTACGGTCAAGTACGTCTTCATTGCGCTCAAGGCCGATAATAACGGCGAGGGCGGCATTCTGGCGCTGTTTGCCCGGCTGCGGCGCTTGAAAGTGCGCTGGCTGTACCTGGCCGCCATCATCGGGGCGGCCGCTTTGCTGGCCGACGGCATTATTACGCCGCCCATCTCGGTGGCTTCGGCCATTGAGGGGCTGCGTATTCTCAAGCCCGACCTGAACACGGTGCCCATTGTCATCGTCATTCTGGTGGGCCTGTTTGCGTTTCAGCAGTTTGGCACGGCCATCATTGGCAAGTTTTTCGGGCCGGTGATGATATTGTTCTTCACCATGCTGGCCGTGTTGGGCGGCAAGGAGCTGGTGCAGAATTTCAGCATTTTGCGGGCGCTGAATCCCTATTACGCCGTGCACATGGTAACGCAGGTGCCGGGCGCATTCTGGCTGTTGGGGTCTATTTTTCTGTGCAGCACCGGCGCGGAGGCGCTTTACGCCGACATGGGCCACGTGGGCCGGCCCAACATCTACGTGAGCTGGACATTCGTAAAAATCTGCCTCGTACTTAACTACCTCGGTCAGGGAGCCTGGCTGCTGCGCCACCTCGGGCCGCCGCTGGGCGAGCAGAACCTGTTTTTTCTGATGATACCGCCCGCCCTACTGCTGCCGGCCATCATCCTGTGCACGCTGGCCACCATCATCGCCTCGCAGGCCCTGATTTCGGGCTCGTTTACGCTGGTGATTGAGGCGCTGCGGCTGCACTTCTGGCCCAAGGTGCGCATCTCCTACCCCACCGAGCTGCGCGGGCAGGCCTACGTCGCTTCGCTGAACTGGCTGCTGTGCGCGGGCTGCATCGGGGTGGTGCTGCTGTTTCGGGAGTCGGGCAACATGGAGGCGGCGTTTGGGCTGGCCGTCACCATCACCATGCTGATGACGACGGTACTGCTGGCTTACTACCTACGCCTGCGCCGAACCAACCCGGTTTGGATACTGCTGCTGCTGGGCGTGTACTTCACCATCGAGGGCTCGTTTTTGGTGGCCAACCTGGCCAAGTTCACCCACGGCGGCTGGCTGAGCGTACTGCTGAGCGTACTGCTGCTAACGGTGATGGTGGCCTGGATTCAGGGCCAGCGCATTCGCAACGACCTCACCGAACTGGTGCCGCTGGCCGACTACCTGCCTTTACTGCAGGAGCTGAGCAACGACGAGTCGGTGCCCAAGTTTGCAACCCACCTGGTGTACCTGACCAAGTCGGGTGACAGCACGCAGCTAGAAAACGGCATCGTGCACTCCATCTTTAAAAAACGCCCCAAGCGGGCCGACGTGTACTATCTCGTGCACGTGGAGACCACCGACGACCCGTACACGCGCACCTTCCACGTCACGCACGTGCTGCCGCAGGAGCTGGTGCGCATCGACATCCGGCTGGGTTTCCGCGTGGACCCGGCCATCAACTATATGTTCCGCCAGATTGTGGGCGACCTGGTGAAAAACAAGGAAATCGACATCACCTCACGCTATGAGAGCCTGCGCGGGCAGGAGGTGGTGGGCGACTTTCAGTTTGTGCTGCTCAACAAAACCGTGCCCTACCAGCACTTCCTCCGCGGCTGGAAGCGCCTGGTGCTGCGCCTGCACGGCTGGCTGAAATGGCTGGGCGTGTCGGACCAGGAAAGCTTCGGGCTCGACAACAGCACTTTCACCGTGGAGAACGTGCCCTTGCAGATGCCGCCCCGACCGGAGCTGGTGCTGGTCCGCGAGCCGTAACCGGGTCGCCGGCCGGAGCCAATACTGCCCCGTCGTGAATTCGAGAGAAAAGCTGTTGATTTACAAGATGGAGCAGGCCACAAACAGAAAAAATACGGCCAGAACCATACGCCAAAGTGGTTGCCCGGACAACAATACCAGCTCCAGAGCCAACAAAAAAATGGGTACGCTGATGAAGAGTAGAAAAAACAAAATGCCGTGAGCGCTACTCCGGCGTACATGAGCCCCAGCCTTACCCAAAGCATCGGGCCGCGAGCGGAAGCAGCAGCAGGAGCGGGCATACGGGTCAAAAAGGGTAAGTACCTTATAAGCACCCTAGCTGACGCTGCCGGTTGGCGGCGGCTGGCGCAGACTGCCGCCAGCGCCTAACACTGCTCCTGCGCACAGCGGGCGAAAAAAGCAGCTCACTCCATTTAAAAGCACTTTTTGCGTTAACTCGGCTCACACTTACCCCACCTTTCTCCGTTCCTGCTCATGCTTCGTTCCGTTGTTGCCCTCGCTGTTTCGCTTATTGGCCTAAGTGCCTGCCAGCCCGCCGCTACCTCCACTACCCGGCGCCAGGTGCGCAGCGTGGGCTACGGTCACGTCACGGTGTACCCCAACTATGCCGAGCTAACGGTGGATGCAGCCTTTACGCGCCCCCGGCTCAAGGATGCCGTGGCGGAGGTGCAGCGGGTGGTCGACCAAGTGCTGGCGGTATCCAAACGCTACGCGCCGGGGCATGACGACGTGCGCGTGAGCAGCACCTCGTCCAATAAAGAATTCGACTATGTAAAGGGGAAGGAAGTCTTCATGGGCTTTAACTCCACGCAGTCGGTCACGGTGCGCATCAACGACTTGCACCGGTTGTCACCCTTCCTGGAAGAGCTGCTCGCCACCCCCATCAACCGCATTAAGGACCTGAGCTACGGCCATAGCCAGGCCGATAGCCTGCGCCGCGAAGCCGACGTGCTGGCCTTGGGCGATGCCGTGAAAACCGCCGATAAAATGTGCGCTGCCCTGCACGTCAAGCGCGGTGTGGTGCTGGAGGTTAGCGACTCTTCCAGCCCCGAAAGCAGCAACACCAACGGCTACCGCCCCTCGGCCGACATCGAGCTGTTCAGCAAAAGCGTTGGCGGCCGGGGCTTCAAGATGAGCCCCGAGCTGCTGCGCTTCGACAGCCAGTGCAGCCTATCTTCGGCCTTGGAATAACCGGCGCGATGGCCCATTTGGTTGCCCTCACGGGCCTGCTCTGGCTGCCTCGAAAACCGTTTATTCACATCGCGAAGAGCGTGGCGAAAATCGGCTGGGGTATGGCAAAGCTTCGCAGGATAGCGAACGGCTACCCAATAGGCGGACTGCTCCAGACTCATAAGGAGTAGGGCTTACGCAAACGTCCTTTTTTTAGCCCCAGAGGGGCGACCCGTCGGTTGTAAAACAGTGATAAACACAGGTAAAGCCCCGGAGGGGCGACCCAAATGGCAGCAACAATATGGGTCGCCCCTCCGGGGCTAAAAAACGGACTTTTGCGTAAGTCCTAAAGGAGTAGGGTTGAAATTTTTAAAAATTTCAACCCTACTCCTCTCTTCAAACTTTCTTCGTGTCCTTCCGGCTATGTCGCATTCCACTGTACGAAGGGTATAAATAGCTGGCCGTGCTGCTAATCGTTCCGCTTACCAATCCATCACCTCTCTTACGAGGAGAGATTAATAACTGCTGTCGGGCGAAGCCCGGGCTATATTGATGCGCATCTGAGGCGTACACCAAGTCCGTGGCCTTGCTGCCTGGCGGTGCTCACGCGAGCCGTTCAACGACAAGTCGCAATAGTCCGTCTCTACCTCACGCCACTCTGTACCCTAACCTGGAAACCGCTCTTGGAGACCAATTCGAACACTTAGAAAAACCCGACTTATGCGTTTAATTGCTCCTCCGTTCATTGCTCTGCTGGCGCTGACGACTCCGGTAGCCGCTCAGAACGAATACAACATCAATGTGCCCAAGGATATCGTCGTTCTGCAAAGTACCCGCGACTACGCCGCTGCGCTGGCGGGCGCGAAACAGGCGGCGGCCAGGCTAAAGCGGCCGCTCCAGTTGGCGGGCAACCAGCCCAATAAGGCGCTGGGCCTGAGCGCCAGCCGAGCCGCTTGCGCGGGCGACGGGTACGACTACCCCTGCTACACCCCCAGGGGCACCGGCAATGCCCAGGACAGCGACTACGTATCCGTCGAATTCTCGAATGGCTATGAAGGCTTTGCCAAGGGGTATTACATTGTGGTGGCAGCGCTGGTGCCGCCCCGGTCAGCCGACCTCCGCCAGACGATGGCCCGCATTCACCGGGCTTACCCCACCGCCTATGCCAAGCGCACGACGGTGTGGTTTGGCTGCATGCACTAACCGGGCACGCCGAACTATTTCGGCCGAAAAAACGAAGGTGCCGCGAATTACCCATCGGGATTCGCGGCACCTTTTTCTAAAAAATCGGTCAATCAGGGCTATTTCACGTTGGCTAGCACCCAGTTCGAGGTGTTGCGGTCGGAATCCTCGCTGGTAGGGGAAGGTGATTTCGTACTCGTGCTCATGGCCATCGTCAGCACCCCGGTGGCCTTATTCCAGGAGTAAAACCAGCCGTGCTGCGCGCCCATCTGCGACGGAGTAGGCTCCTGGGCGGTGGTGGTGAAATGAATTTCTTTGATTTTACCCACCGGAGCCTTGTAGTATTCGGCCCGACTGCCCTCCAGCGAACGCACGAGGTCGGTACTGATAAATTCAATCACCTGCCACAACTCCAGGTCGCGTTTCTCGGTCAGGTGCTGCGCGGCGGCCTCGTTCCAGGTGAACTTCACGGGCATTTTGTGCTCGTAGCGCAACCGCCGGTAATACTGCGAGTTGGCGTGTTCGGCATCGTCCTTGGCAGGCGGGGCGGGGTCGGCCATCACGGCGCGGGCGTAGGCTTGCTCGTTGGCGGGGGTGTGCCCGCCCGAGGGCGGCGCATCGGCGACTTTGCCCTGGGCGTGGGCCGCTGAAGTGGCCAGGCAGCAGAACGCCGCTAGGGCGGCGACCCGGCCGCGCGTGGGAAGAGAAAACAGCATAGAATTGGGTTTGGGGGAAGGAAAAGGCGGTGCTCGTCTGGGCTATTCATACGAGTAGGTAAGAGCAAGGTTTGTTTTCGGTGGGCCTTGCGGCGGGAATTAAGCAACTATTAAGCACTGATTTTACGTAAGCCACTTACCTGACTGCCTGGCCAAGAGCTAACCTTAGCCGATAGCCGGTGCTGGCTGGCACCTCCTGTTCCACTGCTTCCGCATCCCAACCTAAATCAACCCATAACATGCTGAGCACTGCCTCCAAATTTGCCGCTTTGACTTTCGTATTTGCTGCCAGCCTGACGGCACCGGCCGGCTCCCTCGCGCAACAGCCCAAAGCAACGGCCCAGGCCCGCCCGGAAGTAAGCCCGTTGGCCGAGGTGTACCGCGACGACAAAAAATTGACCGTCACGGTGGTGCGCTACGGCAAACGCGAAAACAAGCAAGCAATAGTGGAAATCGCCGACCTGGACCATCCCTGGAACCAACGCATTTTCCTGACCAGCGTGCAGGATGTATCGCGCCGGGCCGGTACGGTGGACAATACGTACTCCATCCAGCTCGATGGCAAGCCCTGGGGCCTGGTGTTTACCTTGCTCGACGGCGGCGGGCTGGTACTGAACCTGCGCGAGAACGGCGACACCGGCAAGAACGTGCGCTACCCCATTTACTACTCCAAAGAGCTCTCGGACCAGACCAGTTCCGATTTCCTGCTCAACGCCTACCTCAAACAGCAAGGCAGCCCGAAAACATCTACCACGAAATACAACGGCAAACCGGCGGCGAAATAGACCTGCTGCCCCGGAAGGCTGGCCCTACCTTGGCGGCGCGGGGCTGTCGGCGCTTCTCGGCCCAGATAGCAACGGCGCTATCCGCTGCCATGCCGTGAAGGCGGATGTTTTAATGCCCGCCGGCGTGGTGCTGGCCCTGCCCCGCTTGCTGGTGGTTGGGAGAGGGATGAAAACTGCGTGGTTGTAACGAGCCGTTTCGGTGTACAGCTTGTTAAAGTCGGCGGTGTAAGCTGGCCCCCTGACGGCGGGAACCGGCATGCCGGCAAACAAGATGCTGGCGTGGGGCGCGTGGCGGCGCACTGTGTCAACAATGGCCTGAAGGTTGCGGCGCGTGGCTTGCAGGGACAAGCCCCGCGGGCCGTCGTTGCCACCCAACCCTAGCACAAATACGCGCACAGACCGCTGGCGAAGCACCTCCCCTACCCGCGAACGCCCCCCCGCCGTTGTTTCGCCCCGAAGCCCGGCGTTGACGACTACGTAAGGCAAATGCCGCGCATCGACCTGCTGCCGGATGAGGACGGGGTAGGCTTCTGTGAGGTCCACGCCGGGACCTTCGGTGATGGTGCCGAAAAACAGAATGGCCTCGGGGCGTGGGGGAGCCGGCGCTTTGGTACCGGACGGGGCCGCAGTAGCCGCGTGGGGGGAGCCCGCGTCGCCGCAACCCGCCGCGAGCAGCACCAAAAGCAGGGCAATGGCCGCAGGGAATTTCATAAGGCCGGAGCGAGAATACGGTTATCCAAACGTTCGGGTAGAGGAGCGGGTCACTCCTGCCCGGCTTGAGGGTTGCACCAAGGAAGTGCGTGGCGTAACATCACCAAAATTTCCACCACGGCCGACGTAGGCGGTCGGCCCGGATGGTGGCCAGCAACTCCGTGTAAAATTCTTCTGGAATATCGACAGGCTGCCCGGCCGCGATGCGCTGCCGCACCTGCTCCAAGTCTTCGAGCGTGAGGTAGTGGTCGGTGAGTGCCAGGGAGGTGGTCATTTCTTCGTCGGTCGCCGGGTTAGCCCCGCACACCGGGCAGGGCGTCCAGGCCCCCACCTTCAACTCCCCACACACAAAACAGCTGGCTACAGTCATCAGAAACGGAAAATGATGCGGAAAAAAACGCCAGTCAGCCGCGCCGCCGAAAACATGCTGGTGAGGGCCGTTAGCGAGCCACCCGTAGCATTCGCGTCCAGGTCCCTCTTCTAACTCAGTGCCCGTCTGACGGCTCCGGGGCGGTGCGACTGCCTGCTACCCCGATGCCCCTACCGCTTCTCCCACCTTGCCGCGAATTCCTGCTTGCTGCAATGCATCCAGAGGCGGGAAACGGGGTTGACAATAATAATTTCAGCCGGGCGCTCCTCGTCGGCGGGCGAGTGGCCTAGTTCGAGCTCGTACTCCTGCCCGCTGCGGAAACCGGCGTAGCCATCCATGCCGCGAAAGATGTATTTCTTTTTGTGAAACTCCATGCGGCAAAGGTAGAGCCGCGGCGCGGGGTGCTACCAGTGACGGGAGGCGTTTAGGCTGCCGTCTCCGCGCGGGCACTGCCGGGGTCGGGGTCGGCATCCACTTCCACCGGCGCGTAGGTCTGCTCGAATAGGCGGTGATGGCAAACGTGTAGGGTGCCGTCGGGCTCGGTGATTATCCAGTCGCTGGCGAACACGGTGAGGGTGCCTTTGCGGGTGTGCACGTAGGCGTGCGGGGGCACGGGCAGCAACCCGCTGCCCCCGGGGTGGCCCCCCGACTCGCTGCTGACCCCGGGCAGCTCCTGGCCCGGGAACCATTGCGTGGCTTCGACGGGCCGGGCCCCGGGCGTGTGACGAACAAAAAAGGGCATAGCGGGAACAGCTGTTTTGGCCGACGGGCAACCGTTGCGGCGGGCGAAACCAGCGGGCAAGGTGCGGCCCCGTGCATGAAAGTTGAATGAGGCGACCATGAAGGTTGCGTGACGCCGCAGCCATCTAAGGCGGGGGGCCGTACATTGGGCGCGGCAAAAGTCGAGCCCGGGCCGCCGGGTCAAAAAATCCGGGCCGGCGACCTGGGCGCGGCAACTGCTGACACTTATATAAAAGCTCCGGCACCAGCCTCTTTTCAACTTCCAACCTCCCAACGCACCTGAACCTGATGAGCAACTCCCCCGCCCGCCCCTCCTTCGGCATGATTGGCCTCGGCACTATGGGCCGCAACCTGCTGCTGAACCTGGCCGACCACCACTTCCCGGTATCGGGCTACGACAAGGATGCCACCAAAGTGGCCCTGCTGGCCCAGGAAGGCCAGGGCAAGCCCGTGACGGGCTACGCCGACCTGGCCGGCTTTATCGGCAGCCTGCAAGCGCCGCGCGCGGTCATGCTGCTGGTGCCCGCCGGAGCCATCGTGGATGCCGTGGTGGCCGAGCTGACTCCGTTGCTGGGTCCCGGCGACCTCATCATCGACGGCGGCAACTCGCACTTTACCGATACCGAGCGGCGGGCCAAGGCGCTGGCGGCCACCGGGCTGCACTTCTTCGGCATGGGCGTGAGCGGCGGCGAGGAGGGCGCGCGCTTCGGGCCGAGCATGATGCCCGGCGGCGACAAGGCTGCCTACCGCGTGGTGCAGCCCATGTTCGAGGCCATCGCGGCCAAGGTAGACGGCGAGCCCTGCGTGACCTATATCGGGCCGGGCGCGGCCGGGCACTTCGTGAAAATGGTGCACAACGGTATCGAGTACGGCCTGATGCAGTTGATTGCCGAAACCTACGGCCTGCTGAAAACCGGCCTGGGCCTCGACAACGCCGCTATCGGAAAGGTATTTGCCGACTGGAACGCCGGCCGTCTGCAAAGCTTCCTGCTTGACATCACGAAGGATATTTTCCAGTACAAAGCCCCCGATACCGACCACCTGCTGCTCGACGACATTAAGGACGAGGCCCGCTCGAAGGGCACCGGCAAGTGGACGTCGCAGGTGGCCATGGATTTGGAAACGCCGCTGCCCACCGTCGACACGGCCGTGGCCCTGCGCGACCTCTCGAAATACAAGGCGTTGCGCGAGCAGCTGCAGGGCCTGTACGGCCCGGCGGCCGGGGCCCTGCCGGGCGAGCCCGGAGCGCTGCTGGCCCAGCTGGAGCAGGCGTTCTACTTCAGCATGGCCATCACCTACGCCCAGGGCATGCAGCTGCTGAGCCGGGCCTCGACCGAGTTTAAGTACGACTTGCAGCTGGCCGAAATTGCCAAAATCTGGCGCGGTGGCTGCATCATCCGCTCGGGCTTTCTGAGCGAGATTTACAATGCCTACCAGCAGGCTCCCGGCCTGGCCCACCTGCTGCTTGATGAGCAGGTGCGGGCCGTGGTGAGCGCGGCCGCGCCCGGCGCGCGTGCCGTGGTGGCCGCCGCCGCCACCGGCGGGCTGGCCGTACCCGCCTACATGGCTTCGCTGAGTTACTTCGACTCGTTCCGCACCGGCCGCCTGCCCTCCAACCTGATTCAGGCCCAGCGCGACTATTTCGGGGCGCACACCTACGAGCTGATTGGCAAGGAAGGCGTGTTTCACACGCAGTGGACGGCGGCGCACGAGGATGCGGCCAATAAGATGGACGCGCAGGTGGAGGAGCACGGCCCGACCAAGCAGCCGGTACAGCCGAAGTAACTATTGCTATCAAGTTGCTAAGTTGAACGTCATGCCGAGCGTTCTGCAAGTAAACTCTTCCCCAAAACCCCTCCCCTGCCTTCTTCTCCATGAAAACCTCCACCACGACTATTCCACCCACTGTCTTCGTCATCTTTGGGGGCACCGGCGACTTGAACGCCCGTAAGCTCTCGCCGGCGCTGTTCAACCTGTTTCTGGATGGCTGGCTGCCGGCGCAGTTTGCCATCATCGGCACGGGCCGTACCAAGCTCACGGACGAAGAATTCCGCACCAATCTGCTGACCGACCTCAACCAGTTTTCGCGCAGCGGCAAGGCCAAAGCCGAGCAGTGGAAGCAGTTTTCGCCCCACATTCAGTACCAGATTGCCGACGTAAAGGCGGCGGCGGCCTACGACGAGTTCAATCAGCGCATCGCGGCGCTGGAGGCCGAGTGGGGCGCGCGGGCCAACATCATCTACTACCTGGCCGTGGCCCCGGAGTTCTTCCCTATCATCGCCTCGGGCATTGCCAAGAGCCACGCCGAAAACGACGCCGACCGGGTGCGCATCGTGATTGAAAAGCCCTTTGGCCACGACCTCGACTCGGCCCGGGCCCTGAACCAGCTGCTGGCCCAGCACTACGAGGAGCGCCAGATTTACCGCATCGACCACTACCTGGGCAAGGAAACGGTGCAGAACATCATGGCCTTCCGCTTCGCCAACGCGATAATGGAGCCGCTCTGGAACCGCAATACCATCGAGCACGTGCAGATTTCGGTGACCGAACAGCTGGGCGTGGGCGAGCGCACCGGCTACTACGACAACTCCGGCGCCCTGCGCGACATGATTCAGAACCACCTGCTGCAGCTGCTGTGTCTGGTGGCCATGGAGCCGCCCGTGAATTTCACCGCCGACGAGGTGCGCAACCGCAAGGTGGACGTGCTGCGGGCCATGCGCCGCTTCACGCCCGAGGAGGTGCGCGAGTCGGCCGTGCGCGGGCAGTACGGGCCGGGCTGGCTGGAAGGGCAGCAGGTGCCCGGCTACCGCGAGGAGCCGGGGGCCAACCCGCAGTCGGGCACCGAAACCTTCGCGGCGGTGAAGTTTTTCGTGGACAACTGGCGCTGGCAGGGGGTGCCGTTCTACCTGCGCACGGGCAAGCGCCTGCACCGCTCAGCCTCAATTATCACGGTGCAGTTCAAGGACGTGCCGCACGTGATTTTTCCGGCCGAAACGGCCGAGGGCTGGCGCAAAAACCGCCTCATCATCAGCATTCAGCCCGAGATGAGCATCCGCCTGCAGGTGCAGGCCAAGCGCCCCGGCCTCGATATGATGCTCAACACCGTGGACATGGTGTTCGATTACGACGGCACCTACACCACCGAAGCCCCGGAGGCCTACGAAACGCTGCTGCTCGACACCATGCTCGGCGACCAGACCCTGTTCATGCGCGGCGACCAGGTGGAAGCCGCCTGGGATTTGGTGATGCCCATCCTCACGTCCTGGCAGAACCGCCCCAGCCTGGGCTTCCCCAACTATTCGGCCGACTCGTGGGGCCCCGAAGTGGCCGAAGCCCTGATTGCCCGCGATGGTTTCCACTGGTTCACGCTGCCGCTGAAAAGCACCGACAAGAAAAAAGCGTAGTAACGGTTATAATGAAAAACGGTCATGCCGAGCATTCTGCGCCTAATGCAGAAACCGAGGCATCTCGCTTGTAGCAGTAAATCAATCGCTGCAACGATGCGAGCGAGATGCCTCGACTACGCTCGGCATGACCGTTTTAGTAAATTCTCATCCTTTCTACTCTATCTGAAAACAACCATGCCCCTGCACGTTCACCCTGCTATTGAAGCCACGCTGCACGCGCTGGCCGACTATTTCGTCGCGAAAGCCCACGAAGCTATTGCCGCGCGCGGCCGGTTCGCGGTCGCACTTTCCGGCGGCAGTTCACCCAAAAAGCTTTATGAGCTGCTGGCCTCGCCCGCTTACCGCGCCCAGGTTAATTGGGCGAACGTTCACTTCTTCTTCGGCGACGAGCGCAACGTGCCCCGCACCGACCCGCAGAGCAACTACCTGATGGCCCGTACGGCCCTGCTGGCCCCGCTCGGCATTGCCGACGACCACGTTTTCGCCTTCGATACCACGCTAGCTCCCACCAAGGCGGCAGCGGCTTACACCAGCGTCATCAACGGCTTTTTCAGCCCCAAGCCGACCCGCTTTGACTTGGTGCTGCTGGGCCTGGGCGACAACTCGCACACGGCCTCGCTCTTCCCGCACACTCCCATTCTGCACGCCACCACGGCCGAAGTGCAGGCTGTATTCGTGCCCGAGGTGGGCATGGACCGCCTCAGCTTCACGGCTCCGCTCATCAACCAAGCGCGGGCGGTGGCCTTCCTGGTGTTTGGGGCCGATAAGGCGGCGGCCGTGCGCCGGGTGCGCCAGGGCGCGCGCAACGTGGAGGAATTTCCGGCCCAGCTCATCGTGCTCTCGGCCGGCGAGCGGCAGTGGTTTCTGGATGAGGCCGCCGCTTCGGAGCTGACGGAAGGTGCTGCCCAGCCGGGCTGAGCTGGTCACTGCTGCCCGGCGGATGGCGCGGGGTCGTACCCCAACCCAGCCCGGAACACCAGTTAGCGGGCCAAACCAACAAAAAATACCCCGGCCACTACGGCCGGGGTATTTTTTGTTGGTTTCGGGCCAATCTTGCGCTTAGTCGAAGAGGTAGCGCACGCCTACCTGGGCCCGCCAGCGGCTGGCCAGGTTGGTATCGGTAAAGAAGGTTTGCGAGCCGCCGCGGAAGGTGAAGGCGGGGGTGTCGGCGGCGGCACCGGTACCATAGGCTGCTTCGATGAGGCGGTTGTTACTCACAAGTTGGCGGTTGCCCCAGCTGCGATTCAGCAGGTTGCCCAGATTGAGAATGTCGAACGACACTTGCAGGGTGTTCTTCTTGCCACCGGCGGTAGTCAGGGTAAAGTCCTGCATCAGCTTGGCATCGAGTTGGGTGTACCAGGGCGAGATGGCCCCGTTGCGCTCGGCGATGCTGCCCCGGTGGCTGCTCAGGTAGTCATCCTGCTTGATGTAGGCGTCGAGCTGCTGCCACTGCTGGGCGGCCGTCACGGTTTGGCCGCCGGCGGTAGTGTAGGGCACCAGGTTAATCTGGCTCTGGCTGGCGGGCACGAAAATCAGGTCGTTGCCCCCGTTGCCGTCCCGGTTCAAGTCACCGGCGTAGGTGTAGCTGAAACGGTTGCCCTGGCCGGCTTCGAAGAAGAAGCCCAGCGTGGTGCCCAACTTGTTGTTGGCATAGGCGAAGCGGCGGCCGGCGGCGGCAATGAACCGGTGTTGCAGGCCGAAGTCGCTGTAGGCCAGGTTAGGCTGATTGGTATTGCCGCTCACGGGCAGGCGCTGGTAGGCATCGCCGGCAATTTCGCCAGGGTTCGACGTGATGTCCTTGGCCTGGGCGTAGGTGTAGGCCGCCGTAGCGTAGAAGCCGTTGGCAAACTCCTTGCGCAACTGGCCGGTGAGGGAATATTGGTAGCCTTTGCTGGTGTTTTCGAGCGTAACCACGCCTGCTTCCAGAAAAGTGGGCTGGCCATTCGGGCCGTTGAAAATATTCAGGCTGGAGCCCGTAGCGGGGTAAATCAGGCGGTTGTCGGCTCCGGCCAGGTGTTGAGTAGGCGTAACGAGGTTGTAATTGCGGTGCACCGCCGCGTTGATGTCTTTCGAATAAATGGCTTCGATGGTACCCACGATGCCGCCGGGCAACTCGTGGTCGAGGGCTAGGTTCGAACGCCACACCTGCGGAAACTTGAAGTCGCGGGCCGTCGCGTTTATCTGGTAAGTATAGTAATCGCCGAATGTTGTATTCGAGGCCTGGTTCGAAATCCATACAAACGGGATGCGGCCGGTGAAAATGCCGGTGCCGCCGCGTACCTGGGTTTTAGCACCTTCGGCCTGCGAGGAGTAATTAAAGCCTAGGCGGGGCGAGAACAGGGGCGTTGCTTTGGGCAACTCCGACAATTCAACTTTGGTTGGCTTGCTCTCCGAATCGAGAAAGTTGGCCGCCGAAATCTGCGGGTTCGGGGCAATGGTGGTGTTGTAGATGGGCGCATCAGCGCGCACGCCCAGCGTCAGCTTCAAGGCTTGGTTCAGTTGAAACTCGTCCTGCAAGTAGATGCCGAGTTGCGCTACCGTTACGTCAACCTGCTTAATGGGCGCTTTGCCGCCGGCCGTAGCCAAGGCATTCAGGTCCATAAAGTTGGGGTTGGGATTGGTTGGGGTGCTGGGGCGGGTATTGGCAAAGAAGTCGTTCACCTCCATGCGGGCATATCCGTAACGCTGTAGGTTGAAGCCGTTGATGAAATTGAACCGCTCGTAGTTGACGCCTGCCGTGAAAATGTGCTTGCCAGCAAAGTAGCTTAGGTTATCGGTCAGCTGGAGAATGTTCTGGTCGAGGGTGTTGTTGGCCGAAAACTGCTCGGTGCCCACGCTGGTATAGGTGGTACCGTTTTGAGTAATGTCAATCTGCGGAAAAAACTTGTCGCTGGGCAGCTCGCGGAAGTCGCGGAAAGCCGAGAAGCTGGCCTGCGCCTTGTTGCTGAAGCGGCCGCCGCCGAAGCTGCTGTTGAGCTCGCCCACCACCGAGTTCAGGTTGTTGTTGATGGTGTAGCCCGAGTTCGAAAATTGCAGGGTATTCACGCCGGGCACGCGCGACGAGGGCGCGATGGCAATCGGGTGCGGTCCCTGCTGGCGGTAGCTTTTCAGGTAGTTGTAGCGGATGGAGAAGGTGTTCCGCGGGTTGATGTTCCAGTCGATTTTGGCCAGAATCTTGTCCGAGTACGTGCGGTAGTTGAAGCCCTGGAAGTCGCCGGGGTCGTAGCCGTACACCGACTTCAGCCGGTCGCGGATGGCCTGCAAATCCGAAGCAAACACCCGGCTTACGCCGTTGAGCTGGCCGTTTTGGGCGGCGCTGGCTTCGGCCGAGTTGGCGGCGGGCCGGAAGGTCTGGCCGGGGTCGGTCTGGCGGGTGAGTTCGGCGTTGGTGAAGAAAAAGAGCTTGTTTTTGACAATCGGGCCACCGAGGGCAAAGCCCGTCTGGTTGAACTGTAGGCTGGGGTTGTCGATGGTAGCGCCTTCC
>JANXMN010000371.1 GCA_025354605.1 Hymenobacter sp. | reverse complement strand
AGCCTTTGCTGCGGCCTTTGCAACGACGGCCGCAGCAAAAGCCGCAGCAAAGGCTGCGGGCTACGGCCCTTTACCCCAGCGGCCACCTCGTGCCACCGGCTGTGATAATTTCAGCTGTGATAAAAAAAAATATCACGGTTGAAATTATCACAACCCGGATTGAGCGCACATGCGAAAGCAGCGAAGAAGACGGGGGTACTTTCCAACGATTGCCGCAGCAAAGGCTGCGGGCTACGACGCCATATGCTCGACTTTACCTCCGCCCTGTACCTCGGCCCGCCGCAGCTGCCGCTGCCGCCGGCCAGCCTACTGCTGACCACTGGCCGGCCGGCCGCACTGGCCGAAGATGACCGGAGCCAAGGGGTTGCGCAGGAGGTAGCCCGGCGGCAGGGCCTGGCGGCGGGCGTGCTGGCCCCGTCCACGCTCCACTTGTTCTGGGACGTGTTTGGGCTGGTGCCGGCCACCGGGGTCGTGCTGCTGGAGCAGCGGCTGTACCCGGTGGGGCGCTGGGGGGCGCTGCGGGCCCGGGCGCGGGGCTTGCCAGTGGCCCAGTTTGCCGCCGACGACCCCGCTGGCTTGGCCCGGCTGCTGCACACCTACGCTCAGCAGGGCCGCACGCCCTGGCTGGTAACCGACGGCTGGCACCCCGGCCGGGGGCCGGCTCCGCTGGCCCGCTACGCCGGGCTGCTGGCCCCGTACCCCGGAGCCACGCTGCTGCTTGATGATACCCAGGCGTTTGGCGTGCTGGGGGCCGGGCCGGCACCGGGCCGGCCGCTGGGGCAGGGGGGCGGCGGCCTGCTGCCCTGGGCGGGACTGAACATCGGCACCGGGCCGGAGCTGCTCGTCATCACTTCGCTGGCGAAGGCCCTGGGCGTGCCCGTGGCCGTGCTGGCGGGCCGGGCGGCGCGGCTGCGGCAGTTCGCCCGCTTGTCCGAAACGCGGGTGCACACCAGCCCCGTTTCGGCCTGGCACGCCTGGGCGGCCGAGGCCGCGCTGCGCCGCGATGCCTGGCACGGCGACGCCGCCCGCCGACGGCTGGGGCTGCGCATCGCCCAGTTCCGGCGCGGGTTGGTGCGGGCGGGGCTGCGGCCGCACGGGGGCCTGTTCCCGGTGCAGAAACTGGTGCTGACCCGGGCCACGGCGGCCCTGGCGCTGCATCAGCAGCTGCGGCAGGCAGGACTGAACACCGTACTGCTGGCCGGCGAAACCCGCCCCAGCGTGCCCGAAATTGCCTTTTGCCTGCGCGCCGACCACTCGGCCGCTGACATTGCCCGAGCTACTGCCGTAGTGGCCGACCTGGCCCGCCGGCCCGACTGGTTTTCCTCTTCCCACTCCGTTTCGCCATCCTCATGAATCCGACTTCGACCGTATCGCGCCCGCGCCGGCTCGTTTCCGCGCCGGCCGCCGTGGCCATTCTCTACCCCAAGGTGGGCAACGTGCTGCGCGTACCGCTGCGGCGCACCACCACCCGGGGGCGGGAGGGCTGCCAGCAGCACCCCGAGCGCCAGTTCATCGTGTGGTTCAACCGCATGGCGGCGGCCCGGCCGGGTTTCCCCATGCAGCTGAAAAGCATTTTGCTGGTTACCGGCCAGCCGCTGTGCGCCAGCTGCCAGCGCGCCCTGCTCACCTTCCTCAGCCGCTACCACCTGGCCGATAAGCTGCGGGTGCGCTCGCAGGGGCCGGCCGCCTGCGGCTGCGGGGGGCGCTGCGGCGATGATTGTCGTGCGGCAGCGCCGACGGCAGCGAGCAGCAGGCCCCGGCTGCTGCTCGACACCCTGCTGCAGGACGACTTCGACGACGACTTCGACAACGATTTTGAGCTGGAAGGAGAGGGCTGGTGGCAGCGCTTCAAGGAAGGCGCGAAGGCGGCGGCCGTCGCCATCCCGCTGATAGTCGGCCCGCAGGTAATGCCCAAGGCGGCGTATGACGCGGCCAAAGCGGCCGGCGCGGCCATCGTCCTGCGGAATAAAACCCGGCAAACCGTCGACAGCAATACGCCCGGCAACCGGCCCACCACGGGCTCGCGGGAGCTGGGCTACGAGTTCGAAGCGCCGGCTGCCTGCCCCAATCCGGGCAGCGCGCGGCCCACCCTGCGCAGCGGGGCGCGGGGCCTGTATGCGCAATACCTGCAGTGCCGCCTCAACTACCACCGGGCCAACTTGCCGCAGCCCCTGGTGGAAGACGGCGTGTGGGGCAGCAAAACCCAGGCGGCCGTGCTGGCCTTTCAGCGCAGCCGGGGCCTGGACCCCGATGCCGTGGTGGGGCCGCTCACCTGGGGCCGGCTCGATGCCGGCGGCCAGCCGGGGCCCACCATCCCGCCCGGCCCTGGCCCTGGCCCGGCGCCTGCCGGCACCACCGACGTCGAGCGGGTCCGCTTCGGCAGCGGCCGCGACATTGACGCTTTCTTTCGGGCGAAGACCGGACTGGACTTCGTGGAGTGGTTCAGCCGCAACGTGGGGGGGCGTGGGGCCTGGCTGAACCGTCAGGGCCGGCCCGTGACCATGCCTGCCACCGCCGCCGTGAAGCAGCGCTTCATGCAGTTCTGGGACGGCATTCCGCTAATATTTAATACGCTGCAAATCAACTTTGCGCAGTTTGCCGCCCTGCAAAGCGTCATCATCAACGAAACCGGCGGGCAGATGCTGCCCCTGGCCGAGCGCGTGGGCACCAGCGGCCACCCCGGCATTGCCTACGCCTTCGACCGCATTGATGGCTTGAAAACCTCGTACAACCGGCACCCCAACAAAACTGCGCTGGCGCTTTTCAACGACCCCGAGTTTATCCAGGCCCACGGCCAGAAGCCGCTCGGCAGCCAGCTGGCCCGCACCACCGATGCCCGCTGGGGCGGCGATGCCTACCCCACCAACGCGGCCCCCACCAGCACCGACCCCGCCGTGGCCGGCTTCGTGCAGGAAGCTGACTTCTACAAGTTCCGGGGGCGCGGCTACATTCAGATTACCTGGCGCAATGCCTACCAGTGGCTGATTCCCTCCGTGCAAAATTACCTGGGCAGCGACCCCATCATTCTGCACTACCGCGCGCAGTGGCAGGGCCTGAGCCTCGACTCGGTGGCCACCCGCTCGGGCAACGAGCACTGGGACGAGCTGTTTCTGCACAGCCCCGAGTTTCCGCTGAGCGCCCTGCGGGTGTTCTTCGGCCGCAAGTCCGATAGCATCAATAAAGTGGTGGTGAACGACTGGGCCAGCGTGCGCAGCGTGGCTTGCGACGTGATGTGTACCGACCGCTACAAAAACCTGTTTGAGCAGCGCGTGCGGCAGATTTTCAATGCCCTGGGGGCCGCGCCGACGCCCGTTCCCGGGCCGGTGCCCCCGGTTTTGCCCGGCGGGGTGCCGTTGCCCATCCCGGCCACCGGGCGCACCGAATTCGAGCAGCGCGATGCCATCGTGGCCAATGCCCTGCGCATGATGGCGGCCCCAACCATCGAAGCCAAGGTGCGCGACGAGCAGGGGTTCCGCAAGGGCTGGCAGAAGCTGAAAGTCATTTTCGAGCTGGCGGCCCCGGCCTACGTGGTGCCCGGCTGGGAAGAAAACAACCTCAAGCGCAGCCTGAGCGTGAGCAACACGGCGGGTATTCCGCACTGGTGCGGCATTTTCGCGGTGTGGGCCACCAAGGCCGCCGGCCGGCCGGTGGGCACCTGGCAAATCGGCATGGGCATCAGCCGGGCCCAGGGCTTCCGCTCCATTCCGGCGGCCCAGGTGCAGCGCGGCGACATTGGCTACATCAACCAGCCCTTTCAGCACCACTTCATCGTGCGCGAAGTGTACCCCGACGGGACCATCGATACCATCGACGGCAACTCGGCCGCCACCAGCACGGTGAGTACCAAGAGTCGCGTGCCGAAAAGCAGCATCAACCTGTTTTTTACGGCTTTCTGAGTTCCCCGGCCGCGGAGCAAACCACCCCCCCACCGTTCCGGCTGGTGCCGGCCCCACGGCCTTCCACAGTGCTCCATTCTTTTCTCTGGCCATGCAAACCCGGTTTCTGCGCGAGCTTCAGCAGCTGGTGGCTTTTCCCAGCATCAGCACCGACCCCGCGTATGCCCCGGCCGTGCGGGCCTGCGCCGGCTGGCTGGCCGGGCATTTGCGCGGCATTGGGCTCGACGGCGTACGGGTATTTGAAACCGCCCGGCACCCCATTGTCTTCGCCGAGAAACGGGTGAATCCGGACCTCCCCACGCTGCTCATCTACGGCCACTACGATGTGCAGCCGGTGGCCCCCGCCGCCGCCTGGACGGTGCCGCCCTTCGGCGGCCTCGTGCGCGGCCCGCGCCTCTACGGCCGGGGTGCTTCGGATGACAAAGGCCAGTTTTTCAGTCATATTAAAGCCATTGACTTACAGCTGCGCTCCGGCCGCCCGCTGCCCGTCAACGTCAAGCTCCTACTTGAAGGCGAAGAGGAAATCGGCAGCCCCAACCTGGGCGAATTCGTGCGGCAGCACCGGCACCTGCTGCGCGCCGACTGCGCCGTGCTATCCGATACCAACCTGCTCAGCGCCGGGCAGCCGGCCCTCACCTTCGGCCTGCGCGGCAGCCTCAATGCCGAGCTGGAGGTGCGCGGCCCGGCCACCGAGCTGCACTCGGGCATTTTCGGCGGGGCCGTACTCAACCCGCTGCAGGCCCTGGCGCAGCTGCTGGCCGCCCTGCACGACGAGCAGGGCCGCGTGGCCCTGCCCGGTTTCTACGAGCCGGTGCAAGCCGTAACCCCCGCCGAGCGGGCCTACGCCGCCCGCCACGGCCCATCCGATGCCCAACTGCTGGCCCAGGCCGGCGTGGCCCGGGGCTGGGGCGAGGC
>JANXMN010000322.1 GCA_025354605.1 Hymenobacter sp. | reverse complement strand
GCCTAGGGCGGTCGGACCGGACCGTTCCAGCGGCCTTCTGGAAATGTGGGTAGGGACAAGTGCAAATCGCACGGGGCCTTTTCGTTAAAATCAATAGGCTTTATTCGGTCGGCTTGGCTTGCTGCACCATTTGGGTGAAACTCTTGGCCGCATTGGTGAACTCGGAGGGGATGAGCACCACCGTCGTGGTGTTGTTGTCGATGCCAATTTCCGAGAGCATCTGCATACGGCGCAGCTCCAGCGCGATGGGGCTTTTCTCCATTTCCAGCGCGCCCTGCGTGAGCTTGATGCTGGCTTCCAATTCCGCTTCGGCTTTGATGATGCGGGCGCGCTTCTCGCGGATGGCCTCCGCCTCGCGCGCCATGGCCCGCTGCATGGATTCCGGAATTTCCACGTCCTTGATTTCGACCAGCTCAATCTTCACGCCCCAGTTTTCGGTGGCGGCATCCACAATCTTCATCAGCGCCAAGTTGATGGCGGCGCGCTCGCGGAGCACCTCATCGAGCTGATGTTGCCCGATGATATTGCGCAGCGCCGTCACCGACAGCTGATAAACCGCCTGGTTGAAATTGGCCACCTTGATGATAGCATCGGCCGGGTTCACCACCCGGAACCACAGCACGGCGTTCACCTTAATGGTCACGCTGTCCTTCGTGATGGTTTCCTGCTGCTCCAAATCCACGGTTTTGGTGCGAACATCAATGGTCTGCTGACGCTCGATAAACGGGATTATCCAGTACAGCCCCGGCCCGCGCAGCCCCGTGAACCGGCCCAGCCGAAACACCAGCGCCCGCTCGTATTCCTGCGCCACCCGAATGCCGGAGAGGAGGATGGCGACGACGATTAAAACAATGTACAGCGACATGGCGGGTTGGGATTGGTGAGGGTTTGGGGGATGTATCGCTGACGTGAGCTAATTATTACTGCAAGAGATAATTATTTAATTGAAAGGATTTCGCCAGTCTTATCTGTAATTACCCTTGCTTTGCCCGGATTAATATTTTCTAAAATCTCACTGTCTTTATAGACATGACTTTTATCAACGGCATACTGATAATGTCCTTGAAATATTTTGAAAGTTTTAACATCAGCCTTGTCCATTTTAATAGCGAGCATTCCGCCACTTGTCGGTCGGTAGTAATAAGCAAAATGCTTGTCTTTAGCATACCAACCATCAAGCACCACGAAAGTCAAAGGGTCAATGTCCTGCGGTAGCTGGCCGTTGAAGTACTCAACTGATGCTAAGGAATCACTGCCATTTATTTCACGGTCAGCGAAAGTTCGTTCATACAAGTGGCCGTCCTTGCTTCTGTAAAACTGTCCTTTGATGTGCGTCAACTTAGGTCTGTCAGCTAGTTCGCGCTGAATTAATAGTCCAGTTGTATCAGATTGAATAATTCCATTTCGTCGGGTTTGCTGCTTGTCAACAGGCGTATTGCAGGCTGAAAGGACTGATGCTAAAAGTGTAACAGCTCGAAAAAGAATGTTCATTATTAGCTAAGCTGAAGCTAAAAATTTACCGCCCCACCACCGGCAGCACAGCCACGCTTTCGTGCCCGGCGGCATCCACGCTAACCACACCGAAGATGAAGTTGTCCTTGCTGATGGGGAAATCAGCCGTGAGGCCCGCCATGGGGAAGCGCTGCTGCCACTGCGGGGCGCTGGTTTCGCGCACCAGCACCACGTAGCCGCTGGGCTTGGGGCCGGCGGCGGGAGCCTGCCAGCGCAGTTCGGTGCGGTTAGTGAGGTTGGCGGTGAGCACTTCTACCTTGGCGGGGGCGGCGGGGGCCAGGGCCAGGCTGGCCATGGCGGCGAGGTTGAGGCCGGCGTTGCGGCGCAGGTAGGCAAAGTCCACGCCTTCGGTTACGTCGCCGTAGGGGCGGGCTTTTTCGGTGCGCAGGTCCTGGTGCTGGTGGGTGTAGTCCTCATTCATTTCGGTGAAGCGGACGGCGGCGAAGCCTTGCTGGTTGAAGGGCGTGTGGTCGCCGCCGCGCAGGAAACGGTCGGGGCGGTACTCCAGGGCTACTTTGTGGCCGCGGCCGTAGAGCTGCGCCGTGCGCTGAATGTAGCGAGCCACCTGGCGGCTGGGGGCGTCGTTCTCGGAGCTGAGCTGGCGGCGCACTTTGGCCTGCTCGGGCGTTTCGTTGGCCGGCACGCCTTCGCTGAACACCCGCACTTGCGTGGCATCGTTGATGATGGGGTCGAAGCCGTGGGAGTTGCCCACGATGTCGTTGTTGAGCATTGCAACCAGGTTCCAGCCTTCTTTTTTGGCGCGCTCGGCCAGGTGGCCCGAGCCGTAGAGGCCCTGCTCTTCGCCCTGCACGGCCACGAACTTGAGGGTGCACGGAAATTTCTGGCCGGCCAGCACGCGGGCCAGCTCCATCACCAGCACGGTGCCGGAGCCGTCGTCGTTGGCCCCAGGCGCGTCGGCGGTGGCGTTCATCACGTCTGAGACGCGGGAGTCGATGTGGCCGCTCACGAGGATGATGCGGGTGTCGGTGGGGTCGGTGCCGGGCAGGGTGGCCAGCACGTTGGCCATCAGCACGGGCTTGTTGATGCGCTTGCCGTCGGGCTTCACCGTGAAGGTGTCCATCTCGACGGTCATGCGGCCGCCGCCGGCTTTGCTGTATTTCAGAAACTCGTCGCGCACGTAGTTGCGGGCCGCGCCGATGCCGCGCGTGGGGCTCTGCGTATCGCTGAGCGTGTGGCGCGTGCCGAAGGAAACCAGCTTGCGGATGTCGGCCTCCAGGTTTTTGGCCGAGATTTCATCCACCATCTTCTGGATGGTGGGGTCGGCGGGCGGCAGGAGCGGGGCGGGCTTTTGGGCGAAGGCGGCGAATGGCGCGAGGGCGAGAAGAAGCGTAGCGAGTTTCATATGGGGAAGGTAGGGTGGGAGTTGGGAAGAAAAAGCAAAAAAGAACGTCATGCTGAGCTTGTCGAAGCATCTCTCCCGCGCAACG
>JANXMN010000314.1 GCA_025354605.1 Hymenobacter sp. | reverse complement strand
GCGCACAGCGATATTTTAAGCGGTGGCACATTTGATATTGGCATGAATGCTAAACCAAATAAAACAAGAATTACAGCAACAGCAGATTTACCTTACTCCTTTTCAAGGGATGATAAAGCCATTTATTTAAAAGTAAAAGATATGATGCCAATGAGCAGTGAGGCATTTTTAAAAAATGAAAGTAAGCCTGATACCATTACAAAAAACGGTCTGACATTGTATTTATTAGATGAGGATAATTCCTTTAAAGATGAATATAAGAAACAATTCATCAACGCTTATTTTGAGCAATATCCAAAACTTATAAAAAAATACAATACAAACAGTCCAACTGCTGTTACTTTTATTATTGATAAAAAATATGATGGTGTTGCTGCTACAAACAATGGCAATATTACTTACAACCCTGCATGGTTTGAAAAGAAGCCGGAAGACATAGATGTAATAACACATGAGTTGATGCATGTTGTGCAGGCTTATGGTCAAAACACAGCACCAGGTTGGGTTACGGAGGGTATTGCAGATTATGTAAGATCCACTGAAGGCATCAATAATGAAAAAGCAAAATGGAGTTTGCCAGATGTAAAACCGGAACACAACTATAATAATTCGTACCGCATTACAGCTCGTTTTTTTATATGGATTACAGAACGGTACAAACCAAACTTTGTACAAATGCTTGATGATGCAGCCCGTAAAAATGAATATTCAGAAGCTACGTTCAAAAATATTATCGGCAAAAATATTGAAGAACTTTGGAAAGAATATGTAGCAGATTCATCCATCAAAAAAATTAACCGCAATTAAATTATTATGATGAACAATCATACAAAAGCAGTACTGATTTTAATTTTGAATATTACGTTTTTTTTAAGTTTTGATACAGCTGCACAAAACAACAATGCGTTGGTAAAATATGTGAATCCAATTATCGGAACACAAAAAATGGGGCATACATTTCCAGGTGCTACTGTACCTTTTGGCATGGTGCAATTAAGCCCCGATACTGATACGCTTCAATACATTGCCAATGGAAAATACAATCCTGACATGTATAAATATTGTGGAGGTTACCAATACGATGATAAAACAATTGTTGGTTTTAGTCATACACATTTAAGCGGTACGGGTCATTCTGATTTAGGAGATTTTTTGGTGATGCCAACTATTGGACCATTAAAGCTTAATCCGGGCGTAGCAACAATTCCACACAGTGGCTTTCGCTCTGCATTTAGCCATGCAACTGAAAAAGCTACTGCAGGGTATTACACTGTACAATTGGAAGATTATAATATTAAAGCAGAACTTACAGCAACAGAAAGAGTTGGTTTTCACCAATACAGTTTTCCAGAAACAAAAGATGCGCATATTATTTTAGACCTTGAGCACGGCATTTATAATTATGAAGATAAAAATGTGTGGACTGTTGTAAGAGTGGAAAACGATACGCTCGTAACCGGCTACAGACAAACGTTTGGTTGGGCAAGAACAAGAGTTGTATATTTTGCGATGGCGTTTTCAAAACCTATTTTAAATTATGGTTCTGCTAATGAAGGTAAAAAAGAAATGTACCGAGGCTTTTGGGGTAAATTTAACCAGCTGGAAAATTTTCCTGATGTTGCGGGCAGACAAATAAAAATGTTTTTCAACTTCAACACCGTTGCAAATGAAAAAATAAAAATAAAGTTTGCATTATCTGGGGTAAGCTCAGCTGGTGCTTTAAAAAATATAAATGCTGAAATTTCTCATTGGGATTTTGAAAGAACAGTGAAGGAAGCAGCCGCAAAATGGGAGAAAGAATTATCAAAAGTGGTGATAGAAGCACCGGAAGATACCAAAGTAAATTTTTACACTTCCATGTATCATTCTTTTTTGGCACCCAATACTTTTATGGATGTCGATGGTAATTATAAAGGACTGGATTATAATATTCACCAGGCTAAAGATTTTACAAATTACTCAACTTTTTCTTTGTGGGATACATACCGTGCACTTCATCCATTGTATAATATTTTGCAGCCGAAACGCAATGGCGATATGGTAAAATCTATGCTTGCACATTACGACCAAAGCGCCTTACACATGCTGCCAATATGGAGCCATTATGCAAACGATAACTGGTGTATGAGCGGCTACCACATCCGCGCGAGGCCAAAGAGCTGGTGATTGTCATGGCCGGGGCGGTGCTGCTCAACCAGCTGCTGAAGCTGTATTTCAACCGGCCCCGGCCCGCCAATGCCGTGCTGCAAACCTTTGGCCTGAGCTTTCCGAGCGGGCACGCCATGCTTGGGCTCACGTTCTACGGCTGCCTGGCCTGGCTGCTGGCCCGGCACTTTGGCCGTCCTGGCTGGGCCGCGCCGCTGGTGCTCTGGGCTGGCCTCATTGGCCTCACGCGGGTGTGCCTGCACGCCCACTACGCCACCGATGTGCTGGCTGGCTTTGCCGGTGGAGTGGCCTGGCTGCTCGTGTTCCGTACCGGCCTGCGGCTATTTCGGCAGAAAGAAGTAGCTGTGCTGAATGAGGAGATAATTTAGCCGGAGTGAAGCAAAACGTTCGGCTTAACTGGTCGTAGCAGCTCAGTTAAACGGTGCAAGCCAGTAGCTCTCACAGTTTCACCCGCACGCGCAGGGCCAGCAGGCCCTTCACGCCCTGCAACTCTTCCAGCTCCAGCTCTTCCACGCCGAGTTCGAGCATGCCCCGGTCCTGCAGGTAGTCGATGTACTCGTAATATTCCACGGCCTCGCGGCTCTGGGCGTATACCAGGGCAATGGTGCCGGGCTGGGTGAGGCGCTCGCCGGTGCCTTGCACGGTGGCTTTATCGATGCGCTTCTTGATAATTTCGTAGCGGATGTTGTAGGCCCCGTCTACGTCGAACTGCCGCTCATCCTGCCGGAAGCGAATGCTCAGCGGCTGCCCGTGGATGAGGATGAGCTGGGTGGTGTCGAGTGGCACGGGCAGCGTGGGCTTGAGGGCGGCGGTGCGACGGGTGATTTCTACCATTGTGAGCAGCTGCCACAGGCGCAGGTTTTTCAGGAAAACCAGGTCGAAGGGTTTGTCCTGCACCAGAGTGCTGCCCACGTAGATATTGAACTCCACGCCGTCGGTTTTGTAGCGCTGGAAGTAATGCGGGAACATCAGTTGGGCCTTTTCTTCCTCTTCGTCCAGGTAGTCGCTCACCGCGTCGTTAAGCGTGGTCACGCTCAGCTCGAAGTCTTTGCGGCGCTTGTAGAGGATGCCCAGGCGCGGGTCGATGTTGTGCCAGTATTCCGATATCACGGGGCGCAGCTCCTTGGTGTGCGTGGCCAGGTATTCGAACAGGGGCTCTACTTCGCGCTTCAGCGAGTCGTAGATGTTGGCCTCGTCGCCGGTGAGCAGGCCCTCACGCAGGCGTTTCAGGTTCTTGCTCACGTAAAATTTCAGCTCGTCCAATATAGGCAGCTGCTGAAACTCCGAAGCCTTTTTCAGCACTTTGTTGGCCAGGTTAAGGTGCTCCATCAGGTCGCCCTGAATGGCTTCATTGCGCACCGTGCTGCTGCTCCGGATATCGGCCGAGCCGTGCAGCGGGTACACGTCGTCGAACACAATGGCTTCCATCTCGGCCGTGCGGTTGCCTTCGTCGAACTGGGCCAGCAGGTTGCGGGCCGCGTCGGTGAAACGCCACTCCATAGTCGGGTGAATGGCCGTAAATTTCTGCTGCACAATGGCCTGCACACGGGTTTGCTGGTCTTCGGCGTTGCGCTTCACGGCCACCGCAAACAGCGGCACGAACTGCGCCACGGTGTCCACGTCGAACTCGTCGAGCCCGCCCACGTTAGGCGAGCCCAGCTCCAGCAGGCCCACCGTGTCGTTGCCGTAGGGCAGCAGCGCCAGAATAGCCGAGCGGATGCCCAGGCTCAGAATCTGCTGGCGAAGGTCATCGGGCAGGTCGGCCCGGGCCACATCCTTCAGCACTAGGGGCTCACGGCTGGCCAGCAGACGCTCATAAATCTGCCGGAAGCTGGCATCCGACGACTGCTGCTGCCGCACCTGCTTGGTGAGGAAGCTGTGGTTGATTTTGCGGCCGAAATCCACGAAAGCCTTTTTCTTCTCGTCGTAGGCCGCGATGCCCAGCTGCAAAGCCGGCTGGGCAAACAGCACCCGCAGCTTCTCCTGAATTTGCTCGAAGCGGGCTGGGGTTTGCAGCACGTCGCGCTCCAGGAGGTCGTACTTCAGCCCCGACAGAATTTCCTGCTCCGTCACGTCTTGCAGGCGCAATACGTTGAAGCCTTCCAGCGCGAAGAAGTGCGGCGGCAGCAGCTCGCGCCATACCTCGGGCTGGTGGCGGTTGTGCAGCAGGGTTTCGCGCTGCTCCTCACTCAGGGCCGGCGGCTCGCCCACCACCCGCACCCGTACAAACGTCGAGTCGAAATCGACGCTGTAGTGGCGGTACAGGCCAATCTTGTAATCGGGCACCGTGAAAATGATGGCTCCCAGCGAAGGCAGCTCGGTGCCGTACACGCGGTGCAGCACCAGCTGGTAAGCTATCAGGCCCAGCTGTCGCTCCATGGCGGCTAGGTCAATGTTCAGCGGCTGCTTCACCAGCCCCTGCTTATTGAGCATGATTTCGCCAAAATGCGGCGTGGCGTAAAAGCTGCGCCGCTGGTACGGCCCCACCACCCCGCTGATATCGGTGCCGATGGATGCCAGCGGAAACATCGCCAGCATCAGCGTTTCAATCAGGTCCCGGTTGTCGCGGAGTAGGTTTTCATCCTCAACCGGCTCGTGCAGCCAAGGCGCTTTGGCCACCAGCTTATGAATGCTGCGCGCCAGGTGGGCTACGCCGGGGTTGGCGGCGTTTTCCCGCTCGTGCCAGTAGTCCACCAGCGGGGCCAGGCTCAGCGTCGAATGAAAGGGAAAGTTGGAAGGAACTTCGGCGACCGCAGAAGTTTCCGGCGCGTTGGAGTTCGAATGGTCAGTAGCCATGAGTTACAGTTTTGCGGAGCCGGCTACAGCGCGCTGCCAAGCCCGGGTTGCGTGTGCATGGCCAGCCCCGGCGGCTGGCCCCAAAGCCGCTTATTTTGAAATGATGTACGCACCTTGACGGGGCAACTCCACCAGCGAATTGGTGGCCTTCGCCGAATCTTTGCCGGCCCGCACGTAGATTGCTTTGTACGAATTAGTATAGCAGGTGCAGCAGCCGTTGCCCTCCAGGCTCCCGCGCAGTTGCACGCTGTCGATGGTCAGGGCCAAGGCCGCGTTGTTGCGGCGGCCCGGGTCGTGGTGCAGAAAGCGTACCCGGTAGGAGTAGCCGTTGAGCTTGGTGGTGCCTTGTTGGGCAAAGGGCGAGGTATTGTTCAGCGTGATGGTGTCGCCGGGCTGCGGGGCCACGCGCACAATGGTCACTACGTCGGGCCTGACATTGGTTTTATTGATTTTGGGAAAACGCTGCAATACCAGCGTATCCAGGTCGGCTGAGCGGAAGCTGCCCGGCTGACTGCCCGACTTAAAAACCAGTTTCACCGCATCTTGCTGAGCTTCGCCCGCACAGTCGCACACGTTGTTGGCACAGCAACCAGCCAGCAGCAGTAGTAGAGGGAGCCATATCAGGGGCTTTGCTCGAAATGTCGTTGTCGGAGCCATAGGGGCCAAAGGTAAGGCCCGCCGCCGCCTCACGGCTCCTACAGGAACCAGGGCGACGGCGGGCCTTTCAAAAAAAAGGAGCCGACCGGAAAGGCGAGCCTAGCGCCCGCCCGTCGCCGACGACGAAGCCGCCGGAATGGTGGGGTTTTCAACGGTGCCGCCGGCCAGCAGCAGGGGCCGCAGGCGCACCGTAGCCGTATCGAGCTGCGGGCGAATCTGGGCCATCGCGCCCCGCAGGGCAATAATGTCGGCCAGGCGCGGCGCGTCAGTCTGCGAATAGCCGTGGTACATGGCCACTTTTACTTCGGAGGTGCCGGTGCCATTGTAAGTGCCGAGCAGGTTGCCGGCCGCATCGCTCACCTGTACTTCGGCTTGCAAGGTCGTCTTGTACCACTCCAGCGGAACGCCCACAATGGCCGGCAGCATAAACGTAAGTACTTGGGCACCCTGAATGCCGCGCCCGGTGCGCAGGGTCTTTACCTTCTTCACAATCAGCTTGGCGTAGCCGTAGGTGGCCGAGTCGGTGGGCTCGGTTAGGTTGACGCGGCACTCCTGCTGAAACAACTTGAGCGGGTCTTCGGGCAGGGCACCGTCGTTCATCGCCAGCGGACCCTGGTCGGCCAGAATTTCGAGCGGGGGCAGCCGGGTAGCGATGGCGGCCGTTGGGGTACTCTTCATCTGGTTTTTGACCGACACGCAGGCGCTGGCCCCCAACAGGGCGGGCACCAAGGCGACCACGGAAAATTGGCGAAGACGTTTCATAAGGTTGAAGGTAGCAAATTCTCGATAAAAAAAGAAAAGAAGAAAAGCAAAAATTGGCTTAATGCAATACGCTGACCTTCGCTGATAATTTCAAAGGCTAATATACGGGAATAAACGGGATAAATGCCCTTTTTTCGATGAGTAGCCTCGAAATAACTTCGACTGGCTCAACTGGCCATTCCTACATTTCGTTCAATTTCTCTTGTTACCTTTTTAGGTGGTTGCCGGGTCAGGGCCGATGTAGTCGTCCACGAACTCCCCTTCCCAGCGCGCCACTACAGCCGAGGCCAGGCAGTTGCCCAGCACGTTTACGGCCGTGCGGGCCATGTCCATCAGGGCATCGATACCGAGGATGATAAAAACCGGCCAGGCCGGCAGGTTAAACGAAGCGACCGTGGCCAGCAGAATAACGAGCGAAGCCCGCGGCACGCCGGCTACTCCCTTACTGGTCAGCATCAGGGTAAATACCATCAGCAGCTGCTGCCCAAAAGAGAGGGGCACGCCGGCCGCCTGCGCCACGAATACCGCCGCCAACGACAGATAAAGCGTCGTGCCGTCGAGGTTGAAGGAATAGCCGGTCGGCATCACGAAAGCTACGATGCGGCGCGGCACCCCGATGCCCTCCATAGCCTCCATGGCGCGGGGCAAGGCGGCCTCACTGCTGGTGGTGGCGAAGGCGATACTCACCGGCTCGGCCACGGCGGCAATGAAGCGCCGCAGCGGCACGCGCGCCAGTAACGCCACCGGCAGCAATACCAGCAGCACAAAGGCAATGAGTGCGCCGTATAGCGTGAGAAGCAGCTGCAAAGCATTTAGCAGGGGCGCAAAGCCCATTTTGCCCACCGTGTAGGCCAACGCTCCGCCCACGCCCAGCGGCGCGAAGTACATCACCACGTTGGTGAACTTGAACATCACTTCCGACAAGCTTTCGCAGAATTCCAGCATCACCCGGCGCGGCCGCTCGGGCGTGAGAGCCAGACCAATGGCAAACAGAATGGCGAAAATAACCACCTGCAACACCTGCCCTTCGGCCACCGACTTAGCGATGTTTTCGGGGAAGATGTGCAGGATGATGTCGGCCGCCGTCTGGGGCGGGGCGGCGGTCAGAGCCTCTTCTTTTACGCCCACCCGGCTGATGCCCACCCCGGCTTTGGTGAGGTTGATAGCGCCCAAGCCAATAAACAAGGCAAAGGTGGTCACGATTTCAAAGTACACCAGCGCCTTGATGCCCATGCGGCCCACCTGCTTCAGGTCGGCATGCCCGGCAATGCCTACCACTAGCGTAGCAAATACTAGCGGCGCAATAATGGTTTTCACCAGCCGCAAAAAGGCATCGCTGAGCACCTTCAGGTTCATCGCCACGGCGGGCGCATCGTGGCCCAGCTCAATGCCCACCAGCATACTTACCACAATCCAGAGCGTGAGCGAGCGCCGCGGGGCGGCCGCGGCGGCAATGGCCAGCAGGGCCAGCCAGCGAGCTGCTACCGGCACCATGGGCGGCAGGCCACCGCCAAGCGCGGTAAGCAAGCCAGCCATCACAATGAAAATCAGGGCCACTAGGAGTAAACGGGATTGGGTCATGCGCGAAAAAAATTTGCCGAGAAAATGGAATAAGCGCCTAAAGAACGGCAATATCTGTCCAGCCGCCGCTTTCATGGTGGAGTTTCCCGCGCCCCGTAAAGCAAAAAAATGCCCCGTGCAGGCAGCACGGGGCATGAGAGACAGCTAAGTAAGTTTGCGGATTACAGCGACAGCAGGTAGCCGATGGTAAAGTTGGTGTCGTAGCCAAACACGAACTGCTTGCAGCCGGTGGCATCGGCCAGGGCCTGGTAGATGTTCAGGCCCGACTTGATTTTGGCTCCGTTCAGCTGTGGATACTCGGTGGGCGCTTTCAACGTGGTGTAGGCTTCCTGGCCCTGACGCACGGCCTTGGCCAGTTCGTAGGGCACCCCACCGATAATAAAGCAGGTGCCGCGCAGGTTGGCCGGCACTTGCGATGCTTTGGCTTTCACTTCGGCGGCCACGGTGGCGTCGTCCACGTTCTTTTCGAAGTATTTTGAGCCGAAGGTGTCCTGCACATGGGGCTGGCCATCGACGTACCACGAAATCTTACTGTTGGCCGAACCCATGTCCATCACGAAGCCCTTGGTGGCGTAGTCGGTCGGCAAGGCGGCTTTCAGGCCCAAAGCGCCTTCGCGCGCTGGCGTCACGGTTGTCACTACATACTTCAGGGCCTGCAGGGCCTTGGTGATGCGGGCAGTGTTTTCCGACAGGGCCGCCCCCGAGCTCACCACAAAGTGAATGTCGCGGCCCGGTACGCCGAAGTCGAGCATTTTGCCGATATAGGCTTTCAGGCCAATACGGATGTCTTCTTCCGTCGACATGTTTTCCATGACCAGACTATTGCCGAACTCCGACTTTTCCAGCTTCCAGTTCTTCTTGTCGTCGATGCGGATAATGAACATGTTGAAGCCGCTGGCTCCAAGTTCGACTACGCCGCGCAGCTTGCCATTCACCGGCGTTTCGGAGCGGTAGGCAAACGAGGGCGTTGCCACTGCCGTCGCCACCGGGGCTGGAGCCGCGGGAGCCGGGGCAGGGGAGGAGTTGACGGAGGCCACCACGGGGGCCGACTTTGGCACTGTGGCACCCATAGGCAACAGACTGGCCGTGGCATCGGCCGGCGGGGCCGTGTTGGAGGCTGATTTCGGGATGTATTCGCCGTTCAGGCTCAACAGGTCGCCTTCCTGCAATTTCACCCGCTTGCCGTTGGTGAGGATAATGGACTGCGTCTGGGCCTCCACACGGATGCCGTTGGGCAGCGTCACGTCTTTTTCCAGGGGTTTGGCCTGGTTGCCAGTCTGCACCACCAGAACCTTATTGTGTACCGTGAACCAGGGCAGGCCGGTAGCCGCCGGGGTCTTATGATGATGCTGTTTCTGAGCAACAGCTTGCGGAGCGCCCGAAACCAGGAGCAACCCACCCAATAACCAGGCAAAAGGTGTAGAAGCTTTCATATTAATGAAACAGAAAAAAGTGAAACAAATTGATGGAAAAAGTTTATTAATGGGTGCTACAAAAGTAAAAAATCAAGAATTGATTTCAAGGTGATATAAAAAATTGGATTCAGATAATTGACAAACAACAAGTTTGACCCGGCGAACGGCATTCTTTTCTCGGCCAGTAGAAATCTGGTTCTGTTTTGGGGTGCTAAATCCAGGAAACGGTCAATTTTGCCGCGCAGGCAGCTAATAGTGCTAGCTTTGTTTCATGCCCATCTGGTCACTTACCGCGCAAGTGTTGCCGTTGCGCTACACCTGGAAAATCTCGCGCAATTCGTCCACCACCAAAACCAACCTGCTGCTCCGTGTGGCCGGGCTGGGGCAGCTGGGCGTGGGCGAGGCGGCCCCCAACGTGCGCTACGGCGAAACCCCCGAGCTGCTCCAGCAGCAGTTTGCGGCCCTGCTAGCCGGGGGCTTGGCCGCCGTCGATTCCCTGTCCGAGCTCGATGCGCTGCTGGTCACACAGCCCGTGGCGCATGCCCTGCGCTTCGGCTTGGAGGCGGCCCTGGTGGCCTGGCTGGCCGCCCGGGCCAGGCAGCCGGTCTGGTTGTGGCTGGGCGTGCCTGCACCGGCCGCTAAGGTTCCCACGGCTTTTTCGCTCCCCATAATGGTGCCGGGCGAAGTGGCAGCCTTTCTGCGCGAGCAGCGAGCCGCCCGCTTCAGTCTCCTCAAAATAAAAGTGAATGCCACTGAGGGGCTCGACCTGCTGCGCGAGGTAGCCCGCGCCCTGCCCGGCCATCCGCTGCTGGTGGATGGCAACGAAACGTGGCCCGATGCCGACAGCGTGCTGCATTTTCTGGAGCAGGCCCGCGCCGTGCCCGGGCTGCATATACGCCTGCTCGAACAACCCCTGCCCGCCGCGCAGGCCTGGGACTACCGCTACCTGCGCCCCCGCAGCGACGTGCCCCTGGTAGCAGATGAGTCGGTGACTGACGAGGCTGATTTTGCCGCCATCGCGGCCCAGTTTCATGGCGTGAACGTGAAACTGATGAAAGCCGGCGGCTTCCGAAGGGGCATCGAACTGCTGCGCCAGACCCGAGCGCACGGCCTGCTGCCCATGCTGGGCTGTATGGTCGAAACCACGGTGGGGATTGCCGCGGCCCTGCAAGTCAGCGCCCTGGCCGATGTGCTCGACCTCGATGGCTTTTTGATTGTGCGCGACGAACCGTTTGGCCTCGTAACCGAGGATGCCGGGCAGCTGCGCCTGTGCGACCAGCCGCCCGGGACCAGCGGAAGCTAGCAGCGCTATTTCAGCTTCTCATCGAGTTCGGCGAGTTGCGCATCGAGCGACTTGGTGTCGGGCAAGTCATTACGACCCTGGCTGAGCAGGCTGATTTTCTGGTTCAGTAGCTCGATTTTTTTGTTGAGCAATGACACTTGCATGGCTGGTTCGGCATAGCCGGGGCCGTGCTGCACCAGCTTCTCGTACTTAGCATCGGGGGCAACTGGAGCGGCCCCTTGGGCGGCGCTAGCACTGGCCGGAGTCGCAAATACCACCCCGCCATCGACCCTCACGTAGTCGCCTTCGCGGAGGGTGATTTTCTTGCCTTTGGGGTTCAGCTTATCGGCGGGCATCTCCACAATACCGTTTTTATAGTTGATTTTGACGCCGCTGGGCAGCTTCACGTTCTGGGCGAGATGAGCAGTCTGCCCACCGTCACGGCGCACTACTTCCCCCTCCATCATGACAAACTGGGTGCGGGGCGTGGTTTTTATTGGGAAGCCCCCGGCCTGGGCAGCCGCGAGGCGAGGCGTGCTGGCCAAACAGGCGGCGGTGAGCAAAGCGAGGGCGAAACGGGGCATGGCCATGGCAATTAGGAATGAGAATTGACTAGCCGGATTACGCAGCCAAAATATATATGGTCCACTGCTCACCAAAAATCGATGTATTTTTAACTTTTTGCCTGAACGATGTACAAACATTAAATGTCTGTACATATATTTGCAGCTGATTCCTGCTAACCTCCATGCGTATCGAAGACGAAATTAAGCAGCCGCATTTCCGCGACGAACACCAGAAAGCAGCCATCAACCTGATTTACACGGCGGGCTGGATGCAGCTGCGTCAGAATTGCGCCTTCAAGCAATTTAGCCTCACTTCACCACAGTTCAATATTCTGCGCATTTTGCGTGGGCAGCACCCGCAGCCCGCCACCGTGGCCCTGCTCATCGACCGCATGCTGGATAAAACCAGCAACGCCTCGCGCATTGTGGACCGGCTCGAAGAAAAAAAACTTGTCACGCGCACCGTATGCCCCTCCAACCGCCGCGCCGTCGATATCCGCATTACGCCGATGGGCCTGGACCTGCTTGACCAGATTGATATCTCCGGCGTGTTGCAATCGCCCGCTCACGTTGCCCTAACCGAAGCTGATGCCAAGCTGCTCAACGAGCTGCTGGATAAGATTCGCTCCAATAATTAAATTTTCCCCGACTGGCAATGCTGCCCGTTTTTATTACCCGTTTCTTTTTTTAACTTCTGACTTACCATGAAAAAACTCCTGATTCCTGCCCTGTTTGCTCTTGCCGTGCTCGGCGCCGCGCCCGTTGCTTCGGCCCAGAAAATGAACAGCGCCAAAATGGCCACCAAAGCCCCTACCTACGCCGTGCAGCCGCAGCTGAGCACCTTGGGCTGGGAAGGTAAAGCCGTGACGCACGGCCACAACGGCACCATCAGCTTTACTTCGGGCGAACTGCTCGTGAAAGGCAATGCCCTCGTGGGCGGCACGGTGACGGTGGATATGAAAAGCCTGAAAGCTACCGACATCAAGGATGCCGAAAGCCAGGGCAAATTCGTGGGCCACATGACCAGCGACGACTTTTTTGGCGTGGAGAAATTTCCGACTTCGACCTTCAAAATCACCAGCGTAGCTCCTATTAAGGGTGCCGCCAAGGATGCTGACAATGCCACCATCACCGGCGAGATGACCATCAAGGGCGTGACGCAGACCATCAGCTTTCCGGCCAAAGTGGGCGTGAAGGACGGCGTAGCGGCCGCCAGCGGCAAAGTGAAAATCGACCGCACCAAGTTTGGGCTGAAATACGGTTCCAAGTCCTTCTTCGACAGCATTGGCGACAAAGCCATCAACGACGACTTCGACCTGACCTTCAACGTGATTGCCAAGCAATAATTGCTGACCCGGCAGATTTTGCCGGCGGCGTGATGAAATAAAAAAAGCCCGCTTTACGGCGGGTTTTTTTGTGCTCGCTACTCGGGTATTTCGAAGCGGTGGGGCAGCTCGAATTTCAGGTTATGGCTCTTTTTGCGGCCGTGGAGCTGGCGTAGGATGTCGTCGATTTCCGACTGGTATTCAACCCAGAGGTCTTCGTGCAGGCTTTTGAGCACCAGGGCGGGCACGCGGGCGGCCAAACGGGCAGTGGCGTTGTAGAAGCCGTCGTACACGCTGTCGAACTGACCCGAGAAGTTGTCGATGGCCTGGCGTAGGATGTAGACTAATAGGTCGATTTCAAGCTGCTTGCTTTTGGTGATGCGGCGGCCGCGGGCGGCTTCCTGCACGCTGGCACGCAGAGCCTTTACGAGGCTACGGTTGAGCAGGCGACCCGATACGGCCACGTTGAACAGCTCGTGAATGCGGTCGGCGGTTTCTTCCTGCATTTGGCCCAGGGTCACGTCGGCCAGCAGTTCGAAGCGGAAAGTTTCGTAAAGCTCGGCGTCGCGGCGCACGGCGCGCAGCAGCAAGGCCTCCTTTTCGGGCTCGGAGAGGCGTTTGAGGGCTTTCTTGAAATCGGCGGACGGAACGGGCATGAGCGGGGATGCGGGGAGGGCCGGCGGCGGGCGGGCCGGCAAAATTGGCACGAATCTGACGAAACGAAACCTGGGGGTTTGGAGTTATTAACCGCTGCCCCGGGCGGGCATTCCTGCGTAAATTTGCCTTATGAACACGCGTCCGCAAATTGATTATGATGAAGACGTTCTGCTGCTCGAAGAAGCCGTAGAGCTGCGCAACCTGGTGGTGTACAACGACGACATCAACACGTTCGACCACGTCATCACCACGCTGATGACCGTGTGCGGCCACCAGCCCGAACAGGCCGAACAGTGCACCCTGCTGATTCACTACAAGGGCAAGTGCGCCGTGAAAGTAGGCACCTACGAAGAGCTGGAGCCCATGTGCACGGCCATTCACGACCGGGGCATCTCGGCCGACGTTATTTGATGTGAAAATGTGGCGCGATGAAAATGTGCTGAATTCAACTGCTCATCTTCATCGCGCACCACTTCACATCAGCACATTTTCACATTTTTTGAATGGAGTTTCCCTCGAAACTGATTGAAAACGCGGTGGGCGAACTGTCGCGCCTGCCCGGTATTGGCCGGAAAACGGCTTTGCGCCTGGCCCTGCACCTGCTGAAGGCGGAGATGGATACGACGGCTTCGCTGGCCGAAGCCCTGGCCAAGATGCGCTTCGAAATTACTTACTGCCGCACCTGCCACAGCATCTCCGACTCGGAGCAGTGCGGCATATGCGCCAACCAGCTGCGCGACCATAGCTTGGTGTGCGTGGTTTCGGACGTGCGCGACGTGATTGCCATCGAGAACACGGGGCAGTACAAGGGCGTGTACCACGTGCTGGGCGGGGTGATTTCGCCCATCGAAGGTGTGGGGCCCTCCGACTTGCACATCGACTCGCTGGTGGAGCGGGCGGCGGGCGATGACTCGGAAATCCGCGAAGTTATTCTGGCCATTTCGCCCACGATGGAGGGCGATACTACCGCTTTCTATCTCTCGCGCCGGCTGCGCGATTTGCCTAACGTGCACATCAGCACCATTGCCCGGGGCATTCCGATGGGTGGCGAGCTGGAATACGCCGATGAGATTACGCTGGGCCGCAGCATTGTGGACCGGTTGCGACAGGTGTAGCGATTGGGAACAGCTGTCATTGCGAGGCCACAGGCCGTGGCAATCTTTCCTCTCGGAGCGACTAGCCTGATAATGTGACGAGACCTTTATCGGGCTAGGCGTCAACTTCACCCGTGACCCCTTCTCCAAAAAAGAGGGGGAACCGGCCTTATTCCTGACATAACATTCGTCAACAGAAAGAGCCCAGCGCAATGCGTTGGGCTCTTTCTGCTTTACTTTTTGAGCCGAACCAGTGCCCCACTTTTTGGGAGAGGGGGTCAGGGGGTGAGGTGTCGCCTGCGCATCAAGAGCTTTGTCACATCTCAAGGCTATCTGCCCAGAGAGGAAGGATTGCCGCGTTCCGCTGCGCTGCACTCGCAATGACAGACTCGGTGTAATTTCGCGCTTCGTGGTCAAGCTCTCCGTCGTCATTGTCAACTATAACGTCTGCTATTTTCTGGAGCAGGCACTGCTGTCGGTGCGGCGGGCCGCGCAGAAGCTGGGCCAGCCGGTGGAGGTATTCGTGGTCGACAACAACTCGGCCGATGGCTCGGTGGCCATGGTGCGGGCCCGGTTTCCGGAAGTAATTGTCATTGCCAATCAGGATAATCCGGGCTTTTCGAAGGGCAATAACCAGGCCCTGCGCCGTGCCACGGGCCTGTACCAGCTGCTGCTCAACCCCGACACCGTGGTGGAGGAAGACACCTTCCGGGCCTGCTGCGACTTTATGGACGCGCACCCCGACTGCGGCGGCCTCGGCGTGAAGATGCTCGACGGGCAGGGCCATTTCCTGCCCGAGAGCAAGCGCGGGCTGCCCACGCCGGCGGTGGCGTTCTACAAGATGTTCGGGCTGGCGAAGCTGATGCCTCGGTCGCGCACATTCGGGCGCTATCACTTGGGCTTTCTCGACAACGACCAGACGCACGAAGTAGAAGTGCTGAGCGGGGCCTTTATGCTGCTGCGCCAAGCGGCGCTGGACCAGGTCGGCCTCCTCGACGAAGACTATTTCATGTACGGCGAGGACATTGACCTCTCGTACCGCCTCACGCAGGGCGGCTGGAAAAACTATTATTTCCCCGGCACGCGCATCATCCACTACAAGGGTGAGAGCACCAAGCGCACCAGCGTAAACTACGTGTTCGTGTTTTACCGGGCCATGGTGATATTCGCGCAAAAGCACTTCGCGCCGGGCCGGGCGGGCCTGTTTTCACTCCTCATAAACGCCGCCATCTGGCTGCGGGCCGGCGCGGCCGTGGCGGAGCGGCTGCTCGCGCGCCTGGCCCCGCTGCTGCTCGATGCCGGCCTCATCTGGGGGGGCATGTATTTCCTGAAAACCTACTGGGAGCGCAACCACAAGTTCGTGCCCGGCATCTACCCGCCCGAGTACATGGCTGTGGCCGTGCCGGCCTACATTCTGGTCTGGCTCACCTCGGCCTACCTGAGCGGGGGCTACGACCCGCCGGTGCGCACCGCGCGCATCGTGCGGGGCGTGTTCGTGGGCACGCTGCTGATTTCGGCGGCCTCCAACTTTCTCGATGCCTGGCGCTTCTCGAAGGCGCTGATTATTTTGGGCGGGGCCTGGGCGGTGGCGGCGCTGGTGGGGCGGCAGCTATTGGCGCATTTTATCAAGTACAAAAACCTGCGCCTGAGCGAGCGATACCAGAAAAATATTGCCATCGTGGGCTCCGGTCCCGAAAGCCACCGCGTGCGCCAGCTGCTCGAAGCCGCCCACGTTTCGGCCCGCGTCATCGGCTACGTGAGCGTGGAGGCCACCGGGGCCGACGTCGCCACCCCGGCCCCGGCGGCCTATGCTTCGGCCGCCACGGAGGCGGCCTGGGCTACCGCGGCGTTTTCTGGCGAAGCTGCTCCGGCCGCCGTCCAGTCACCCAGGACGGCATTCACGCATTCACCGAGCGAAGAGCCCTTGGGCGAGCTGCGCCAGCTGGCTGACATCATTCGTATTTATGGGCTGAATGAGCTGATTTTCTGCGGTAAAGACCTGCCCGCCAGCCAGATTATCGGCCTGATGCTGGAGCTGCCCGCCGACCCGCCGGTGGCTTATAAAATTCTGCCCGAAGACAGCCAGTACATCATTGGCAGCAGCAGCAAAGACGCCCCCGGCGACTACTACACCCTCAACATTGCGCTGAACCTCAACGAGCCTCAGAAGGCCCGCGCCAAGCGCCTGCTCGACGTATTCGTGAGCGTCGGACTGCTCCTGCTGAGCCCCATCATTATTTGGACGCAGGCGCGCAAGGCCAGCTTCCTGCGCAACTGCGGGGCGGTGCTGCTGGGCCGCCGCACTTGGGTGGGCCTGCGCTAC
>JANXMN010000184.1 GCA_025354605.1 Hymenobacter sp. | reverse complement strand
AATAAAGCTTGCCCTCGCACCGATTTCTGCGTTATTTTACCCCAAAACTGGAATACAGTTGCCCGATGAACGACGAATTACTGACCGACGCCCCGCAAACCCCCGCCAAAGCCCCCGACCACGGCTATAACGAAGACAGCATCCGCTCGCTAGACTGGCGTGAGCATATCCGGCTGCGGCCCGGCATGTACATCGGCAAGCTCGGCGATGGCTCGGCCTACGACGACGGTATTTACGTGCTGGTGAAGGAGGTGGTCGACAACTGCATCGACGAGCATGTGATGGGCCACGGCCGCACCATCGACATCAAGATTTCCGATTCGAAAGTGCAGGTGCGCGACTACGGCCGCGGCATTCCGCTGGGCAAGGTGGTCGACGTGGTGAGCAAAATCAACACCGGTGGCAAGTACGACAGCAAGGTGTTCCAGAAATCCGTGGGCCTGAACGGGGTGGGCACTAAGGCTGTGAACGCCTTGAGTGGCTACTTTCTGGTGCAGAGCGTGCGCGAAGGCATCCTCAAGGCTGCCGAGTTTGCCCAGGGCAAGCTCACGAGCGATGCCAAGCCCAGCAAAACCAGCCAGCGCAACGGCACGCTGGTCGTGTTCCAGCCCGACGACACGATTTTCAAGAACTACCGCTTCATTCCGGAGTACCTAGAAAATCAAATCTGGAACTACGTTTACCTGAACGCGGGCCTCACCATCAACTTCAACGGCCAGAAGTATTACTCCGAAAACGGCCTGCTCGACCTGCTTGCCCGCAAGGCCGATGTGGAGCACCTGCGATACCCCATCATCCACCTCAAAGCCCCGGATATTGAGATGGCCATGACCCACGGCAACGATTACGGCGAGGAGTATTACTCGTTCGTGAACGGCCAGTACACTACGCAGGGCGGCACGCACTTAGCCGCCTTCCGCGAAGCCGTGGTGAAGGCCGTGCGTGAGTTTTATAAAAAGGACTACGACGCGGCCGACATTCGGGCCAGCATCATCGCCGCCATTTCGGTGCGCGTGCAGGAGCCGGTTTTCGAAAGCCAGACCAAGACGAAACTGGGCTCGGTGAACATGGGCGAGGATGGCCCCACGGTGCGCGGGTTTATCCTCGATTTTGTCAAGGAGCACCTCGACAACTACCTGCACAAGAACGCGCTGGTAGCCGAGGCCCTGCGTAAGCGCATCGAGCAGAGCGAGCGCGAGCGCAAGGACATGGCCGGCGTGAAAAAGCTGGCTAACCAGCGTGCCAAAAAAGCCAACCTGCACAACCGCAAGCTACGCGACTGCCGCTTCCACCTCGGCGAAAATGCCAAGGACGGGGCCGAAAAGGAGTTGCTCACCACGCTCTTCATCACCGAAGGCGATTCCGCGTCGGGCAGCATCACCAAGAGCCGCAACGTGGAGCTGGAGGCCGTATTCAGCCTGCGCGGCAAGCCGCTGAACTGCTTCGGTCTGAAGAAGAAAATCGTGTACGAGAACGAGGAGCTTAACCTCTTGCAGCACGCCCTCAATATCGAGGAAGGTATTGAGCACCTGCGCTATAACCGTGTGGTGGTGGCCACCGATGCCGACGTGGATGGCATGCACATTCGGCTGCTGCTGCTCACGTTCTTCCTCCAGTTTTTCCCCGATTTGGTGCGCAACGGCCACGTCTTCATCCTCGAAACGCCGCTCTTTCGGGTGCGCAATAAAAAGGAAACCATCTACTGCTACAACGAAAGCGAGAAGCAGGCCGCCATGCGCAAGCTGGGCAAAAACCCGGAAATTACCCGCTTTAAGGGCCTCGGCGAGATTTCGCCCGACGAGTTCGGCAAGTTCATCGGCGAGAATATCAAGCTGGAGCCCGTGATTTTGCAGTCCGACCGCAGCATTCAGCAGGTGCTGACTTACTACATGGGCAAGAACACCCCGGCCCGCCAGGAATTTATCATCGATAACCTGCGCCTCGAGAAAGACCTCATCACCTCCGACGTGCTGCCCGCCGCCGAGGTGCCGCTCGAGGATTTGGCGTAATTGCTCATCCTACTGCAATGGTATCAGCCTAATAATAAGCTCCGCAACGCACTCGTATCAATACATGTAAAAAAAAGGCAAAAGCTTGCACGCAAATAAAACATGTGTACATTTGCAATGTCGCCTAGGGGTAGACTAGTCGACATATTCCACGGAAAAGCCCGCGCCTTTGGCACGGGCTTTTTTGTTGAAAAGCGCGCCCATGTGTGCGGCACGTCAAGGCTGCCTGGCTGAGTGAATGGCTAGTTTATTTAGCTTGGAATTGGGTGGAAATTTAGCGAAATTTGGGTCGCAGCCCCGGTTTAATTCATTCATTGGGGCAGTGGGGCTACGATGCGAACGCTAAGAAAATTGGGAACTTTCCTAAACAATGGCGGCTTAATCTGCTTGTGCTCCGCGCTGATTCCGGTACTTTTGGCGGCACTTCGCCGTCTTCATTCGCTCCCCTTACGTGGCTACTACTGATACTCCTACTTCCGACGCTCCCGACTCCCACTTCCTGCAGCCCGGCGACTCGGTAGATTTCGACCTCTCGGCCTTTTCGCCCGCCGCCGACGCCGACGCGCAAGAGCCGACCGATTTTTCGGAAGAGCCGGCCCAAACTGGCGAGGACGATGAAAATGCTGCCCCGGCGACTGACGATGCCGATGCAGCCCCGCTATCGGCCGACCTGTTTGGCTTGGTTCCGGTGGCCCCCGTGGCCGAGCCCATTCCGGTTGAAGAGCTGACCGAAGAGGAGCCCAAGTTTGCTCCCGGCGAAACCATTCACGACGTGGCTACGGTGCGCGGCATGTACCAGAACTGGTTTCTGGACTACGCCAGCTACGTGATTCTGGAGCGCGCCGTGCCGGCCATCGAGGATGGCCTCAAGCCCGTGCAGCGGCGCATTCTGCACGCCATGAAGGAGATGGACGACGGCCGTTTCAACAAAGTGGCCAACGTCATCGGCCAGACCATGCAGTACCATCCGCACGGCGACGCCAGCATCGGCGATGCCATGGTGAACCTGGGCCAGAAGGACCTGCTCATCGAAACTCAGGGCAACTGGGGCGACGTGCGCACCGGCGACGGGGCCGCCGCGCCGCGCTACATCGAAGCCCGTCTGAGCAAGTTTGCCCTCGACGTGGTATTCAATCCCGATACCACCGAGTGGCAATTGAGCTACGACGGCCGCAAGCGCGAGCCTACCACGCTGCCCGTGAAGTTTCCGCTGCTGCTGGCGCAGGGCGTGGAAGGCATTGCCGTGGGCTTGAGCACCAAGATTATGCCCCACAACTTCCGCGAGCTGTGCAAGGCCAGCATCGATGTGCTGCGGGGCCGCGAGGTGCAGCTGTTTCCGGACTTTTCGACCGGCGGGCTGGCTGATGTGAGCAACTACAACTCGGGCATGCGCGGTGCCAAAATCCGGTTGCGCGCCACCATCGAGAAGGTGGATAAAACCCTGCTCATCATCCGCGATATTCCCTATGGCTCCACTACCACGGCGCTGATGGAGAGTATTGTGAAGGCGAGCGAGGCCAATAAAATCAAGATTAAAAAGGTGGTCGACAACACGGCCGCCAACGTGGAGATTCAGGTGCAGCTGCCCACCGGCGTGAGCCCCGACCTCACGATGGACGCGCTCTACGCCTTCACCGACTGCGAAATCAGCATTTCGCCCAACACCTGCGTCATCATTGATGACAAACCGCGGTTCGTGGGCGTGGAGGACGTGCTGCGCCAGAGCACCAAAGCCACCGTGCGCCTGCTGGAGCGCGAGCTCGAAATTCGGCAGGAGGAGCTGTGGGAGCGTTGGCACAACGCCTCGCTGGAGAAGATTTTCATCGAAAACCGCATCTACCGCAAGATTGAGGAGTGCGAAACCTGGGCCGAAATCCTCGAAACGATTGAGAAGGGCCTGCGCAAATTCGTGCGGATAGAAGGGGAGAAGGCCAGGGCCGACGATGCGCGCATCGTGCTGCGCCGCCCGCTGACGGAGGATGACTTCACGCGCTTGACCGAAATCCGCATCAAGCGCATCTCGAAGTTCGACGGCTTCAAGGCCGACGAGTATCTGCAGCGCCTTACCGACGAGCTGGCCGAGGTAGCCGACCACCTGGCCAACCTCACGCGCTACGCCATCAATTATTTTGAAGGCCTGCTGAAAAAGTACGGGGCGGGCCGCGAGCGCAAAACTCAGCTCCGCACCTTCGACGTGGTGACGGCCCAGAAAGTGGCCATCGCCAACCAGAAGCTCTACGTGAACCGGGCCGATGGTTTCGTGGGCTATGGCCTGAAAAAGGACGAATTCGTGTGCGACTGCTCCGACCTCGACGACATCATCGCCATCAAGCGTGACGGCACGTTCATGGTGACCAAAATCGGCGATAAAACCTTCGTGGGCAAGGATATCATTCAC
>JANXMN010000172.1 GCA_025354605.1 Hymenobacter sp. | reverse complement strand
TCGGCCATCACGCTGAACGGGGTGAGCAACAACGTGGCACGGGCCATCGGGCCGGCCATCGGTGGGGCCATTATTGCCTACTATTCGGCGGGCTGGGTGTTTGTGCTGAACGGGCTGTCGTTTCTGGGCACCTGGGCAGTGGTGTACTTCTGGCGACGGCCACCCACGGTGACTAGCGGGCCGGCTGAAAACTTTATCGGCGCGCTGCGGGCCGGGCTGCGCTACGTGCAGTATTCGCCGGCCATCTACGGGGTGCTGGTGCGCACGTTCGCCTTTTCGTTCGGGGCGGCGGCCATGTGGGGGCTGCTGTCGGTGGTGGTGGCGCGGCGGCTGCACCTGAGTTCGGGGCACTACGGCGTGCTGCTGTCGTGGCTGGGCGCGGGCGCCGTGACGGGTGCCATGCTGATGAACCGGGCGGGCCCACGGCTCAACTTCAACCAGCGGGTGCTGCTGGGCGTGCTGGTGTTTGTGGGCACCAACGTGGCACTGGCGCTGGTGAGCCAAATTTATGCCCTCTACGCCGTGCTGTTCGTGTCGGGCATTGCCTGGCTGCTGGTGATGACCAGCTTCAGCACCACCGTGCAGCTGAGCGTGCCGCGCTGGGTGCAGGCCCGCGTTATCAGCGTGTACATGCTGGTGTTTCAGGCGGGGCTGTCGGTGGGAAGCCTGATGTGGGGCGAGCTGGCCGACCACCTCTCGCTGCAAACCGCCCTGCTGGCGGCGGCCGGCTGGATGCTGGCCAGCACCCTGCTGGCGCTGCCCTTCCCGATGCATTCGGCCGAGGACCTCAACCTCGACCCCGCCGACGACCGCCCCCACACCGCCGCCGACGGCAGCATCGACCCCGACGACGGCCCCGTGCTCATCACCATCGAATACGAGGTGGCCCCGGCCGACTGGCCCGCCTTCCGCGCGGCGGCCGAGGAGCTGAAGCGCCTGCGCCTGCGCGACGGGGCTCTGCGTGCCGGCGTGTTTGCCGACATGGCCGTGCCCACGCGCATCACCGAGTTCTATTACGTGGCCACCTGGGGCGAGCACCAGCGCCAGTACCACCGCTTCACGCGGCAGGACCAGGTAGTGGAGGCCGCCGTACGCCGCTTCCATCAAGGCACCGCGCCGCCGGTGGTGAAGCACCTGCTCGCCTTCCCCAACGCCTCGAACGTGGAAGTGGCCACGCCCATTGCCACGCTGGAAAGCCAGCGCTAGCACGGCTTCCGAACCTGCCAGCAGGCCCCGGCGGCAACGGGCCTGAGCCGCTGGGCTGCGAAGGCCCGGCACCCGCGCAGGTTGGTGGCTAAGCCTGGCTGCGCACGGCCCACGCTGCCACTAGCAGCAGGGCCTGCACCGCCACTACGGCCGCCTGCCGCCGCACCAGTTGCCGCGCGCCCTGCCAGCGGCTGGCCAGGGTGCGCGTTGCCGCCGGGGCCGGGCGACCCAGAAACGTGGCCAACGCCTGGTCGAATGCCGCTTCGTGGCCGGGCTGCTCCAGCAGCAGGGCGAAGAACTCCGCATCGAGGGCCACGCGCCAGGCCAGGTATTTGGCCAGCAGGCCCAACGCCAGCGCGATGCCCAGGGCCAGCGCGCCCGCCCGGCCTGATTGGAGTAGCCCCACCACCAGCCCGCCCAGTAGCAGCACCGACGAGCCGTGGTCGAGCACCCGCCCGGCCCGCAGAAACCCCAGCAGCACCCGCAGGCTCATTGCGGTAGTCTGGTCGGGCGCGGCGGCTTCGTTAGGAGTAGGCGGGTTGGTCTGGTCGGTGAGGGCAGCGGCGTTACTCATGAGGCGCAAGCTACGGCTTGGAGCCGGGGCAGGGTGGCGGCGTAGTCGGCTAAAACCCGGCGGTGAGCGCCTGAGAGCACCACGCGCGGGCGGGCGGCGCGCACCTGCGCCACGGCCGCTGCGGGCGTGGCGGCCAAGCCCCGGTGCAGCAGCCAGGCGGCCACCACCACGGCGGCCCGCGAGTAGCCCAGGGCGCAGTGCACCAGCACCGGCCCGGTGGGGTAAAGCTCGTCAAGGGCAGCCACGGCGCGGGCTAGCTCGGCGGGGGCGGGCACGGTCAGGTCGAGCAGGGGCACGTTGCGGTAAGGGCCGCGGCGCACGGCAACCGGCGCGCTGAACTCGGCCGTGAGGTCGAGCACCGCGCCGGGCTGGGGCTCGCGGCCAGCCCGGCCGGGGGCGCGGCCCAGCCACAGGCCGGGCCGTACCTCGGCGTGCGGGGCCCCGTGGCGCGTGAACCAGCGCGACGACCACCACGCGCCCACCCGGTAGGGCCACAGCAGCCCGGCGGCGGCCCAGCTCAGCCGGCCCTGCTGCTTCTGAAAAACGGCCACCCCGAACCGGGCGTAGCCCAGCCCCACTACCAGCAGGGCCGCCGCCAGCCACAGCAGCAGCCAGGCCCAGCCGCCTAGCGCCACGGCCCCGGCTAAGCTCAGGGCCGCGCCCAGCAGGTAGCCGGCCGCCACCCGCCGCCGCCAGGGCGCATCGGCGGGGGCGGGCACCCGCCGCCAGCGGTGCGGGGCATCGGGCAGCAGGTACACTATCACCACGCCCACCGCCGCCCCGGCCACGCCATCGATAAAGTGGTGCTGGTAGGTGGTGAAAACCGACAGCGCAATGAGCCCAAACCAGCCATGCGCCAGCCAGCGGGCCACCCCGCGCAGATGCCGGGCAAACACCAGCCATACCAGCAGCACCAGGCTGATATGCAGCGAAGGGGCCTGGTTGAAAGGCTTGTCGAACCCCATCAGAATATCGAACAGCGCCCCATTGAAGCCGCTGGTGGCTGGGCGCACGAAGCTGAATTGCAGCGGAAACAGCAGGAAGCCCGTCACCGAAATGATGCTGGCGGCCAGCAGCCGCCGGGCGTGGGTATCAAGCTCGGCGCGGGTGGCGCACAGAAATAGCGAGCCGGCGTAAAACGCGTCCAGCGACATGTAGGGCAGGATGGTCCAGTCCCAAAACGGAATGTGGCGCTCCCAGCCAAACACCACCGAGCCGACGTGGGGCAGCTGCCCCGTCCACCAGTTGGCGAAGCCGTACGACAGGAAGAAAAACGGCCCCAGCAGGGCCAGCCAGCCGGCCGCGCGCAGCCACGGCCGCCGCTCGGCCGGAGGCATTATCGGTGGTGAAGAAGCGGGAATGGGCATTGGAGAGGGGTGAAGTTGGTGGCGTGGGAGGCATACCCGGTAGGGCTGTACCCCAAGTGGCAGGCCCCCGCGCGCCCAGGCCGTGCGGCAACCAAGGTGTAAGAAAAGCAGGTGTAAGAAAATAAAAGCTTACACCTGCTTTTCTTACACCTTGGTTGCTTGGCTATTGGCACCGCTCCCAACGTTTGCCCCGAACCGGTGCTCCTGCTCTTTTGGAGAAGGGTTCATGCCCCTTAGGAGTCCCGTGAGGTTGATGCGGAGGGCGACCCGGCAACTCCGAGTAGTTCCGGCTTTAGCAGGTGCTTGGAGTTGCCGGTTATGCGCCCGCCAGGGCGGGGGTAGCGGCTTGCTGCGCTGGCGAAGCGGCCGGCGCGGCGTCCCCGGCCACCGGCTTGCGTCGGGCCATCGACACGCTGAAAATGCCCCACTGGTCGCTCAGCTGGTCGATTTTCTCGAAGCCGGCTTCGGCCACCAGCTCGTCCATCTCGGCCTGCACGCGGCGGCGCATCACCCAGGCGCTGCCTTCGCGGTGGCTGGTGAGCGAGCGGGCAATCATTTCGAGCTGGGGGTGCCAGGGCTGGTTGGTGTAGAGCAGGTAGCCGCCCGGCTCCACGGCCTCGGCCAGGCCGGCCAGCGAGGCCCGCACCAGGCTGTTGTCGCCAAACAGCTCGTAGAGGCCCGACACCACGGCCAGCGTGGGGCGCGGCGAGAGGCCGGCCAGTGCCGCCCGGTCGAAGGCATCGCCCAGCTCGAAAGTGGCCACGTCGGCCAGGCCCTTTTCGGCAATCAGGCGGCGGCCAGCTTCCACGTTGAGGGGGCTGTAGTCGCGCAGGCGGATGTGCTCGGCTTGGCCGGGCCGCCGGGCCAGGGCTTCGAGCACGTAGCGGCCGTGGCCGGCGGCAATGTCCACGATGCGCACGGGCTGGCCGGCGGCCCGCAGCTGCTCTACGGCCCGCCCGATGAGCTGCTCGAGGTGGGCCTTGCGGATGCGGATGCCGCGCCAACCGATGCTGTTTAGGTACACGCTGTCGACGATGCGGCCCACGGGCGTGAAGCCCTGTTTCTGGTTGCGGTATACGTAGTCGAGGGTGCTGCCCGAGTCGAATCCGGTGGCCAGGCTCTGGCGGATGCCCGTCGAGAAGCGGCCGCCTACCTTAATCCAGAAGCGGCTCATGGCCCAGTAGGCGCGGGCCAGGGCCGAAGCAGCCGGCCGGCCCAGGGTGTCAAACTCGGCTTTGGTGAAGCCCTGCTGGTCGGCCGCCAGCAGGCCGGCTGCCGCCACCGGCTGGGCAAACACCCGTTCCACGAAGCCGCGCAGCAAAGCCAGGGCCGGGGCGCGGTCGCGCTCGCCCAGGGTGTCGTGCAAAAATCCGTCGAGCACGTGCAGCTCTTTCACGGGGCTGCTCAGGTTGTCGAAAAACTGCTGCTGCGGGGCCTGGTACACCACCTGGTCGTTGCCCGATACCAGCACCTGGGTGGGCACGTGCATGGCGGCCGCGTCGGCTACCACGCGGTCGGCGGCCGCTTCCACTTCCAGCAGAATGTTCACCGCGATGGGGCGGGTGATGAGCGGGTCGGCAGTGTAGGAAGCAATGCGGGCGGGGTCGTGGGTGAGCTGGGTGGGCTTCACGTACGACTTCACGAAGAACTTGCCGCGCACCATGTGCAGGAGACCCAGCATTTTGGAGGCACCCGGCACAATGAGGTTAATTTTAAAGGCCGGCGCGGCCAGCACCATGCCGCGCAGGCGCGGGGCGTAGTCGTGCACCCAGGTAGCCACCGTCACGGCCCCGAAGCTCTGGCCCACCACCACTACGTTTTCGGTGGCCACGTCGTGCGTGCCGGCCAGGTGGCGGATGAAGGCATCCACGTCCTTCACCAGCACGCCGTAGTTGTCGGCGAAGCCGCGCTCGCCCGGCGACTGGCCCAGGCCCCGCGAATCCCAGGCGAAAAAGTCGTAGCCGGGCAGGTTTAGTTCATCCACCAGGTGGGCCATGCGGCCGCCGTGCTCGTGGCCGCGATGAAACAGCACGAGGGCCTTTTTCGGCCCGTCGGTCGGGGCCGTGGCCGGCCAGTGCCGATAAAACAGCGCCGCGTTGTCGAACGAGGAGAAATGGTGCTCGGCGCAGGGGCGCGCGGTGGCATAGGCAGCATCCATAAGAAAAGGGAGAAGGAGAAATGAGAAAATGAGAGTGGAAAAAGGCCGGCCGGCTATTCGCCGTCGTCGGCCAGGGGCGTGTGCACTTTGTGCTGCAGTCGGGTGAACTGCTCGCGCAGGGTTTGGAGAAAAGTCGTTTTTTCGGGGTGCCAGCGCAGGGCGTTGCCCACGGCCACCTTCACGTAGAAGGGCACCGGAATGAGCGTGCCTTTGGGCATGGCCCGGCCCAGGCCGTGCATGTACACGGGGACGACCGGCACGTCGGGGAAGCGCTTGGCCAGGTGCCAGATGCCGGCCTTCAGCTCGGCCATTTCCTCGGGCGCGCCGCGGGTGCCTTCGGGGAAAATCACCAGCACCTTGCCGGCTTCGAGGGCGCGGT
>JANXMN010000135.1 GCA_025354605.1 Hymenobacter sp. | reverse complement strand
TCCGTCGGGATACGCCGTCGCCACCCCCTCCCTTGCCCGCCCGAGGCCCTGCGCAGCATCGACTACCTGCTGCTCTCGCATGGGCATCGCGACCATTGCGACGAGCAATCCATCAAGCTGCTGGCCCGGCAGAACCCGCAGCTGCAGGTGCTCTCCTCATTGCGCATGGGGCCGCTGCTGCGCGGCATGGTGGCGGCCCTGCCCGTGCAGGAAGCCGGCTGGTGGCAGCAGTACGACCTCGGCCCCAACGCGCCGCTGGAAATCACCTACCTGCCCGCCGCGCACTGGCACCGCCGCGGCCTGGGCGACCTGAACGTCATCCTCTGGGGCAGTTTCCTGATTCGCGTTGGCGACAAGCTGATTTACTTCGCCGGTGATACCGCTTACGGCAGCCATTTCGAGGCCATCGAGGCCCGCTTTGGTCCTGTTGATATTGCCCTGCTGCCCATCGGGGCGTACAAACCGGCCTTCATGATGGCCAAAAGCCACGTGAACCCCCACGAGGCGGCCAAGGCCGCCAACGTGCTGCGCGCCGGCCACTTGGTGCCCATGCACCACGGCACCTTCGACCTCAGCGACGAGCCCGCCTCCGAACCCCTGCGCCAGCTTACCGATGTGGCGGCCGGCGGCCTGCTGCGCGGCGAGCTGCACGCCCCCGCCGTGGGCGAAGTGCTGCGCTGGACGGAGTGGGAGTAGGTTTTTTAGGGTTAGGGAGCAGGCGGGTAAGGGGGCATGGGTTATTCTAACGACCTTTGCCCCTAATTCACTTTCCAAACTTCTTACCCTCTTACTCTCATACACTCCTGCCCCAGCCTTACATGTCGCCAACTTTAGTTTTGAGCCTGGTTGCGGGCTACTTCTCCGTCCTCGTTATCATTGCGCTGCTCACGTCGCGGGGCGCCACCAGCGAAAGCTTCTTCGTGGCCAACCGCAACGCACCCTGGTACATGGTGGCGTTTGCCATGATTGGCACCTCGCTTTCGGGCGTCACCTTCATCTCGGTGCCGGGCAACGTGGTGGGCAAAAGCTGGAGCTACCTGGCCGTGGTGCTGGGCTTCGTGGCCGGCTACGTCGTCATCGGCACCGTGCTCATGCCGCTCTACTACCGGCTGCGGCTGGTAAGTATCTATTCATATCTGGAGCAGCGGTTTGGCTTCTGGAGCTACAAAACCGGCGCGTTGTTTTTTCTGATTTCGCGCTCGCTGGGCTCGGCCCTGCGGCTGTACCTGGTAGCGGGCGTGCTGCAGCTGGCCGTGTTCGATGCCATGGGCGTGCCATTTGCCGTCACCGTCGTGGTCAGCATCCTGTTCATTTACCTCTACACCTTCAAGGGCGGGCTGAAAACCATTCTCTGGACCGACACTTTCCAGACCCTGGCCATGCTGAGCTGCGTGGCGCTGAGCATCTATTTCATGGCCGATGCGCTCAACTATTCGTTCAAGCAGCTGGTGGCGGCCGTGCGCGACAGCCCCATGTCGCAGGTCTATTTTTCCGACTTCCGGGACGACAAGTTCTTCTGGAAGCAGTTTGCCTCGGGCATGTTCATCACCATCGTGATGACGGGCCTCGACCAGGACCTGATGCAGAAAAATCTGAGCTGCCGTAGCCTCGGCGAAGCCCAGAAGAACCTGTTCTGGTTCACGCCCGTGATTGTGGGCGTCAACATCCTGTTCCTCACCCTGGGCGTGCTGCTCTACCAGTACGCCACCGCCCGCGGCCTGCACCTCGACCAGCTGCCCCAGCTGCTCAAGCTCAACGGCTCGCTCGATACCGATAAGGTGTTTCCCTACCTAGCTACCACGCAGTTTTCGCAGGTGGCGGGCATCATCTTCATCCTGGGCATCATTGCCGTCACCTACGCCTCCGCCGACTCGGCCCTGACTTCGCTGACCACCTCGTTCTGCGTCGATTTCCTCGACATCAAGCAGTACCCCGAGGCGCGGCAGACCCGCCTGCGCCAGCTCACCCACCTGGGCTGGTCGGTGGTGCTCATCGTCATCATCCTCATCTTCCGCGCCCTCAACGAGCAAAGCCTGATTGATGCCGTGTACAAGGCGGCGGGCTTCACCTACGGGCCGCTGCTGGGGCTGTTTGCCTTCGGCATCCTCACCCGGCGGCAGCTGCGCGACCGGCTGGTGCTGCCCACCTGCGTGGCCGCCGTCAGCCTCACGCTGCTCATCGTGACGCACTCGGTGGAGTGGCTGAACGGCTACAAGTTCGGCTTCGAGATTCTGCTGCTGAACGGGGCACTGGTGTACCTGGGCCTGCTGCTCATCTCGCGCCCGGCCGATGCGGCCAGCGTGCCGGCGAACCTGACCGCCTAGTCCGGGGTTGAGGTATTTCGGGGGCTGATTCGTCTGCCGCCGCGTGGCATGGCTGCGTATCCGGCCCCGTCTTTGCTTTTCCGTTGTTTATGAAGCTTTTATTCGTTCCCCTTGCCCTGCTGGCCGTTGGCACCACCTGCGCCCAAACGGCTCCCGCCCCGGCCACCGGCCAGACCATTGTGCTCCAGCCCGGCCACATGCAGGTGCAGCGCAACCCCGCTGCCAACCGCCCCGACCGTGCCCCGGTATACCCCGGCGGCGAAACGGCCATGGGCCTGTTCTTCCTCGAACACATCAACTACCCTGAAGCCGCCCGGACCAAGGGCATCACCGGCAAAGTGCTGGTGAATGCCACCGTGAACGAGGACGGCTCCATCACCAACCCCGTGGTGGCCGAGTCGCTCTCGCCCGAGTGCGACGCCGAGGCCCTGCGCGTGGTGCCGCTGCTCACGGGCTGGCAGCCTGCCATGCGGCGCGGCCACCCACTGACGGTGCTGGTGCAGCTGCCCGTGCCCTTCGGCGCGGCTGGCGTGATGCACGTGGAGCAGGTGCGCCGCCAGCCCGCGCGTGGCCGGCACCAGTAGCGAAGAAAGAACGTCAATTTGGAACGTCAGATAAAAAACATCACGCCGAGCATTCTGCGAATCAAGCAGAGACCGAGGCATCTCGCTCGGGGCAGTAAATCAATCGTGCAAACGGTCTTGAATAGCAATAGCACGCGAGATGCCTCGGCTGCGCTCGGCATGACGAATAGCTGCCGAACATCCAACGGCGCTTCATCCGCGTCACATGCCCGGCGGCCGAAATCGCCGCATTACAATTAGCAGAATCAGATAAGACCCGATGGCTCGTAGTGGACTCAATACCAGCGGCGGCGATGCGCTTGCCGCCGACCTGCCCAAACCGAAAGTAAACAAGGAATCACTTAAGCGCAGCCTGCGGATTTTCCGCTACGTGCTGCCCTACAAGGGCCTGTTTTCGGTGGGCATGATGATGCTGTTGCTGAGCAGCAGCACGTTCATGGCCTTCCCATTCTTAGCCGGCAAGCTCATCGACGCAGCCAACCATAAACCCGTTATTCTGCCCAATGGCATTGAGCTGGGCATTGACCGCATTGCGCTGCTGCTGTTCGGCATCATTGTTTTTCAGGGGTTTTTCTCGTTTGGGCGCATCTGGTTTTTCACGCAGGTGAGCGAGTTCACGGTGCGCGACATCCGAAAGGCACTCTACGCCAAGTTCGTGCAGCTGCCCATCCCCTTCTTCGAGCAGAACCGCGTGGGGGCAATTACCTCGCGCATTACCAGTGATGTGGGCCAGATTCAGGATACGTTTTCGCTGACGCTGGCTGAGTTATTCCGGCAGATATTCACCCTGACTATCGGAATCACGGCCATCATGGTGGTGTCAGTGAAGCTCTCGCTGTTCATGCTGCTCACGTTTCCGCCCATTGTGCTGGCGGCGGGGCTATTCGGGCGCAAAATCCGCACGCTGGCCCGCAACACCCAGCAGGAGTTGGCCACCACCAACACCATCGTGGAGGAAACTCTTCAGGCCATCAACTCGGTGAAAGCTTTCACCAACGAGCAGTTCGAGGCCCGGCGCTACGGTTCGGCCCTCGACCGCGTGGTGACCGCCGCCCTGCGCAGCAACCTGTTCCGGGGTGGCTTCGTGTCGTTCGTTATCATCGGGCTCACTGGGGGCATCATCCTCATTCTGTGGCGCGCCGCTACGCTGGTCTATTCGCCCGGCCCCGACCACCTCGAAGTGAGCCAACTGCTCACCTTTCTGCTCTACACCGCTTTTATTGGTGCGTCCATTGCCGGCCTCGGCGAGATGTACGGCAAGGTGCAAAGCACGCTCGGTGCCTCGGAGCGCATTCTGGAAATTCTGGACGAAACACCCGAGCCTACTCACATTGAGCCGGCCGTAGGGCTGGTGCCGGCACGCCTCCAGGGCGACATTCGCTACGAACACGTAGCCTTCCGCTACCCCACCCGGCCCGACATCTCGGTGCTGAAAGACATTAACTTCCACATCGCGGCGGGCGAGAAAATTGCCCTCGTCGGCCCCAGCGGCGCGGGCAAAAGCACCATTGCCGGCCTGCTGATGCAGTTTTATCCGCTCAGTGGCGGGCGCATCATCGTCGATGGCTACGACGTGGGCGAGTACGACCTCACGGCCCTGCGCCGCCACATCGGCATCGTACCGCAGGAAACCCTGCTTTTCGGCGGCAGCATCCGTGAGAACATTGCCTATGGCAAGCCGGGCGCTTCCGACGCCGAAATCATCGAAGCCGCCCAGCGTGCCAACGCCTGGCAGTTCATCCAGGCTTTCCCCGAGGCGCTCGATACGGTGGTGGGCGACCGGGGCATCAAGCTCTCGGGGGGGCAGCGGCAGCGCGTGGCCATTGCCCGCGCCATCCTGAAAAACCCCGCCATCCTGATTCTAGACGAAGCCACGTCCTCGCTCGACAGCGAGAGTGAAAAGCTGGTGCAGGGTGCCCTCGATGAGCTAATGGAGCACCGCACCAGCCTCATCATCGCCCACCGCCTGAGCACGATTCGCAAAGTCGACAAGATTCTGGTCATCGACGGCGGCCGCATCGTGGAGGCCGGCACCCACGAGGAGCTGAGCGAGCGCGAAGGCGGGCTGTACGCAAACCTGTTGCGGCTGCAGTTTGAGCTGACGTAATTGATTCTTACTACTCGCTACCTATGCAGCAAATTATAATTGCTCCTTCTCCGCTGTCTTACACCGAATATAAGAAGCTGATGTTTGCTGATTTACGAGCAAGGCATCTGCCTCGACTCATCGGATTCGCTTTTTTGTCGCTTACTATGCTGACAATTGTCGGGATTTCGCTTTACGATGAAGGACTGACCACGAAAAACCTGCAAGATTTAGCACTACCGATGCTATTTCCAGCCGGGCTGGTATTTATCTGGATTGCTACCTGGCTGAGCTGGCGAAAACAGTATCATCAATCCGATGCTTTGCGAAATGGAGCAACGTATTATCTGAATGACCAAGAGGTTGTAAGGAATGAACTTTCGCAGGAATCCATACTTTGGTCCAATATCGAAAGAACAGCCAAACAGACGGGCCAATGGATACTATTAAGGCAGGCAACGACTTCCTTAAATGGAATATGTTTTTTAAATACCGCCGCCGTACTATCTCCCTCAACTCGTGAGGAACTACTGGCATTGCTAAAGCGAAAGCGCATCAAGCCGATTTAAATCAACGCACTGCACTCCAAAACCCGCGCCCCAAGCGCGGGTTTCGTATTTTTAGCCCCTCAACAACATTTCCTCACTCTCTCCTTACAAATGAGCAAGCACTTCGCATCTTTCTCAGTCGCTGTTGCAGCGGCGGCTACCCTGCTGGCCGCTCCGGCCGCCCAGGCCCAGATTGCAACGCCCCAGGCCAGCCCCAAAAGCACCGTTTCGCAGCGCGTGGGCCTGACGGACATCACCATTACCTACTCGCGCCCGAGCGCGAAGGGCCGCGCCGTATTCGGCACGCTGGTGCCTTACACCGAGCGCTGGCGCACAGGCGCGAACGCCACCACCAGCATCAAATTTTCGGATGACGTAACGATTGAGGGCAAGAAAGTGCCGGCTGGTGAGTACGGTTTCTACACCATCCCGACCCAGACCGAATGGACGGTGGTGCTCAACAAAAGCCTCAAGCAAGGGGCCGACGTGGCTGGCTTCAAAGACGACCAGGACGTGGCCCGCTTCACGGTGAAGCCCTACGCGCTGGGCAGCGACGTCGAAACGTTCACCATCACCTTCGCCGACCTCACCCCCGCCACCGCCAACGTGGCCTTAGAGTGGGAAAAGATGGGCATTAAATTCAAGGTGGTGGCCGACGTGGAGACCAAGGTGCTGGCTCAGATTGACGAGAAAGTAATTAAAACCGCCAGCCCCGCCCCTGCCGACCTCGCGGCCGCCGCCGTATACTACGCCGAAAATAACAAGGACCAGAAGCAGGCGCTGACCTGGCTGCAAAAAGCCAACACCGCCGAGCCCACCAAATTCTGGAACCTCTACACGGAAGCCAAAATGCGGCTGAAAATGAAAGATTACGCCGGCGCCCGCAAAACTGCCGAAGCCTCGAAGAAAGCCGCGCTGGCTGCCACGCCGCCTAACAGCGAGTACGTGAAGATGAATGAGGACCTGATGGCGGAAGCGAAAAAGATGGGTAAGTAAGCGGCCCGCCTGTCATTGCGAGTGGAGCGCAGCGCAACGCGGCAATCCTTCCTCTCTCAGCGACCAGCCAGATAATGTGAAAAGCCCCGGCTCTGAATTAGAGCTTGTCCTTACCCACATCTCAGGACTGGTTAAGTTGGGTGGCGAGCCGGACGCCCTCGACGAGCAAGCGCAAGCTCATCAGGCCACGCCACAGGGTTTGCCAGCCGGGTGGTCCGTCGCCTTTGCGGCCCAGATGGCCGC
>JANXMN010000062.1 GCA_025354605.1 Hymenobacter sp. | reverse complement strand
GGTGGCTGACTGGCCGCCAGGAAACGGGTGAAATCGGCAAAGACGTAGTAGGTGCCTTCCGGCGCGTGCACGGTGGGGGCATTGGGCAGCGCGGCCAGACCATCGAGCAGGGTTTGCCGGTTGGCGCGCAGGTGGGCGCACAGGCCGGCCGAAATGGCCTCTGCGTGCTCGGTGGCGGCCAGCGCAGCCAGCTGCGTGGGCACCGGCACCGCCACCCCCGTGCTGAACAGCCGTGCCTCGACCGCCGCCGCCAGTTCGGCCGGGGCCACCAAGCAGCCAATGCCCCAGCCCGCGAGGGCCAGCGACTTCGAAAACCCACTCACGACCAGGTGGCGCGCGCCGGTGCCGGGCTGAGCCAGCAGCGTGGGCACCGGCTCCGCCCCGAAGCTGATGCCCTCATAAATTTCATCGCTCAGTACCCACAGCTCCGGAAACTCCGCCGTTACGGCCAGCAGGGCAGCCCAATCGGCCGCGTGGAGCACCCGGCCGGTGGGGTTGTTGGGGTTGCTGATGATGAGCAGGCGGGTTTCGGGCCGCAGGGCCGCCCGCAGGGTTTCGGGGGTCAGGGCATAGTCGTCGGCCGGCCGCAGGGGCAGCGGGCGCAGCTGCCCGCCCGCCCGGCTCACCAGGTCCTGAAAGCCGAACCAGTTGGGCGTGGGCAGCAGCACGTCATCGCCGGGCCGCAGCAGCTCGCTCAGCAGCGCGAACAGGGCCGTTTTGGCCCCGGCCGTGACCACCACCTGCCCGGCCGTGATACCCGCCGCCCCGCGCCGCCGGTAGCGGGCCGCCAGGGCCTGCCGCAGGGCGGGCAGCCCCCCGGCCGGAGCCACGGGCAGCGGCCGGCCCTGCGCCAGCGTCGACCGGAAAGCCGCCGTCGCGGCGCGCATGGCTACTTCCGGCACGGCAAAGTCGCCGTAGCCGGAAGCCAGACTGAGGGTTTTCGACGAAGAATCAGACATGGCAACTAATAAATAACTGCTGTTACCCAGAACCTTTAGCATTTGGTGCTTCAAATAGTTGCTTGTTTCTGGTTGAGTTCGCGCCCAAACAACCGCTCCGAAATGGCTAACAAGAAACAAGCAACCAGAAACTAGAAACCAGAAACTAGCAACCGACGGGGCGGGCGGCCAGCACCACGTCGGCAAAGTCGCCGGCCGCATCGCTGAAAACCTCGGCGATGCGCAGCCCCACCTGCGCGGCCAGGGCTTCGATTTGCGGCAAACTGAACTTGTAAGAATTTTCGGTATGAATGGCTTCCCAGGGCCCGAACTCCACGTTTTCATTCAGAGCCGCCAGGTGCACGTGCTGGGCGCGGGTGCTCACCAGGAACGAGCGCACGGCCCCATTCAGGGGGTTATAGTCGGTGTAGTGCTGCCAGTGGGCCAGGTCGAAATCGGCCCCCAGCTCGCGGTTGAGGCGGGTGAGCAGGTTCAGGTTGAAGGCGGCCGTCACGCCCTGCGCGTCGTCGTAGGCGGCCCGAATGCGGCGGGGGTCTTTGCGCAGGTCGAAGCCGATGAGCAGGCGGTCGTCCGGCCCGAGGGGCTCGGCCAGCTGGCGCAGGAAATCAAGCTGCTCGGCCGGCCCGAAATTGCCGATGTTGGAACCCAGGAACAGCACGGCTTTGCGGCCGGGGCGGGTGCGCAGCTGGCGCAGGGCCTCGGCGTAGGTTTCGACCACCGGCACGACGCGCAGGGCGGGCAGCTCCCGGCTCAGGGTCTGCACCAGCCCGCTCATGGCCCCGGCCGAGATGTCGACCGGCGCATAGGTGACGGCCGGGTTCACGGCCAGCAGCTCGCGCAACAACACTTTGGTTTTGGCCCCGTCGCCGGCCCCCAGCTCCACCAGCGAGAAATCGGCCGGGTCGCCCGCTCCCCCCAGCGCCGCCACGATGGCCGCGCCCTGCTCCCTGAAAATAGCCAGCTCGGTACGGGTGGGGTAATACTCGGGCAGCGCCATAATCTGCTGGAACAGCCGGCTCCCGGCATCGTCGTAGAAATACATCGACGACAGGGTTTTGGGTTCGCGGCGCAGGCCGTCGGCTACGTGCTGGGCCAGCGGGCTGAGCGGGCGGGCGGGTGCCTCGGCAACCGATGCGGGAGAAATAATAACAGACATTGAAGGAGCGTATTGAACGGGGAACCCGGAACCAGGCATTTCTTCCCGTTGAGCGTGAGACATTTTTGCCGCCCGGACTATCCGCAACGGCCGCCGGCACCAGGCCGGCCTTACCGAGCCAGGCGCAGGCCGGTAAACTGCCAGCGTTTGTCGGCGTGAAAAAAATTGCGGTAGCTGACCCGGATGTGCGACTCGGGGGTGGCGCAGGAGCCCCCGCGCAGCACCAGCTGGTTCACCATAAACTTGCCGTTGTATTCGCCCAGCGCCCCCGCTGCCCGCGCAAAGCCCGGGTAGGCGTGGTAGGCCGAGTACGTCCACTCCCAGCAGTCGCCCAGCAGCTGGTGGCAAATGGTGGGGTCGGCCCCGCGCGCCAGCGGCTGCGGGTCGAACAGGTTGCTTTCGAGCCAGGTGCCCGGCAGCGAATCGGTACCGAAATAGCGGGCCGCCGCTTCCCATTCGGCCTCGGTGGGCAGGCGCGCGCCGGCCCAGTGGGCGTAGGCATCGGCTTCGTAAAAGCTGAGGTGCGTGACCGGGGCAGCCAGCTCCACCGGGCGCAGCCCGTGGTGGGTGAAGCGGTACCAGCCGTCGGCGCGCTGCACCCAGTACAGCGGAGCCGTCCAGGCCTGGGTCTGGGCCAGGTCCCAGCCCTCCCCCATCCAGTACCGAAAATCCTGGTAGCCGCCCGCCGCCATAAAGGCCAGAAACTCGCCGTTGGTCACGAGCCGGTTCTGCAGCTCGAACGGGGCCAGCAGCACTTCGTGCGCCGCCAGCTCATTATCGAAACAGAAGCCGGTTTCCTGAAAGCCAATCTGGTAGATGCCTTTGGGCACCGGCAGCCAGGTGGCCGGTTCGGCCGGCTCATCCGGACCCGGCAATTCCTTACCGGCCGCCCACTCCGTGCGCAGGGGGTCCAGGTTTTCGGGCAAGTAGGCCGGGGCCAGTGGGCTGGTGCTGAGAATGTATTTAATGTCGGTAGCCAGCAGCTCCTGGTGCTGCTGCTCATGCTGCAGGCCCAGCTCCAGCAGCTCAAAAAAGGCTGCGGGCAATTCAGCCGCGCTACCGAGCAGCTCCACCATGGCGGCATCGACATGGGCGCGGTATTGCAGCACTTCGGCCAGAGCCGGGCGCGACAGCGTGCCCCGGTCGGCCCGGTTCACCCGCGAGCCCAGCGAATTGTAGTAGGAGTTGAACAGGTAAGTATAATCCGGATGAAAAACCTGGTACCCCGGGGCGTACTCGCGCAGCAGAAACGTTTCCCAGAACCAGGTGGTGTGGGCCAGGTGCCACTTCGGCGGGCTCACGTCGAGCATGGGCTGCACCACGGTGTCTTCGGGCAGCAGGGGCGCGCAGAGTGCCTGGCTCTGAGCCCGCACCAAGCGAAAGCGGCTGGTTGCGGATAGCTGGGTGCGGGCAGCCGGCGAATGAAGGAGGGCTTGTGACATATGGCAGGGAAGGGCAGGGAAGGGCAGGAAAAATTACCTGGGCTAGACTGATACCCACTCCTACCCGCCCAGGTTTCGTGCGTGCCAGCGAACGATGAGTTTAGCGCAACAGTAAAACCCGCGGCGAATAGAATTTAATACGTAGAAGCCCCTCCGTACTAAGTGGTATTTAGAGGTGATTTCATTTGAAAATCACAACTTAATTCGAGTTGGGCTGGTACAGCTACCCTGTTATTCATCCAGTAAATTTCACCCTTCCTTTCAAGAAAAACCATGACAGCTTCACCATCTTCCACTACCATGAGCCGGGAGCTTATTGCAGCTCCCGCCAAAACTCCCACCCGCCCGGCCAATCGCGTCGGCGAAAAAAGCCGCCGCGGGTTCGCGGCGATGACGCCCGAGACGCAGCGTCGCATTGCCAGTCAGGGTGGCAAAGCTTCCCACGCCAGCGGCCGGGGCCACCGCTTCTCGGCCGATGAGGCCCGCGATGCCGGCCGCAAGGGCGGCATGGTGAGCCGGCGCGGCAAAGCCTCTATCAAGTAGCCGAATAGGCTGGACTGAGAAGAAGGGCTAGCGCAGCACATCTTTGCGCCATGCTCCACCTTCGTTTTTCGCAGCGCGCCCTGCGCTTCAATTTTCCGGCTCGTACATCGCGTGGCTCCCTCGCCGAGCATGTGGCCTGGTACCTGCACCTCTCCTCAACGGAAGCGCCCGAGGTTGTGGGACTGGGAGAAGCCGCCCCCCTGGCTGGACTCAGTCCTGATTTCGGCCCTGCTTTTCCGGCTGCGGTGGCTTCGCTGTGCGCGCGGTTCAACGCGGTCGGCTACTCGCAGCTAACCCTTTCCGATGTTCCGGCCCTAGTTGGTTCGGAATGGCCGGCCTTGCGCTTTGCCCTCGAAACTGCGGTGCTCGACTGGACGGCTGGCGGCCAGCATCAGCTCTACGCCAATGCGTTCAGCTTCGGCCAGGCTCCCCTGCCCATCAACGGGCTGGTGTGGATGGGCGATGCCGCCTTTATGCGCGAGCAGATAAGCCAGAAGCTGGCCGCCGGCTACTCCTGCCTCAAGCTGAAAATCGGCGGACTGGATTTTGCCACCGAGTTGAACCTGCTGGCGGAAATCCGGGCCGTGGCCGGCCCCGAACGACTGGTGCTGCGCGTCGATGCCAACGGGGCTTTCGCGCCCGCTGATGCCCCGGATAAGCTGGCCCGGCTGGCGCAATTCGCGCTCCATTCCATCGAGCAGCCCATTGCCGCCGGGCAGGGTGCGCAGCTGCGCACTCTTTGCCAAAGCTCTCCCGTTCCAATTGCGCTCGACGAAGAGTTGATTAGCATTACCGACCCCGCCGGGCAGGCGGCCCTGCTCGATAGCATCACTCCCGCCTACATCGTGCTCAAACCAACCCTGCTGGGCGGGCACGCCGCCACCCGGCACTGGATTGCCCTGGCCCGGGAACGCGGCATCGGCTGGTGGATGACTTCGGCCCTCGAATCGAATGTGGGGCTGAATGCCGTGGCCCAGCTCGCCGGCGAATACGAAGTGGATGATTTTGCGCAGGGCTTGGGCACGGGCCAACTGTACCTCAACAATGTAGCTGCTCCTCTGCACGTTGCGGGCGGCGAGCTGCGCTACGAACCCTCCGGCGCGTGGGACCAGCCCGACAATTTGTAGCCAAAGCGGGTTAAATGGTACAGCTTTCGTTAAATCGCCGAGTCCTTCGCTTTATTTACAGCTCAGGTTTAAGCCTGATGCGATGGCGAAATTCAATACGGTACGTTTACTGCTGCTTCTGATTGCTGCCGGTACCGGCTGCTGGCCGGCTTATGCCCAGCAGCAAGTGGCGGCCGGGCCATTTCGCTTCGATAATCCGAACCGCCATAAGACGTTTATTCCGGTGCAGGTGCAGCGCAACCTGCTGGTCGTTAGTGCCCGGATTAATGGTAGCGGCCCGTACAATTTTTTGCTCGATACCGGGGTTGCCACCTCCATTCTCACCTCGGGCTCGCTGGCCGACTCGCTGGGCCTGCACCACGGCGAACGGTTCCGGATTGTTGGGGCCGGCGGAGTCGACACCGGCCTAATTGCCTACCAAGCCGATAGCGTGCGCGTAACCATGCCCGGCGTGACGGCGGCCAACATGAGTTGGCTGGTGCTGTCCGATGACTTGCTGGACCTGTCGGGATTTGTCGGCCTGCCCATTCACGGCATTATGGGCTCGGAGCTGTTCCGCAGCTTCGTGGTGTCGCTGCCGTTCGAACAAGGTAATCTGATGCTCTCCAGCCCGGCAACATTTCGTGCTCCGCACGGGCGTCACTGGGCTTCGCTGCCGTTGATACTGCAAAACAACAAGGCCTACGTGGTGGCTAATGTGCAGATGAACGACACCCTGAGCCTGCCAATCAAGCTGGTGCTCGACACGGGGGCCAGCCATGCGCTGTCGCTGGAGTTGGATTCGGACAAGCGGATGGTGGCCCCAAGCCAGCAGTTGCCGACCGACCTGGGGCGCGGACTGAGCGGAATTGTTCGCGGTTTTCTGGGGCGCGTCAATCTACTACGGTTTGGCCAGTTCTCGATGCAATCGGTCCTCACCTCCTTTCCCAACCCGGGCAATGTTCACGAACGCATGGAGATTCCCCGCAACGGCAACGTGGGCTACGAGCTCCTGAAACGCTTTTCCGTCATTATCGACTACCCCCACCAGCAGCTGCTGTTGCGGCCGAATTTACGCTTTCGCGATGCTTTTGAGTACGATATGTGCGGCATCGACCTACTGGCCTTTGGACCCCAGTTCCGGAACTATAAGGTGCTACGCGTGATGCCCGATTCGCCGGCCGCCCTGGCGGGCCTCCAGGTCGACGACCAGCTGCTGAGCATCAATTTTCAGCCAACTGCCGAATACTCGCTCACGGAACTAAGCCGGCTGATGCACTCGCAGAACGGCCGTACGCTCTTAATCGTGCTGCGCCGGGCCAATGGCGAGCTGTTTACCACGATGGTCCGACTGAAGCGGCAGATTTAGCGCCCGGACAGTAGTGTAACTTTGCGGGCTCCCATTTTACCTGCCAATTTCATATGACTGCTCGACTCATTTTACAACTAGCGGCCCTGTTCGGAGGCCTGGGTGTGGCCATCGGCGCTTTTGGCGCACACGCGCTCCGCCCTATGCTGGAGCAGGCTGGGCGCTTCGACACTTTTGAAACCGCCGTGCGCTACCAGTTTTACCACGCCCTGGCCCTGCTGGGCATCGGAGTGCTGTGGATGGCCCGGCCCGAGCTGACCCGCCTAGGCACCGCCGGGATTCTTTGGGCCGCCGGCATCGTCATATTCAGCGGCTCTCTGTACGCTCTGTGCTTCACGGGCATCACCAAGCTGGGCGCGGTGGCCCCAGTTGGCGGCTTGCTGCTTCTAGGCGGCTGGCTTAGCCTATGGCTGGCCGTCCGCCAAGCGTAGGGCGGCCCGCAGCCAGGACATAGGACGTTGCTGCCCTTGCCCAACTGGCACAAAAAAGCCTCCCACGTTCGTGAGAGGCTTTTTCATTAAAATTCAGCGGTTGGCCTGCTTAGTTTTTCGACTTCGCTTTCAGCTTCGCGTCGCCGCTTTTCATTTTCGTCTTTTTGTCGTCCTCCTTCACCTTCATCGTCTCGGTTGTCGACATGGTGGGGGCGGCATTAGCAGCGGGGGCCTCTTTCACTTCGCCCACTAGCGATACCGTAGTGTTGCCGGCAACGGCGTTCGACTCAATGGTCAGTACTTTGTCCTGCATGCCCATTTTGCCGGTCGAGTTGAAGTGAGCGGCGATGGTGCCAGTTTTGCCGGGCATCACAGGCTCTTTGGTCCACTCCGGAGTGGTGCAGCCGCAGCTCACGCCAATGTTGGAGATGATGAGGGGCGCGGTGCCGGTGTTCTTGAACTTGAAGGTGTGGTCGACGGTGCCTCCCTGCACGACCGTACCAAAATCGTATTTTACTTCTTGGAAAGTGATGCCGGGACCGGCAACCGGGCCGGCCGGCTTACCGGCCGACGTTGTTTGCGCCTGGGCGGTGAAGGCGGCGGCAGTCAGGCTCAGGGCGAGCAACAGGGTCTTTTTCATGGAATTGGGGGTTGCTAAAATGGGGGTTGAGAGGAGGTGTGATTGACAAATTTAATGCTTTTGGCCGGCCTCGCAAATTTCCATCCAAAGTGCGGCTTACTTTCTGAAGCTGGCATGAAGCGCTGCCGCTACTCTTCTTCGACGGGGTCGCCAACCAGCTTTTGCTGAAAGTTAAGCAGAAACAGCCGCTCCGAAGCGCGGGTGATGGCCGTGTAGAGCCAACGGGCAAACTCGCCGGCCAGCGGCTCGTCAGGCTTCAGAAAGCCGTGGTCGACGAACACGGCCTGCCACTGCCCGCCCTGGGCCTTGTGGCAGGTAAGGGCGTAAGCGAACTTGATTTGCAGGGCGTTGAGGTAGGGGTCCTTGCGCATTTCCTTGTAGCGCTCGGCCTTGGTTGTGAGGTGGGCATAATCCTCACTCACCGCCTGGTAAAGGGCGTTGTTGCGGTCGGAGGGCAGGGCGGGGCTTTCGGTGTGCAGCGTATCGAGCAGGAGCTTGACTTCAATTTCAGGCTCGTCGGGGTAATCGACCAGCCGCACTTGGGCTTGAGCAAAATGGAAGCCGTACAGCTCCTCCCGGCGAACAACCTTGGTGATTTGCAGGAAGTCGCCGTTGGCCAGGAAGCCGATTTCTGAGTCTTTAGGCAGCCAGAAATAGTTGTTGCGCACCACCATCAGGTAGTCGCCACCCTCAATCTCCTCCTCCGCATCGAACAGCGCCCGGCGAATGAGCTGGTTGTACTGGTTGGCGTTGCGGTTCGAGCGGCAGATGATGGTGGTGTTTTCGTGGCCGTAGTTGCGGTAGGCCCAGCGCAGGCCATCTTCGAGCTTGTCGCCGCCCATCTTGAAGATGTCGCGGAAGCCCCGGGTGTGCAGCTGAATATTGGGCACTTCCTCGCGTAACTCTTCGCGCAGCTCGGTGGCATTCACCAGAATGCCCGACTCCTGGGCCTGGCGCATCACCTGGCGTAGCTCCACGCTGCCCACGTCGGCGCGGAAGCGGTGGGCCAGCAGCTCGGGGTCGAGGGCCGGGCTGAGGAGCTGGCCCACCGGCGGCAGCTGCGCCGTATCGCCAATCAGCAGAAGCTTGTTGCTGGTTTTCTCGAACACGAAGCCCATCAAATCATCGAGCAAGCCGTTTTCACCAAACGCCTTTTCATCCGAAATCATTGAGGCCTCGTCCACGATATACAGCGTCTGCTCCACGCGGTTGGGCTGGCGCTGGAAATTGAGCCGCTCGCTGGGCGCGCCGCTGGTCTGGCGGTAAATCTTCTTGTGAATGGTGCTGGCGGCCACGCCCGCGTAGCCGGCCATCACCTTCGCCGCGCGCCCCGTCGGAGCCATCAGGGTGTATTTGCGCTGCATTTTGTGCAGCCACTGCACCAAGGCGCTCACCACGGTGGTTTTGCCGGTGCCCGCGTAGCCGCGCAGCACAAAAACCTTGCGGCCTGGCATTTGGTCGCGCAAAAACGCGTCGAGCTGGGTGAAGAGCAGGGCTTGGTCGTCGGTCGGCGCGTAGGGAAAATAGTCGCGGACGGACGGGGTACGGATAGAAAGCATTATTTCAAACGGTATAAATCACCACTTTCAAAACCAGTAAATATCGGGATATCGCCACCCAAGAAATACTTCGATATTGGAACGCACCTCAAAGCTCTTCCCAGTGAATAAATTACTTCAAGCAATATCCAATACCATTCTTCACTCTCTGTAGCTGAAATAATCAGCTCTTTAGCAGCAACAAATTCTGGTGGATACGCGGCCCATTCATCATCTGTCTCATCGTAGTGATTTGAGCCAGCCAAATACAACATATATCCATCTTCAATCTCTCCAAGCCCAAAACGAAAAGCCGAAATTTTATCATTCGGCTTTTCGGAGACAATGATTTCACTTAACCAATTTCCGAGGTCAATTCGGAAAGCTTCTGCGTTTTCCATTTACACAATCAATTTAGAGGCTCCAATACCGCCATCGTGGCGCTGGCTTTGGCAATCAGCAGCTCGTCGCACCACACTTCGGCTTCGCAGAAGTGGAGGCGGCGGCCGGCTTTCAATACCCAGCCGATGGCCCGCAGGCGCTGCCCCACGCCGGGGTGCAGGTACGACACGCGCAAATCGGCCGTGACAAGGCCCACGTCATCGGGTAGCAGGGTCACGCCCGCAAAGCCGGCCACCAGGTCGGCCATCGTCGCTACCAGCCCACCGTGCGCGAAGCCGCGCTGCTGCTGGTGCTGCTGCTGCAAAGCCAGCTCGGCCTCCACGCGGCCGGGAGTAATTACCGTGAGGTCGGCCCCGATGAGATGCATGAAATGCTGGCGCTCCAGCTTGCGCCGGATGCGGATTTCGAGGTCAGTGGCCGCATTGAAAGCGGCATTATTGACAGGGGTCTGATTATCAGAAGACACGGATACGAAAAGCTGAGGTAAGAAAAAGCGGCCGGCAGAGGCGAGCTGTACAAGGTTTTGTACCGAGTTGTACCCGGTCACAAATGCTAAGACTCTTTAGACCCATAAAAGTC
>JANXMN010000056.1 GCA_025354605.1 Hymenobacter sp. | reverse complement strand
GCATCGTTGCAACGATTGAGTTAGCGGTAGCAAGCGAGATGCTTCGGCTGCGCTCAGCATGACGTTTTTCTTCCCCAGCATTCCCGATTATGACCCCCGAAGCCACTAAACGCCCCATCTCCGTTCCCGTCATGGCCGATTTGGCGGCCCGCAACGAGTCGCCCGAAATCCTGTTCTGGGTGGGTTGCGCCGGCGCTTTCGATGACCGGTACAAACGCGTGACCCGCGCCTTCGTGCGCATTCTCGACCACGTGGGCACCAAGTACGCTGTGCTGGGCCTGGAAGAAAGCTGCACTGGCGACCCCGCCAAGCGCGCCGGCAACGAGTTCCTGTTTCAGATGCAGGCCATGCAGAACATCACGACCCTGAACGGCTACGGCATCAAGAAAATCGTGACGGCCTGCCCGCACTGCTTCAACACGATTAAGAATGAATACCTGGCGCTGGGCGGCGACTACGAGGTAATTCACCACAGCACGTATCTGCAGCAGCTCATCAACGAGGGCAAGGTAGGCGTGACCGGCGGCGAGAGCTTCAAGGGCCGCCGCATCACTTTCCACGACTCGTGTTACCTGGGCCGGGCCAACAACATCTACGAGGCCCCGCGCGATGTGCTGGCGGCCCTCGACGCCGACCTGGTGGAGATGAAGCGCAGCCGCGCCAATGGCCTGTGCTGCGGTGCGGGCGGCGCGCAGATGTTCAAAGACGCGGAGCCGGGCAAGAAGGAAATCAACATCGAGCGCACCCAGGAAGCTCTGGCTACCCTCAGCGGCCGGGCCGACGCGCTGGCCAACCTGAGCGGCGTAGAAACCGAGACCAGTCCCCCCGCCGCCCACGATTTGCAGGGCAGCATCATCGCCGTATCGTGCCCCTTCTGCATGACCATGATGAGCGACGGCGTGAAAAACCAGGAGCAGGAAGCCAACGTGCAGGTGTTTGACCTGGCCGAGCTGATTGCCTCGGCCGAGGGCATCAACGCGTAGTGTCTTCGACCGCCGATGTAACGGGTTTGACGGATTGCACCGATTCGACCTGGGCCGAACTGACTTGGCGAGGATAGGAGGTTGCTTTGCCAGGGTACTCCTTCGGGTCGGGCCAAATCAATAAGAATATCTGACGACCTTGCGCCGTCGGACTGCCGGAAGGTGGGCCGGCGGCGCTTTTTTTATGCGCCCGCTGCTCAGTAATTCTGTTGGGGCAACCGCTGTCTGCCCACCCCGCTTCCAGTGCCTGACTAGGCATTCCCGAATCCGTTCAATCCGTTACATCTGCGGTTCAATAAATTATGCACGTTTCCTTCGACCAATTGCCCGCCACCGCGCGGGTCTGGATTTACCAGGCCAGCCGGCCCCTGACCAGCGCCGAAACCGTGGGACTGCTGCCCACCCTGGCCCAGTTTGCCGAGCAGTGGACCAGCCACGGCCGCCAGCTGCTGGCCTCGGCCGAGGTGCTGCACCAGCACTTCCTGGTGGTGGGGCTCGACGAGGGGGTAGCCGGGGCCAGCGGCTGCTCGATTGATGCCTCGGTGCACTTCGTGGCGCAGCTGGAGCAGCACCTCGGCCTGGAGCTGCTGGAGAAATCACGCCTGGCCTTCCTGCAAAATGGCACGGTAGGCCTGCTCGACCGGCGCGAAATGAAGGCGGCCGTGGCCAACGGGACCATCACGGCGGACACGCTCTATTTCGACAATACGTTAGCTGATAAAAGTGAATTGGATAGCCATTGGCCGCGGCCGGCGGGCCAAACTTGGCTGGCACGCTACTTCGGCGCGGTGGAAAAAAAGGAAGGGCTTGCTTGAATCCTACACAAACGTAGTATTATTGCTAACCCAACGGTTCGAGCTGGCCGCCCCCCTTTGCCGGCCCGAATCACTCCCCTCTCTCTCCTTCACCCCCGACCACCTATGAGGAAGCTATTATTCATCTGCGTTGCGGCCGGCTCGGCGGCGGCGCTCAGCAGCTGCGCCACTTCGGGCAGCATGAGCAAAGTTGATAAGGAGCTGGCCCGCGGCGAATACGAAACGGCTATTCCACTGCTGAAAGCGGATATTGCCAAAGGCAAGAATGCGGCTATTTCCAACTTCCGCATCGGGGAAGCCTACCGCCTCTCGAACCGGGTGGAGCTGGCCGAGCCTTTTTATAAGGAGGCCATGGCCGGCAACGTGAAAAATGCCGACATCGGCTTCCGCTACGCCGAGGCCCTGCGCGCCAACGGCAAATACGACGAGGCCGCCACCCAGTTTACGAGCTACGCCGGCACCGGCGGCAACCGCGCCCTGGCCGCCCGCGCCGAAGCCGAAGCCAAAAACACGCTGGCCAGCAAAGAGGTCGCCGGCATCAAAAACAAGTATGAGGTGATGCCGGTGGACGCGCTGAACTCGCCGGCCTCCGACTATGGCGGCACGATGATGGCCAGCACCGGCGAGCTGGTGTTTGCCTCGGGCCGTGATGACCAGAAGAAATACCCGGGCAACGGCGAGAACTTCACCGACCTCTACGCCATCAAGTTTGACAACGCCGCCGCCATGACCGGCGGTACTGCTCACAAGCTCGACGGTCCCTTCAACTCCGAAACCCACCTCGAAGCCAGCGCCACCTACACCCCCGACGGCCACACCCTGGTATTTGCCCGCTCGAACACCGGCAAGAAAAACGACTACCAGGGCCCTGACGGCACCAAAGCCACCCTGCAAAGCGTCGACCTGTGGATTTCGTACTACAAGGCCGGCGCGTGGAGTGAGCCCATCCTGACCAACATCAACGACCGCTCGGCCGACGACTTCGCCCCGGCTTTCGCTCCCGACGGCACCACGCTGTATTTCGCCTCGGGCCGCAAGGGCGGGCAAGGCGGCACCGACCTGTACCGGGCTACGCTCGGCCCTAACGGCCGCTTCTCGCCGGCCGAAAACCTGGGTGAGAGCATCAATTCGGCCGGCAACGACTCCTTCCCCGGCGTAGCGCCGGATGGCACGCTGTATTTCGCCTCCGACGGGCGGCCCGGCCTGGGCAAGCTCGACGTATTTATGGTGAAGAGCGGCAAGCCCGAGAACTTGGGCGCCGACGTGAACAGCCCGGCCGACGACTTCGCCCCGGTGCCCATGACCAATGATACTGGCCTGTTCAGCTCGAACCGGGCCGGCGGCAAGGGTTCTGATGACGAGTACGCGTACAAGAAGAAGAACCCCAAGCTGGTGACCTTCTACGCCGACGGCACGGTGTATGAGCGCAACGACAAGGCCAACACCACCCTGCCCGCCGCCGGCGCAACCGTCACCATCACGACGGCCAGCGGCCAGCGCCAGACCGCTACCAGCGGCCCCGATGGCAAGTTCAGCGTGAAGCTGGACTCGGTGACGAACTACACCTTCGTGGCCGAGCACCCCGGCGACTTTACGGCCCGCACTACCCTGAGCACCACCAACCGCAAGCCCGCCCAGGACCAGCTGCCCCTGCCGATGAACGACATCAAGCTGCCGGTGTCGCTCACGGTTAACAAAATCATCCTGGCCAAGGCCATCGAAGTCAAAGACATTCTCTACGACTACAACAAGTTCGACATCCGGCCCGATGCTGCCGTGCGCCTCGACACCCTGGTGCAGACGCTGGTGGACAACCCCAAAATCAGCATCGAGCTGAGCTCGCACACCGACCAGCGCGGCAAGGATGCCTACAACCTGAAGCTCTCGCAGCAGCGCGCCCAGGCGGCCGTCGACTACATCGTGAGCAAGGGCGTCGACAAGGCGCGCATCACGGCCAAGGGCTACGGCGAAACCCGACCCATCGTGCTGAAGCCGACGAGCGAGGAGGAGTACCAGCGCAACCGCCGTACCGAGTTTAAGGTGACGCGCATCGCGAATTAGCCCGGCTTTTTTGACTAGCCAAAGCCCCCGCAACCAACGTTGCGGGGGCTTTTTGTTGACGATGGCGGCTCATCCGTTCGGGGTAGCAGGAAGTGGCATAGCTTTTGGAATTGCGCGCTCAGGCTGGATTTACCAGTTACATCTGTTCTTTTCTGCGCCATGAAAAAGTCCTTACTTCTCGCCCTGGCCACGCTGCTTGCGTCGGCTGCCCCCGCCTTGGCCTACCCGCCCGCCCCGGCCAACGTCAACTTCACTTCCGAGCGCGGCCTGGCCTTTGGGCTGGTGCTCGATGGCCGGCCCCTGACCCGGGGCGTGGCCCGGCAGGTACACGTCGACCAGCTGATGCCCGGTCAGCACTGGGCCGACTTTTCGGTACCCACGGGCTACGGGCAAGCCTTGCGCTTTCGCCGCCGCGTGTGGCTGGAGCCCGGCGTGGAAACCTCATTCGTGCTGGTGGCCCGCCCCGGCTGGCCCCTCGATTTGCGCCAGGTAAGCGCCGTGTCGCTGTACGGGCCGCGCGGGGGCCACGGCTACCTGGGCGACGACGATGATGAAGACTACGCGGCCGACAACAACCCGCAGCCTTACGGCACCAACTCACCCTACCCGGCCTCCAACGGCAGCTATAACAATGGCAGCTACTCCAATGGCAATTCTTCCAGCAACAATGGCGGCAATGGTTACCCTAACGGCAACTACCCCAACGGCAGCAACGGCTACCCGAACAACGGCTCCGGTTACCACGCGCCCAATGCCCCGGGCTACCCCAGCAGCGGCAGCGGCAGCGGCTACTACCCCGGCACGGCTACCAGCAGCTACCGTACCATGCCGGCGCCCGAAGTAACCACTCTGGTGCAGAGCATACAACACGCGCGGTTCGACGACGACAAGCTGCGCACCGCCAAGCAAGGCCTAGCCCAGGGCGCAGTAAGCGCCGATGACCTGAAGCGCCTCTTGCAGACCCTTGACTTCGAGCCCTCGCGGGTGGAGCTGGCCAAGTTCGGCTACGCTCACCTGACCGACCCTAACAACTTTGAGCGCGCGCTCGATGGCCTGCAATTCGAAACCAGCCGGCAGGAAGTGGAAGAAGCCGTCAGCGGCACTCTGCGGAACTAGGCGCTGGCATCAACGCAAAAAAAGGCGGCTGTCGAATCGACAGCCGCCTTTTTTGCTTTACAGTTGGTTAGCGCAGGCGGTCGGCGCTGCGGACTAGCTGCTCGTCGCGGCGGATGAAGCGGCTGGCCAGCAGGTTGAGCACCAACGCCAGGGTGGGCAGGTAGAAGCCCATCAGCAGCTGGCCTTCGAGCTTCACGTTGAGCAGTTGCTCGCCCTTGGTGTAGAAAAGGAATTCGGCCCCGAGCGTGCCCACGATGAGCAGCACGTTGACGGTGCCGAGCAGCAGCTGGCGCAGGCGGTTGCGGAACTGGAAAATGGCATAAAAGGCCAGCGCGGCTGAGGCCGTGGCCAGCGAGCCAATCAGCCAGACGGGGCCGGTGCCGCCAGGCAGGGCCACCCCCTTGCTCACGTAGCCGAAAGCCGTCAGGGTGAGCTCCTGCCCGGTGAGGGGGTCGATTTTGTGCCACAGGGGCAGGGCCAGCAGGCTCAGCATGGCCAGGGCCAGCAGCAGCAAAAACACGCTTTGGATTCTTTGTATCATCTTTGTTGTACAATTAGAAAAGGGCCGGCCGCTGGCCGGGGCCGCAAATTTAACCTCATCCGGCGCTTGCGCCGCTATTGCTACTCTTGTAATGTCGAATGCTTATATCGTGGATGCCGTGCGCACCCCGATTGGAAAATTCGCGGGCGCGCTCAGCAGCGTCCGCCCCGACGACCTGGCTGCCCACGTGCTCCGCGAGCTCATGCGCCGCAACCCCTCCGTCGATAAAGCCGCCGTGGAGGATGTCATCATCGGCGCGGCCAACCAGGCCGGCGAAGACAACCGCAACGTGGCCCGCATGGCCGCCCTGCTGGCCGGCCTGCCCATCACCGTGCCCGGCAACACCGTGAACCGCCTCTGCGCCTCGGGCCTGCAGAGCATCATGGACGCGGCCCGTGCCATCAAGTGCGGCGAGGGCGACGTGTACCTGGCCGGCGGGGCCGAGAGCATGACGCGCGCCCCCTTCGTGATGGCCAAGTCGGAGTCGGCCTTCGGGCGCGAGCTCACCGCCCACGACACCACCCTGGGCTGGCGCTTCATCAACCCGCGCCTGAGCAAGCTGCACTACCCCTTCGCCATGGGCCAGACGGCCGAAAACGTGGCCAAGCAGTACGGCATCACCCGCGAGGAGCAGGATTTCTTCGCTTTCGAGAGCCAGCGCAAGTACGCGCGGGCCTTGGAGAAAGGCCGCTTCCGCAAGGAGATTGTGCCCGTCTTCATTCCCAGCCCCAAAGGCGACACCGCCCTGTTCGATGCCGACGAGCAGCCCCGCTTCTCGCCCATCGAGAAGCTGGCCAGTCTCAAGCCGGCCTTCCAACCCGAAGGTGGCACCGTGACGGCCGGCAACTCGGCCGGCATCAACGATGGCGCGGCGGCCGTGCTGATGGTGAGCGAGAACGCGCTGAAGAAGTATAACCTGAAGCCCCTGGCCCGGGTGGTGGCCTCGGCCGTAGCCGGCGTCGACCCCTCGGTGATGGGCCTGGGCCCGATTCCGGCCACCAAAAAAGTGCTGGAGCGCGCCGGCCTCACCGTCGACGACCTGAGCCTGATTGAGCTCAACGAAGCCTTCGCCGCCCAGAGCATTGCCTGCGTGCGCGAGCTGGGCCTGGACATGGCCAAGGTGAACGTGAACGGCGGCAGCATTGCCATGGGCCACCCGCTGGGCAGCTCGGGCGCGCGCATCACGGCCACGCTGCTGCATGAGATGCACCGCCGCGGTGAGGGCATGCGCTACGGCCTAGCCGTGATGTGCGTGGGCGTGGGCCAGGGCGCGGCCGTGATTTACGAGAAGCTGTAGAAAGGCCAAACGACAACTCCTTTCCTTACTAAGAAGGGGATGTTTTTACGCCGCTTGCGTCCCCTTCGCCGGGGCGGGTGCTTGCAGCAGGCCCACCCGGAAATACGCGGCGGCACGGACCTCGTCGCGCAGGAACGCGGCGGCCACCAGCTTCACGGCGTCGGTGAGGCGGGCGGTGAGGTCGGCGCGGTGGTGCTGGGCCGCGGCGCGAGCTTTGGCGCTCTGCTCGTCGCCAGCCCCGGTGCCGTCGCGGCCGGCCTTGAAGGCGGTGTAAAAACCAGCGTACAGGCCGGCGTCGAACTCGGCGCCCAGGGCTTTGGCGTGGGTGCTGGCGGCGTTTTGGGCACGCTCGAACAGCTTGTCGGCGGTGAGCAGGGTGGCGTCGACGTACTCGGTGCGGTTGGTGGGGAAGAAGGCCAGGCGGATGGCCGGGTTCTTCTTGCTTTTGTAATCGATGAGGGCTTCGTCTTCTTCAAGCTGGTGCTGGATGTCGGCCAGGGCACCCCACATTTGCTGGGCGCTGGTGCGGCGCTGGCTGATGCCGGCATCGGCGGCCGTAACGGAGCCGAACAGGGCCTCGTAGTAGGCAGTCAGGTCCTTGATGAGGTCGTCGAACGCCTGGCCAGGGTTGTCGAGGGTGAGGCGCTGGATAACGTCGAGCGCGAATTTCTGGAGGCGCGGCAGCGTCACGTCCTTGGTGGCGAAGTAGTCGGCATCGAAATACGGGGTAGGGTTGAGCATGCGGAAAGGGGGCGTCGGGAATACGGGTGAGGGGGATAGACGGGACCGGCGCGGCACAAGAATACCACTATTCTCCTACATTCCAACGCGGCCCCGGCGACCGGCACTACCGGGCGGGCTTTCGCCGGGGCCGGCGGGCCGGTCGGGAGCGCCGGGGGGCCTTTCGGCACTCCGGTATGGCCGGTCGGTGCTACCGGGGGGCCTTTCGCCGCTTTGGTGGGGCCGGTCGGGGCGGTTGGGAGGCCGTTCGCGCCTTCAGGGCGGCCGCCTGGCGGCGTGGGGCGGCGCGTCGACGGGCGTGGCGCGGCCCGGCGGCGCTTCCGGGTCGGCGGCGCGGCACCCCCCGCCAAACCGCCTCCTATAGATATAATTACATCAACGTTGAGTTAGCTTAATGCGGTACCTATCTTTAGGCCCGGTACGTCCAGCGCCCATCGTTTCTCATTGGTTGCGTGGCGTTTATTTTCATTTCCTCTTATCGTTTTCACATGAAGCACTTCTCCCCTTTTTCTTCTTTGTGGCGATTGGCCCGCCCCCTGGCTGCGCTGGTACTGCTGGCCACGGCCGGCGCGGCCCAAGCCCAGACCTTTGCCCCGGCCGTGACTTACGCTACGGGCACCATTCCGCAGGACATTATCGCGGCTGATGTGAACGGCGACGGCCGGCTCGACCTCCTCACGGCCAACTCGAACGCCAACAACGTGGGCGTGCTGCTGGGCTCGGCCACCACACCGGGCACGTTTCCGGCCACGGCCACTTTCTACGGCTCGGGCGGCAACTTTCCGGTGGGGTTGGGCGTGGGCGACGTCAACGGCGACGGCCGGCCCGACATTGTAGTTGGCAACGCGAGCAGCAACAACGTGAGTGTGCTGCTGAACTCGGCCACCACGCCGGGCACCTTCGGGGCGGCCGTGTCGTATGGCAGCGGCACTTCGGGCCCCCGAGGCCTGGGCCTGACAGACCTGAACGGCGATGGCCGCCTCGATGTCGTGGTGGGCGGCAACAGCAGCACCATTGGCGTGCTGCTGAACCTGGCGGCCGCGCCGGGCACCTTCGGCCCCGCCGCCACCTACGCCACCGGGGTTGCCGCCGATGGCATTGCGGTGGGCGACGTGAACGGCGACGGGCGGCCCGACGTGGCCGTGACCGGCTACCAAACGACCAATACCATCACCATACTGCTGAACTCGACGGCCACGCCGGGCACATTTCCGGCCTCGACGGCCTACAACTCGGGCGGCGTGAAGCCCCGCGGGGTGACGCTGGCCGACGTGAACGGCGACGGGCGGGCCGACATCGTGGCGGGCAACGAAACCAGCAACACCGTGGGCGTGCTGCTGAACCTGACGGCCGCGCCGGGCACCTTCGGCCCCGCCGCCACGTATGCCAGCGGTGCCAGCGGCCCCGACGGAGTGCGCGTGCGCGACATGAACGGCGATGCCCGCCCCGACATTGTGGCCACCAACTACAATGTGAGCGCCGGCACCACAGTAAGCGTGCTGCTGAACTCGGCCACCACGCTGGGCACCTTTGCTGCCGGCACCACCTACAGCAGCGGCGGCCAGGGCCCGGTAGGCCTGGCCCTGGGCGACCTGAACAACGACGGCCGCCCCGACATCGCCGCCACCAACGTGCTCAGCGCCACGGTGGGCGTGCTGCTCAATACCACCGTCTTCGTTCCTGCCCCCACTCTCACCAGCCTCAACCCGACGAGCGGGCCGGTGGGCACCAGCGTGACGCTGACGGGCACCGACCTGGCGGGGGCCACGGGCGTGAGCTTCAACGGCACCAACGCGCCGGGCTTCGTGGTGAACTCGACCACCCAGATTACCGTGCCCGTGCCCACCGGGGCCACCACCGGCAACGTGACCGTGACCACCCCCGGCGGTACCAGCAACGGCGTGAATTTCTCGGTACTTAGCGGTATCTCCTTCGCCTACACGGGTGCCCCCCAGACCTACACGGTGCCGGCCGGCGTAAGCCGCCTGCAGGTGGTGGCCCAGGGTGGCGGCTTCACGTTTGGCAAAGGGGGCGTGGCCACGGCCACGTTCAGCGTGACCCCGGGCGAGGTGCTGACCGTGGTAGTCGGCGGAGCCGGCCAGGCGGGTTGTAGTGCCAGCGCCGCCTGCACCGGCCCTACCACGGGCGGCTACAACGGTGGGGGCCGGGGCGGCAGCTACGCGGGCGGTAGTGGTGGCGGAACTTATACCTCCGGCCCTGCGGGCAGCGGTGCCTCGGATGTGCGGCGCATCAGCGGCGCTACGGCGGCCTCCCCGCTGGCCGGCGGCACGCTCAGCAGCACCATAGGCAGCCGGCTGCTCGCGGGGGGCGGCGCAGGGGGCGGCGCTGATGCCGGTGCCGGCGGCACCGGCAAAAACGGTAGGGCCGGCACCAGCAGCGCGGGCGGAGCGGCCGGGAGCGGTGGCCCGGGAGCGGCTGTCACGGCGGGCAGCCTGGGCCAGGGCGGCGATGGCGGCGTGGGTGATTTTGCCGCTCCCTTTTCAGCCAGCTACGGCGGCGGCGGGGGTGGCGGCGGATTTTACGGCGGCGGCGGCGGCGACGGCGGCGGCAACGCCAGCGGCGCGGGCGGCAATGGCGGCGGCGGGGCCAGCTATGCTGTCCCGGCGGCCCTCGTCAGCGGCAATGTGCCTACCTACGCGGTGGCCACCACCCGCTTCGACGGCAGCACCGATAACGGCGGCCTGACCATCACCCCCGTGTTTGCCGCGCCGGCGCTGACCAGCCTCAGCCCAAACAGCGGGCCGGTGAGCACCAGCGTGGTGCTGACGGGCACCGATTTCCTCGGGGCCACGGGCGTGAGCTTCAACGGCATCAACGCGCCGGGCTTCGTGGTGAACTCGGCCACCCAGATTACCGTGCCCGTACCCCCGGGTGCCACCACCGGCAACGTGACCGTGACCACGCCCAGTGGCACCAGCAACGGAGTAACCTTTACCGTAACGGCCACCACGGCCGTAACCTGGACCGGCACCGTGAGCACCGACTGGGCCACGGCCGGCAACTGGAGCCCCGCCGTGGTGCCCACCAACTCGATTGACGCGACCATCCCTTCGGCTCCAACCAACCAGCCCGTGGTGAGCGGCACCCAGGCCGCCAAAAATGTGGCCGTACTGGCCGGGGCCCGCCTCACGCTGGCCGCCACCACAGCCCCCACCACCCAGCTCACGCTGGGCAGCGCCGGCAACGGCAGCCTCACGCTGGCCGCCGGCAGCACCCTCACGCAAGGGGCCGCCAGCGAAATCTACATCACCGGCAACCTGACCAACAACGGGGCCACCTTCGCCCTGGATGCCACCAGCGAAGTCGGCTTTGGCATCACCACCACCAACCACGTCCTGAACGGCACGGCCGGCGTCACGTTTCAGACCCTGACCGTGGGCGAGCAGGGCTCGTTCGATAACCTGAGCCTGCAGGTGCCGGTGCAGGTGCGCCGCAAGCTGGGCGTGTACAACAACTCCACCACGAGCCTGGGCACCGGCGGCAGCCTCACGCTACTGAGCGACGCCACGGGCACGGCCCTGGTAGAGAACGGCACCGGTAGCACGGTAGGCGGCACCGTCACGGTGCAGCGCTACATTGACCCCAGCCTGAACGCCGGCCCCGGCTACCGCCACTTCAGCAGCCCCGTCACGGGCTCCACCGTAGCCGACTTGGCCACGGCCGGCTTCACCCCCACGCTCACTGCTTCCTACAACGCCTCGCCCACGCCGGGCACCACCACCCCCTTCCCCACCGTGTTCGGCTACGACCAGGCCCGCGTCACGCTGGCCAACAGCTACGCCCCCTTCGACCGCGGCTTCGTGGTGCCCGCCGCCCTGGGCACCCCCCTGGCCGTGGGCCAGGGCTACGCCGTCAACATCGCCGGCAACCAGCTGGTCGACTTTGTGGGCACGCTCAACACCGGCACGCTACCCCTGGCCCTGAGCCGGGTGGCCGGCAACACCGATGCCGGCTGGCAGCTGCTGGGCAACCCCTACCCGAGCCCCCTGGACGTGAGCCTGGTGGCCGCTGCCGACCGCCTGGGCCTCGACGCGGCCAGCTACGTGTTCAGCAGCTCCGGCCCCTACGCCGGCACCTACCGCAGCTTCGTGGCCGGCGTGGGCGGCAACCCCGTGTTGCCCGTGGCCCAGGCCTTCTTCGTGCGCGTGAGCGCCGGCCAGACCAGCGCCACCGTCACCTTCCGCAACAGCCAGCGCCTGACCACGCCCGACCTCACCGCCTTCCAGCGCGGCACCACCACTGACACCCGCCCGCTCGTGCAGCTCGACCTGCGCGGGGCCACCGGCCCGGCCGACGCCTTCTACGCCTACGCCCAGGCTGGGGCCACCCCCGCCTTCGACGCCCAGTTCGACGCCGAGAAACTGGCCAACTCCACCGGCCTGAACCTGAGCTCCACCGCCACCTCGGGCCAGCACCTGGCCATCGACGGCCGCCCCGTCTTTGACGCCGCCACCGTGCTGCCCCTCAACCTGGGCGTGCCCGCCGCCGGCGCGTACTCCCTCACCACGGCCGCCCTCAACAACCTGCCCGCCGGCCTCGACGCCTACCTGCTTGATGCCCAGACCGGCCAGACCGTGAACCTGCGCACCCAGCCGACCTATTCGTTTGCCGTGACGGCCGCCCAGGCCACGGCCCTGCTCGTGGGCCGCTTTTCGCTCCGCTTCTCGGCCCGCGCCCTGGCCGCGGCCCCGGCCCTGACGGCGGCCCAGGTGGCGCTGTATCCCAACCCGGCCCACGGGGCCTTCACGGTGCGCCTGCCCGGCGTGGCTGGGGCGACGGCCGTACAGGCCGAACTCGTCAACAGCCTCGGCCAGGTGGTGCACCG
>JANXMN010000055.1 GCA_025354605.1 Hymenobacter sp. | reverse complement strand
TACGCCGCCACCTACAACTGGCAGGCCTCGTCGCTGGGCCAGACCGTGCTGAAAGACCCGTTGAGCACCACCAGTACCGCTACCCGGGAAATCAATCTGGGCAACACCATTCAGAACAACCGCGAGCTGAGCGCCAACGGCAAGGTCGACCTGGTGAAGCTCTACAACAAGGTGAAGTTCCTCAACATTATCAACAACGCGCCGCCGCCCGCCGAGCGCAACCGCAGCACCGCCTCCCGCTTGCTGAGCCCGGACGGCACCGCCGATGCGGCCCGCAAGCCCGCCGCCCCCGCCGATACCGTCAAGGAGCAGTACCGCTTCGTGAAAGCCGTGCTGCGCGGCCTGATGACGGCCCGCTCTATCAACTTCACCTTCCAGCGCAACGAAGGCACCCTGCTGCCCGGTTACCTGCCCAAAACTTCCATGTTCGGCTTCGACCACGGCTTCACCGCCCCCGGCCTGCCCTTCATCGTGGGCCAGCAGCCCGGTTTGAGCGAGCTGTATGAGCGCGCAGAAAGCCGGGGCTGGTACACCCGGGAGAGCCAGTACCTGAACACTGCCCTGAGCAACCTGCTCACCGAAAACCTCACCCTGCGCACGGCCCTGGAGCCCATCCGCGGTTTCAACATTCAGGTCGATGCCCGGCGGCAGCTCTCGCGCAACCAGCAGGTGTACTACCGCACCCTGCTCGACTCACTGACGCTGCGCCCGGTCCACGACTCCAACTATCCTACCAGCGACACGACGCACTTTGTGCTGGCCGACCACCCGCTGCTGGGCAGCGGCACGTTCCAAACCTCGACCATCACCATCCAGACCTTGTTCGGCGACCTCGGGGCCAACGGCGAAACCTCAAAGGCTTTCGACCAGTTCGTGAAAAACAGGGGCATCGTGCGCGAAAAGCTGGCCACCGCCAACCAGAGCCCTAATGGCGGCGGTCCCGGCTACAGCTACAACTCCCAGGATGTACTCATTCAGAGCTTCATCGATGCCTACCACGGCCGCTCGTCCGACGGCTACCAGGCCAAGAAGTTCAACCCGTTCTCGCAGCTGCCCCTGCCCAACTGGCGCGTCGATTACAACGGCTTTGCCGATTTGCCGCTCGTGAAGCGCTACTTCTCGTCTTTCACACTCAACCACGCCTACCGCTCCGACTATTCGGTGGGCAGCTACAACACAGCCACCACCTACCAGCAGGAGCCCGATTTCATCGACCGGAAAAATCTCTTCCAAACCAACAAAGGCCTTTACATTCCCTACTACATCGTGGGCCAGGTCAGCATCATTGAGTCGCTGTCGCCGCTCATCGGCGTCAACTTTCAGACAGTGAGCCGCGCCACCGGCCGCCTCGAATACCGCACCGACCGCCGCGTGACCCTGAACGTGACCAACGCCCAGGTAACGGAGTTCTACACCAAGGAAATCGTGATTGGCCTGGGCTACGCCACCAACAGCCTGAAGCTGCCTTTCCGTATCGGCGGTGAGCAGCGCGTGCTCAAAAACAACCTCACCGCCCGCCTCGACCTCAGCATCCGCGACAACATTACCGTGCAGCGCAGCATCGAGAATGTGGTCGACCCCGGCGCGGTCTCGCCGGCTTCGGTGGGCATTGCCCGCAGCACCATCACCAACGGCAACCGCACTTTCCAGCTGCGCCCTACCATCGACTACCTGCTCAACTCCCGCCTCAACCTGCAGCTCTATTTCAGTCAGAACATCACCACGCCACGCATCAGCAACGCCTTCCGCAACACCGCCACCGAGGGCGGCATCCAGCTCCGCTATAGCCTGACGCAGTGATAATTATGAGTTATGAATTATGAATTATGAGTTGGTGGGCGGAGAATTATACCTAAGAGAAGTTTGCCGGTTCTACTTTTGAGGTATTGCTGCCGTTGGCTGCCTGCTTTTGCCAACTCATAATTCATAACTCCTAACTCATAACTCCTTCAAGATGAACCTGCCCGCCACCCTGCACTACACCAAAGACCACGAATGGATTCGCGTTGAAGGCGATGCTGCCTACGTGGGCATCACCGACCACGCCCAGAAGGAGCTTGGCGACATCGTGTACGTCGATATCGACACCCTCGACAAGGAGGTGGCGCAGCACGATGTATTTGGCACCGTGGAAGCCGTAAAAACCGTTTCCGACCTGTTCAGCCCCATCACCGGCACGGTGCTGGAAGTGAACACTAAGCTGGCCGACGCTCCCGAAACCGTGAATTCGGACCCTTACGGCGACGGCTGGATGGTAAAAATTTCCATCGCTAAGCCCGAAGAACTGGCTGGTCTGCTGTCAGCCGAAGTCTACGGCGAGCTGGTGGGCGCTTAAAAGGTAGCACGGCTTTGGCTTGTGCACCGCGATGCCAATGCCACTGCTTACCCCGTCTCAGTCATCATACCCGCCCGCTCCACGCCCCTTCGCGGCCCTGCCGCTGCTGTGGGCCGCCCTGGTGCTGGCGCTCACCCTAACGCCGGCCGATGAGATGCCGCGCACGCCCGTGTGGGAGCTGCTGTCGTTCGACACCGCAGCCCACGCGGGCGTGTTTTTTGTGCTGGCGGGCCTCAGCTGGTTTTCGCTGCACCGCCAGCGTCGCGGGCTCTGGCTCGCCCGATGCGCCGGTGCCGTGGTGCTCGTGGGCAGTCTGCTTTTCAGGGCGCTGATTGAGGTGCTGCAAATGACCATGCGCCTGGGCCGCCACGGCGAATGGTCCGACCTGCTCAGTGATGGCCTCGGGGCCGCGCTGGCCGTGGGCCTGGCCACCGGCTGGCTGAAGTATAGTACGCGGCCGGCGGCCTCCCGGCTGGCGGGGGTGCTGCTGCTGGCCGCGCTAGCCCTGCCCACCCCGGGCCACGCCCAGCGGCTGCCCCGGGCGCGCCGCACCATCCGGGTGCTGGCCTCGCCGGCCCTGCACGGGCGCGGCTACGTGCAGCAGGGCGAGCACCTGGCCGCCGCCAACCTGCGCGCGCGCCTGCAGGCCCTGAAGCTGGAGCCACTGGCCCCCGACTACACCCAGCCCTTCAGCCTCGATGTGAATACCTTCCCCGGCGGGGTAGCGGCCTCTATCCGGGCCGATGGCGGTGGGCCGGCCTGGGGCTGGCAGCCGGGCCGGGCCTGCATTGCGGCTCCCAACTCGGCCGCCGGCAGCGTAAAGGGCCGCCTGCTGCTGCTCGATACGCTGGTATTCACCAAAGCCGCAGTGCAGGCGCGCTACCTGCGCACGGCCTGGCCCCAGCGCGTGCTGCTGCTGCGTGCCACCGACCAGGCCCGCCTGGCCCAATTGCCCCCCGCCGTACAGCAGCGCTTGAACTCCGCCGCCGCCTGGATTACGGTGGTTCCCAAGCTCACGGCCTCGTTGGCCGCCGAGCAGGCCCCCCAGCCTCGGGTGGAGGTGCTGGCCGAAAAAGTACCGCTGTGGCTCGACAAAGCCATTTTTGGCGACACTGCTACCGGGGCACCCAAGGGCCGCACCGTGCGGGCCACCATACGGGTGGGCGCTGAGCTCCAGCGCGGCTACCAGACCCAGAACCTGGCCGCCGTGGTACGCGGCACCATCCGGCCCGATTCCTTCCTGGTAGTGTCGGCGCACTACGACCACTTGGGCATGATGGGGCCGCACGTCTACTTCCCGGGGGCCAACGACAACGCCAGTGGCGTCGCCATGCTGCTGGAGTTGGCGGCGCATTACGCCCGGCCCGAAAACCGCCCCGCCTACTCAGTAGTATTCCTGCTTTTTGGGGCCGAGGAAGCCGGGCTGCTGGGCTCCCAATACTTTGTGGCCCACCCCCTGGTACCGCTTCGCCGCATGAAGTTTCTGATGAACCTCGACCTGCTGGGCACCGGCGAGAAAGGGGCAACCGTGGTGAATGGCCGCATCTACGAAAGCGCCTTCCGCCGCCTTACGGCCCTCAACGACGCGCACCATTACCTGCTTGCTCTCGGTGCCCGCGGCCGCGCCGCTAACTCCGACCATTACCCCTTTTCCGAAGCGGGCGTACCCTCCTTCTTCCTCTACACGCGCGGCGGCAGCGCGGCCTACCACGACGTGAACGACCGGCCCAAAGCGCTGTCGCTGGTCGGCTTTGCCGGGGCCTTCCAGCTCGTACGCGACTTTATGGATGAGCTGGGTGCGGCCCCGGCGCAGAAATAGCGAGCGTTCCGAAATGTTATTTCGGAACGCTCGCTGAATGGCAAAAAAAATCGGTAGCCGAACTTTGTTCGACTACCGATTAGAAACGAGGCGCTTTCGCAGCTTAGCCTTTGGCTTTCAGCGAGAGCATGATTTGCTTGGCGATAGGCTCCCATTCAGGCTTCTGCCGGTCGGCGCAGTTGAAGGTGCAAATCATCAGCTTGCCTTCCACATCGGTGAAGAACACCAGGGTGTACACTTCGTGGCCCATCTCGGGCTTCATGAATTCGAGGTAGCCAACCTTGCGGTTGTTGATGTTCTTTACGCCGTCGCCGAACCAAGTCGCGTCCTTGTACTGCTTGTGGTAGGTTTTGCCGAACGAAGCGGAATATACGTCGACCATGTCCTGGTCAGCATCGTTGTCGCTGTAGTTGAAGGCGAGGCTGATGAGGTTGTTGTTCGTGAAAATTACGCTGGGACGGCTCTGCGCTTTGGCGTAGGCGAAGTCCATCTGCTGTTCGGTCATTACTTCGAAACCCTTGGGAATCAGAATTTCAACCCGCTCGCTGAGTACGCGCTTCTTCACCAGCTCAATCTCAGACAGTGGCCGGGCGGCAGTCAGCAAAAGGCCCAGAATGCAAAGAAGTAGTGTAGATTTCATACTAATGGTGATAAAGAGGTGGAGGGCAGTAAGTTGTTTTCGGGTAGCCAAGTTAGATACAATAATTGATTTTCCAACTTTCCGCCTACAAATATTGCGGAATATTTTTTTAGAATCAAATGCTGGTCATAAAAAGGGCTAATAATGCCTTAATAATCGGCTGTTTGCCCAATTGTTTAAAACTGTGCCAGAAAGCCCATTTCGGGTGGGCGGACACCACCGATTGCTTCTATCACAATTGCGTTTGTTGGTATAATTCAACTTTTGCCCACAAAACTTTCGGCGAACAACCATAAAAGCACGGTGAATGGTAACAATTGCTTTTCGTAGGCGGCCCAGACATCTATAAAATATTGTTTAGCTGTTCTTTAATCTTTTCCAATTCTTCTTTCATGCCTACTATCAGGTGTTGCACGGTGGCATCGTTGGCCTTTGAGCCGATGGTATTGATTTCGCGGCCGATTTCCTGAGCCAGAAAGCCTAGCTTCTTGCCCACGGCCTCGTCGGGCTGATGCACGGCCTGCTCGAAGTAGGCCAGGTGGGCTGCCAGGCGCACCTTCTCCTCGGCGATGTCGAGCTTCTCTATATAGTACAGAACTTCCTGCTCGAAGCGGGTAGCGTTGAACTGCTCGTGGTTGGTGAGTTCGGCCAGGTGGCCGGCCAGGCGCTGGCGCACGTTCTCGATGCGGGCCGGGTCGTGAGCTTCGACGGCAACGAGTTGTTGCCGGATGGTGGCCACGTAGCTCAGGATTTCGGTGGTCAGGGTCTGGCCTTCGTCGTGGCGGAACTGCTGTATGGCGGCCAAGGCTTCGTCGAGCAGAGGCCGCAATTCGTCCCAGCTTACTTCTTCGGCTGCGGGTTCGGCTTCGCGCTGCTCGGTGGCCGAGGGAATAACACCAGGCAGGCGCAAAGCCGCCAGCAGGGTGGCCTCGCCTACGGGCAGGCCCAGGTGCTGGGCTACGGCGTGCAGTTCGTGGTAGGCCGCCAGCAGGGCCTCCCGGTTGAGGGGCAGGGCGGCGCGGGTGGCGGCGGGCCGGGTGAAGTCGAAGTTGAGGTTGACTTTGCCGCGCAGCAGGGCCTTGGTAATGAGGTTGCGGATTTCGAGCTCGTGCGGCATCAGGAAGCGGGGCAGGCGCAGCAGCAAGTCCATGGTTTTGGAGTTGATGGAGCGCAGCTCGACGCTGGCAGCATAGGTATCGGTTTCGCGGTGGGCCTGGCCGAAGCCGGTCATGGAAAGCAGCATGGGGAGGGAATGAGTTCGGATGAGGTGGGGTAAAGGTCGGGCGCGCCGGCTGCCTGCCGCCAAGCTTGATATCCGTCGCGCCAAAAAGGCCGCAAAAGTAGTGGCTTTCAGCTCTTTTCAAAACCCTGGTTGCAGAGCGTAACAATACGACAATACACAGGCGATTTTGTCATAATACCCGCCTGGTAATTTTGCCTCACCAAACCAACACCTAATTTATGCGCTATTCTTTCCTGGTTTTTTTGCTGTTGTGGGCCAATTTGTTAGCCTTCGGGCAGCAGGGGACGCTGGTAGGAAAAGTAACTGATAAGAAGACCAGCGAAGCCATTATTGGCGCGACGGTGCTGGTGACAGGCAGCACCCAGGCTGCCCCCGTGAACGTGGACGGTGCCTACAGCCTGCCGCTGGACGCGGGCACGTACAGCATCACGATGACGTACGTGGGGTACAAGCCACTCACGTTCCCGGCCGTGGTCATCAAAAGCGGCGAAAACACCACCCTGAACGGCGTGATGGAAGAAAGCGCTACCAGCCTGACCGAAGTGACCGTGACCGGCGTGAAGCAGACTGGTACCGAAATGGCTCTGATTCAGGACCTGAAAAAGAGTGAGGTAGTGGTGAGCGGCATGAGCAATGACCAGATTGTGAAAACTCTGGACCGCGATGCGGCCGAAGTGGTAAAGCGCATTCCGGGCGTGACGGTGCAGAACAACAACTTTATCGTGATTCGGGGCTTGGCCGAACGGTATAATACGGTGCTGCTGAACGATGCGCTAACGCCCAGCGCCGAAACGGACACGCGCTCGTTCTCGTTCGACATCTTGCCTTCGTCGGTCATCGACCGGGTGCTCATTTTTAAATCCGGAGCCCCAGAACTACCCGGTGAATTTGGGGGCGGGGTGGTGAAGGTGTACACTAAAAACTCGGTACTGGAAAATTCAACTTCTCTCACGATTTCCGGCTGGGACCGGTCGACCAACACCTTCAAAGGGGGATATCTGCAATCAGACCACAGTTCCACCGACTTTTTAGGTTTCGACAATGGGCAACGCAAGATGCCAGGCTCGCTGGACAACTTGACCGGCCCCGGAAATACTTCCAATGCCGAGCAAGTGCAAAGCCTGCGTACAGACCTGCGCAACGAATTCTTGCCCAAGAGCATTACATCGCGACCCGATTTGCGTATTTCACTCGGTCTCAACCGCAAGTTTGAAATTGGGAATGTGTACATCAGCAACGTGACTTCGGTATCGTATGCCAATACGCAGGAACAGAATGTGGCGCAACGCCAGCGTTTCACGGCCTATAATCCCAAGACGCCCGACCAGTTGCCGGGTAAGTTTTTCGACTATCAGGATACGCGTAGCCTTTCGGCCGTGCGGCTGGGAATTATTCATAACTACCAAGTGCGTCTGAATAACCGGAACCGAATAGAGTTTCGCAATTTTTTTAATCAGTACGGCACCGATGAAGTAGTACGCCGCCAAGGCGTAAATGTGCAAGACAACAACTTGGAGCACAATGATTATACACTGCACTACCAAAGTCGCAGCATTTATTCGGGACAGTTGGGTGGCACCCATGAGGTGGGCCCGGCCAGCCGGACCAGCGTTACCTGGGCGGCGGGCTATAACTACGTGAACCGCAATGAGCCCGACTATCGCCAGAACCAGCAAACTCGAGAATACTTGCCCAATGCGCCCGGTGACCTGAATCCGGCCCCGTTCCAGGTGGCTATTAACAACGTGCCTACTACCAGCGCCCGGTTCTTTGCCACACTGCGGGAAAATACCTACATGGGCAGTGGACAGTTGGAGCGCCGATTCAACGGCCGGGATACGTTGAGTGTGAATCAGTTCAAGGTGCGGTTAGGCTTTTATGCAGAAGAAAAGCAGCGCAACTACGACAGCCGTTACTTCAACTATGTGCGCAGCCGCCGTTTCGACAACAGCATCGCCACCCAGCCACTCGAAACTATCTTCAGCCCCCAAAACCTTGATGCCAACACGGGACTCATCCTGAAAGAATCCACGTCAGGCCTTGACCGGTATACCGGCAAAAACCGACTAGTGGCTGGTTATCTGAGTGGGGTAGCTCCAATTTCCGATAAATTCAATTTAACTGGGGGAGTGCGTGTGGAATACAATCGCAAGTCGCTGCAGTCGGGGGCTGATTTGACGCCTTCGTATGAGGAAACCCGCACGTTTATTCTGCCCTCACTTAACGCTACCTACAACTTCAACGAACGGCACCTGCTGCGGGCGGGCCTGAGCAAGTCGCTAAACCGGCCTGAGTTTCGGGAAGTGTCTAATTACACATACTACGATTTCGGCAACAATTATTTTATCGAGGGCGCTAATAATCCCCTTAGGCTTACGAAGCTAGGCACAGCCTCGATTTATAACGCCGACTTACGCTACGAGTTTTATCCCAGCCGCTCGGAACTGATTTCCGTCGGCGTGTTTGGCAAGCAGTTTTACAACGCCATCGAACAGATAACGGAATCAACTACTGGCAGCGACCTGACCCTTACTTACCAGAACGCCACCAAAGCCTACGATTTGGGTGTGGAACTTGAGGTGCGCAAGTCTCTCATTGACTTTACACAAAACCGCTTCCTCCAGCGCATTTCGCTGGTAGCCAATGCTTCACTTATCCGCAGCCGAGTACAACTAGATACTACACTGGCCGAAAACTACAAATTTGCCCTCACCGACCGCCCACTGCAAGGCCAAGCCCCTTACGTGGTGAACCTGGGCGTGTTTTACCAGGATGACGAGGCTCACTGGCAGGTATCGGCGCAGTACAACGTCGTAGGGCCACGCATTGCCTTCGTAGGCGATAAGAACCAAAACTACTCGGTGTTTGAGTTGCCCCGCAACGTGATTGATTTGGGCGTAACCAAGGGCTTTGGCAGCCACTTCGAAGTGCGGGCCGGCATTCAGAACCTGCTCAACCAAGAGACGAAGCTGTACTACGATTTTGACCGAAACGGCAAAATCAACGGTATTGAGGATGGGGCCGCCTTCTCCCGGTACAAACGCGGTACGTACACCACGCTGGGGGCCACATTCCGCTTTTGAGTTGCCGGAGTTGGCCTCGCCAGTAACAGTTTGGTAACAGCCAATCTGCTAAATGATAACATCGCGTACAAGCCTGCTTTCGTTACTGTAATGACCTTTGCAGGAGTTTTTAATCAGTGTTCTCCTCCTAATTCGCTCAACCACATTCATCATGAAAAAGCTTTTACTTCCCGTCTTGCTGGCGCTGGCTACGGTAGCTGTTCCGCACAGCGCTTCGGCCCAAACGACCTGCCCTTCCTCCCCCGCCGTGGTGTTGGTAGGCACCGGCTCGCCTAACAAAACCGGTCTCGACATAACCCAGAATACCACCTGGACCCGCAACAACATTTACGTGCTCAACAGCGCGGTATATGTGAACAGCGGCGTAACCCTGACCATTGAGTCGGGTACCATCATCAAAGGCGACCTCACCAACCAAGGCTGTCTGGTTGTTCGGCAGGGTGGCAAGCTGAATGCCATCGGCACGCCTACCCAGCCCATCGTATTCACCTCGAACCAGCCGGCCGGCTCGCGGGCTCCCGGCGACTGGGGTGGCGTTATTCTGTGCGGCCGTGCGCCGGTGAACCTGCCCGGCAACCCTGTAATTGAGGGTGGTGTAATCGCCAACTTTGGCGGCACCGACCCAATGGACAACTCCGGCATTCTGCAATATGTGCGCATCGAGTATGCGGGTATCGCCTTCCTGCCCAACAACGAAATCAATGGCCTGACGCTAGGTGGCGTGGGTGCCGGCACCACCCTCGACCACATCATGGTGTATGGTTCGGGCGATGACTCCTTCGAGTGGTTTGGGGGTAACGTGAATGCCAAGTACCTGATTGCGGTGGGTGGCACCGACGACGACTTTGATACCGATAATGGTTTCTCGGGCCGCGTGCAATACGGTCTGGCTATTCGCAACCCCGCGCTTGGTGACTTCGCAGTTGGTGGTTTCTCTAATGGTTTTGAGAGCGACAACGACGCTACCGGTACGGCCAACACGCCCCAGACTTCGGCCGTGTTTACGAACTGCACCATGCTGCTGCCGCCGCCCGTCACGGGCAACCCGGCCACGCCTTTCGTTAATGCCGCTGGCGCCCTTATTCGCCGCAATTCGTCTCAGAGCGTGTTCAACACGGTATTCGTGGGCCGCACCTTTGGCCTGGATTTGAACAGCAACTCGACCAACCTGACTACTGCCAACGCCGCAAGTGGGTCGCTCGCCTTCCAGAACAACGTGATGGCGAACTATAACCCTCTGCCCAGCCGCGCCGGCCGCGTGTCGAGCAACAGCGGTGCTACGGCTGGTTTCAGCATCAACACGTTCGTGGGCTCTGCCAACGACACGACCCGCACCATCGCCGGTCTGGGCCTGAACACCGATAACTTCAACTGGACTGGTAACTGCAGCAACCGTGCCTGCGCCCCGACCCTGAACCTGCCGGCTGCTTCCATCCTGAATACGGGCGCGGCCTTCACTAACGCCAAGCTGACCGGTACCGGCAACGGTGGCCCGAACAGCACCTTCGACGTGGTGAACTACCGCGGTGCTTTCGGAGCCACGAACTGGGCTACGGGCTGGACTAACTTCAACCCCCAGATTACCTGCTACAACGTGGCCGGCCAAACCCTGGCCAACCGCGAAGTGGTGAATGCTCCGCTGCAGGCCCTGACTGTGTCGCCGAACCCCACGCAGGGGGCCGCTACCCTGGGCTTCGACGTGAAGACCGCTACCACCGCCACCGTGCGCGTGGTAGACATGCTGGGCCGCGAAGTAGCCCTGGTGCTGAACGCTGGCAAGCTGACCGCTGGCCCGCAGCGCTTGGCCCTGCCCGCCACGCTGGCCCCCGGCGTGTATGTAGCCACCGTGGCCACCCCCGACGCCGTGCAGTCGGTACGCTTCGTAGTGACCCAGTAATCTTCCTGGTCAATTAGCAACCCGGTACGAGAGCCGGCCCCCTGGGGCCGGCTCTTTTGCGTTCGGGGCCGGGCGGCGCGGCCGATGCCGGAGGGACTTCCTGGCAAAAGCGCTTGCAATCCGGCCATGGTACCACGTTGCCGGAGAAGATAATGTGTGCTTCACGCAAGCTTAATTCGGGCTGTATTGAGCCAGACATGGGCATTTATAGATTTGTGAAGCAGTATTTTATCCTCTCCATATAATGCGCCCAGTTTACGCTTTGATTGGTGGATTGCTGGCGCTGGCGGGTACCGCTACGGCCCAAGTGGCATCCATCCTGCCCGGACCGCAGACGGAAGCGGGGTCCCCGTCATCGGCGGCGCCCGCATCCGGGCCGGCGGCCCCCACCATCTATTTCGCCGCCGATGAGATGCCCGCCTTCCCGGGCGGTCCGGCAGCCATGCTGCAGTTTCTGAGCCGTAAGCTGCAGTATCCGCCCGCGGCGCTCGACCGACAGTTGTCGGGCAAGGTGCACGTGACGTTCGTGGTCGACCCCGAAGGCCACCTGCACGACCCCCGGGTCGTACGCGGCCTGGGCGCGGGCCTCGACGAAGAAGCCCTGCGGCTGGTGCGCATCATGCCCTGGTGGACGCCGGGCCGGGTTCAGGGCCGGCCCGTGTGGGTGAGTGTAACGCTGCCCATCGTGTTTCGGGCGCTGTAATTCTACTGCCTGGCAGAATTCGGGGCGGCAAAAGCCACTGGCCCTACCCGGTATTGGGCAGTCCCCTCCACATGCACCGAAGCCGCTGCTCCTTCTGGGGCAGCGGCTTTTGTTTAGGCCTCCGACTCGGGTTGGAGCCGTACTTTGCGGCATCGGCCAGGCCGTGCCCAGCGGCACTTAGGGGCCGGGGTACTGTCTGGACTTCTCTGTGATATTTTGGTTTGTGATAATTTAAATTATCACAAACCAAAATATCACAGCTTCTTCACCTCGCTGCTCCCTAATGCTTCGCGTTTTGCACCTGCCCAAGTGGTACCCGCACCGCTACGACGACCAGGACGGCGACTTCGTGGCCCGGCACGTGGCGGCCATTGCCACCCATGGCGGTGCCGACAGCGCGGTGCTGTTTGCCACCGTGGCGCGCGGCCCGCTGCCGGGTTTGATTGAGGCAGAGGAAGACTTCACCGGCCCGGTGCCCACGCTGCGCTACTACTACCGCGCCACCCCTACCGGCCTGCCGCTGCTGGACAAGCCGCTGAAGCTGCTGCTGTATTGCTGGTGCCTGGGGCGGGGCTACCGGCGACTGCGGCAGCTCTGGGGCGGGCAGCCGCCCGATTTGGTGCACGTGCACGTGCTGCTGCGCACGGGGCTGGCGGCCTGGGCGCTGCGGGCGTGGCGCGGCATTCCGTTCATCGTCACCGAGCATTGGACGCTGTACCTGCCCGAGCGGGCCGGGGGCATTTCGAGTCTGCGCAATTGGCTGACGCGGGCGGTGGTGCGGCGGGCGGCGGCGCTACATACCGTGTCGACGGGGCTGGGCCGGGCGATGGCGGCGCTGGGCTTCGTGAACCCGCGCTCGGTGGTTATTGCCAACGTAGTCGATACCGACCTTTTCCGACCCGATGCTGTTACGGATGAGAAGGGCCAGCTTTTGAATGAAACGGTGGCAACAGCTGCAACTGCAGCGGCAGCGGCAGCCGAAGCGACAGAGGCGGAAGTTGAAACAGCGGCGGCCGGGGTATCCACGCTGCTGCACGTGTCGGCTTTTCACGATGGGGTGAAGAATATTTCCGGGGTGCTGCGAGTAGTGGCGCGGCTGCGGGCCACCTGGCCCGGCCTGCGCCTGCGCATTGCCGGCTACGGCCCCGATGAACAAGCGCTGCACGCCTACGCGGCTGAGCTGGGCCTGCTGGCCGGTGGCACGGTGACGTTCCTCGGCAAGCTGCCGCACACGGCGGTGGCCGCTGAAATGGCCCGGGCTACGGCGCTGGTGTCCTTCAGCCGGGCCGAAACCTTTGGCTGCGTGCTGCTGGAAGCCCGGGCCTGCGGCTGCCCGGTGGTGGCCACCCGCACCGGTGGCGTGCCCGAGCTGTTCGAGCCCGCCGAAGCCTTCGGCCTGCTGATAGCACCCGACGACGAAGCGGCCCTCGAAGCGGCCCTAACGCGGGTAGTGGCGAAAGCCGTGGTTTTTGACCCGGCCCGGCTGCGGGCCGATGCGGCAGCGCGCTGCGCCCCGGCGGCGGTGGGCGCGGCTTTTGGGGAGCTGTACCGGGCCGTGCTGGCAAGTTGAACGACACCTGCCCGACACCCAGCCGACTTCCAACTAATTACGGCAAAGACCGGAACACTCCCCGGCCGCACCTGGCCCCACCCGACCTCGTTCGGGCATCGTTCAACGAGTTCAACCACCCCAATTTCAGCTGCGCTGAATTGTCCCCTCCTTAAAAAAGGAGGGGAGTTTCGTTCTTGCGCTTCCAATTTCTCCCTTCATGCTTCAGCGTATTCTTCGGCACTTCACGGCGCGGGTCCTCACGGCGGGGCTGGGCTTCGCGGTGGTGTGGCTCACGGCGCACTATTTGGGGGCGGCGGGGCGCGGGCAGGTGAGCTTGTTTTTCACCGATGTGTCGGCGCTGGCGCTGCTGGCGGGGCTGGTGGGCGGCTCGTCGCTGATATACTTGGTGCCGCGCCGCAACGTGTGGCTGCTGCTGGCCCCGGCCTACGCCTGGGGGGCACTCGTGAGCCTGGGCGGGGCGGCCGTGGTGGGGCTGCTGCGGCCGGTGGGCTGGGCCTACGTGGGGCACCTGGGGGCCGTGGCGCTGGTGCAGGTGCTGCTGTCCATCAACGTGCTGCTGCTGCTGGGGCGGCAGCGCGAGCAGGCGTATAATGCCCTCACCACGGCGCAGGCGGGCCTGTTGGCGCTGGGCCTGGCGCTGGCTTACGCGGGCGCGCACTGGCTGCGCATCGAAGCCTACTACTACGCCAACTACCTGGCTTACGGGCTGCCCTGGGGCATCAGCATGGCGCTGCTGCTGCGGCTGCCCGATGCCCGGCCCGGCCGCCGCTGGCCCCGCCGCCGGGCCGCCGCCCGCGAGCTGGCCCGCCACAGCCGGGGCGCGCACCTGAGCAACCTGCTGGCCTTCGCCAACTACCGTTTCAGCTACTACGCGGTGGCAGGGCTGGCGGGGCCGGCGGCGCTGGGCGTGCTCTCGGTGGGCGTGGCCCTGGCCGAGGCCATTTGGCTGATTCCGCGCAGCACCTCGCTCATTCAGTACGTGGCCCTGGTGAATGCCGCCGACAAGCGCGGGCAAACCTACGCCGCGCTGCGCGGCAGCCGCCTCACGCTGCTGGCCACGGCCGGGGCCGTGCTGGCGCTGGCCGCCGTGCCGGCCGGGTGGCTGGCCGGGTTTTTCGGGCCGGAGTTTGGGGCGGCGCACGGCGTCATTCTGGCCCTGGCCCCCGGCATTCTGGTGAACGGGGCCGGCATGCAGGCCAGCACCTACTTCGCCGGGGTGGCGCGCTACGGCGTGAACAACCGCGCCACCCTGCTGGGCCTGGCCATTACCGCACCGGCCTGCCTGCTGCTGGTGCCGCGCCTGGGCATAGTGGGGGCCGCCCTGAGCATGACGCTGGCTTACTGCGGCAGCGTGGCCTACCTGTTCTATCACTACCGCCGCGCCATCGGGGCCACCTGGGCCGACCTGCTGCCCGGCCCCGCCGACCTGCGCTGGGGGCTGGCCCGGCTGAGCGGGCGCTGAAATAAGCCGCAGCTACACCATGCCGGCGCGCGTCTGCGACGCGCTGCCTACTGGTTTCGAGTTGCTGACGCGGCCATTGAACGAAACCCAAACGGCGCGCCCGGGGCGTCGGAGACGCCGAGCCACTAGGCAGCGCGTCGGAGACGCGCGCCAGCGTTGCACCGGTAGGCGTGCTTATCAGCGCCTACCGGCGCACTTCCAGCCAGCCCTTGAGGCGGTGGCCATCGGGGTAGGTGATGAGGTAGTAGTACACGCCGTCGGGCTGGCCGGGGGCGCTCCAGTCGTCGCGGTAGGTGGGGGCATCGAGCACCAGCTGGCCCCAGCGCGAATACACCTGCAGGTGCACCGGGCAATCCGGCCCTAACCGGAACGTCTGGTTTTTGGCGTCGCCGTTGGGGGTGATGATGTTGGCGATTTTGCGTTCCAACACCGCCACCGGCGGCAGGGTAGCGCTGGTTTCGCAGCGCCCCTGGTTGTAGCGCGCCAGCAGCCGGGGCTGGTAGGTGCCGGGCGCGGCGTAGGTATGCGTCGGGCTGAGCTCGGCCGATTGCGTGCCGTCACCAAAGTCCCAGCTCAGCGCCAGCCCGGCCGCCGCGCTACCCGCCGAAAACTGCACCACCAGCGGGGCCAGGCGGGTTTCGGGACAGGTCACCGGCACCCAAACCGGGGCCAGCACCGGCACGGCGGCCACCGCCACGCGGCGGGTAGCCATGCCCGTGCAGCCACCCGTGGTGAAAGCGTAGGTGAGCGTGAATGGCCCCGCCTGCCCCGGCGGCAGCCCAAATCGGAAGCCCGAGGCCGCGCTGCCCGTCACGCCCGGCCCGCTGAACGTACCGCCGGCCGGGCTGCCGCGCAGGGCAAACGAAGCACTGCCCGGGCACAGGGTGGTATCAGCGGCCAGCACCGGCAGCAGCTGCGCACCCACCACTACGGCTTGGCTCGTCTGCACGGTGCACACGCCCGCCGTGAGGGTGTAGGTGAGCGAATAGGTACCCGCCACCTGGTTGGGATTGAAGAAAAAGCCGCTGGCCACCGTGCCCGTCACGCCCGGCCCAGTGAAGCTGCCACCAATCGGGGTGGCGCTCAGCCGCACCGGGGGCAGGGCCGGACTGCCGGGCGCGGGCAGGCAATACACGGCTTGCAGCAGCGGCGTGAACACCAGCGCTGGCGGGGCTACCACCGTGATGCGGCGGGTGCCGGTAGTGGTGCACAGCCCCGTGCTGGGCACGGTGTAGGTGAGGGTTTGCGGGCCCAGCAGCGCCGCCGAGGGCGTGAAGACGAAGCCCGCCGCCCCGCTGCCCGACACGCCCGCGCCGGTCCAGAAGCCGCCGCCGGGGCTGCCGCTCAGGGCCACGGGGCCGGCGTTGGCGCACACGGTCTGGTCGGTGCCGGCGTTGGCGACGGCCGGGCGGAAATCGAGCACGAAGGCCGCGTTGTTGCAGCCCGTGCCGAAGCCCGGCACGGTGCTGCCATTCACGGCGGAGTAGGTATTGGCCCCCGGCGGAATGGGGAAGCCCGCGCTCGAAAAGCACGAGCACACCGCCTGGTACACCACGCCGCGCGGGTCGAAGCGCGAGGTGCCGCCGTCCACGTGCTCACCCTCGGTGTTGGGCGTGGTGTCGCCGTAGAAGGTGGCGTAGGTGAGGCCGGTGAGGCTGGCGGCGAACTGGGCCAGGTAAAAATCGGAGCCGTCGGTGGTGGGCTGCACGGCGTTGCTGGTTACGGGCAGGCCGCTGGTGGTGCCGTTGCCGTCGAGGTAGTTGAAGGAGGGCGAGCTGGTGGGCGTGTCGCGTCCGTTCACCTGCCCGCCCCAGCCGCACACAAACACCCGGTCGCAGCGGTCGACCAGAAAGGCGGTGGGGTCAAGGTTAATCAGGCCGGCGTTGGCGGCGGTGCTGCTGCCGAATACCGTCGAAAGCTGCCGCTGCGTCAGGTCAGCATCGAGCTTGAGAATGAACTGGGTGCCGCCGGCCGTGGTGTAGAGGCCCGGAGTCACCGGCATCGCGCCCCGGGTCTGGCCCAGCAGGTATACGCCGCCGTCGGTACCCACCTGCAGGAAATACGCCTGGTCGTAGTCGCTGGTGCCCACGTAGCTGGCCCGGCGCAGGCTGCGGCCGTTGGCCGCGATGCGGGCCACAAACCCATCCACGCCGCCCGGCCGGCTGGTCTGGTAGGCGTTGCTGGTCACGGGGAAGTTGGGGCTGAGCGTGCCGCCGGTCACGTACACGTCGCCGGTGCCGGCTTCGAGCTGGAGCGAATACGCCGCGTCGGCCCCGCTGCCGCCCAGGTAGCTGGCCCATTGCAGGGCCGTGAGGTCGGGCGCGAGCTTGGCCACCACGGCATCCGACGTCCCCCCGGCGTAGGTGCCGCGAAAGCCCCCCGCCACCGGAAAGTTGGTGGACGTGGTATGCGAGGCGATGTACACGTTGTCGGCCGCATCCACCAGAATATCCCCCCGAAACGGGTCGCCGTAGTTGTGGGCCAGCTGCCCGGTGCTGCTGCTGCCGGCCGACAGCCCCGGCAGCAGCGGCAGCATGCCGTCGTTGCCCGAGCCGCCCAGGTAGGTCGAGCCCACCAGGGCCGTGCCCGTAGCATTGAGGCGGGAAATGACGAGGTCGGAGCCCAGCGGCGCGCCGTAGATGCCGCCGTAGCCCAGCGGCTCAGCGGCCGTGCCCCCGGCAAAGCCGCGCTGCACCGCCCCCGCCGTAGTGGGGTAGTTGATGGAGCCCGAAGTGCCCAGCAGCAGCAGCTCGCCCTGGCTGTTCACCACCAGGCTGGCCGGAAATTCGGCCCCCGAGCCGCCGATATAAGTAGCCCACACCCGCGCCGCCGGCCCAGTAGTATGAATGTCGTACTTGATAATGGCAATATCAATAAGCCCCCCAAACGTCGTCTGGAACGCCCCGGTGGTAGTTGGGTACCCGGGCGCAAAGGCAATACCGCCCGAGTAGAGGTTGCCGGCCGCATCGTAGGTGGCCGTGAAGCCCCAGTTGTCGGCCGTCGAGCCGGTGTAGCTGGCAAACAGCACTTCAGGGTCGATGGTGAGCGGGCGGGCGTGGTCGTAGCTGCCCAGGGCGAAGGTGAGCAGGCCATCCTTCAGCACGTAGCGGCAGGGCACGGGCCGGGGCCGGCCGGCCGCGTCGGCCTGCCAGGCGCGGGGGGCACGCTCCAGCACGTTGCCCACGCTGGTGCGCACCAGCAGGTTGCCCTCGGCATCGAGCGTCAGGGCCTCGGCCCCCTCGTGGCGCAGGACAATGGCCGCGGCATCGGCTCCGGGGGCCAGCTCGAAGTCGTATTCGAGGCGCTGGGTGGCGCTTTCGTACACGCGGACACTCACCCCGGGCCACAGGCCGGCGTAGCGCAGGCTGCGGTAGCTGCGCACGTCGCGGGCCCAGTGGCGCGGGTCGCGGCCCAGGAAGTAGCTGCGGTGCTCGGTGGTCGGCACTTCGGCGCTGATGCTGGCCGTGGCAGCGGCTCCGGCGAAGCGCAGGCGCAGGGCGTGGCCGCGTATCGGGGCAGCGTAGTCGGCCCCGGCGGCAGCCGGGCGGCCGTGGCCGAGCTGGGCCGGGCCGCCCCCGGCCAGCAGCGACAGCAGCAGGCCGTCGGCTTCGGCAAAGAGGCGGCCGCCGGGCACGGCGGCGGCGTAGCGGGTGCGGGCATCCCACTGGCCCCGGTTCTCGATGAATTCGAGCGTTGCGCCGGGCGTGGCCGGCACCTGCGCCCGGGCCGAAAGCAGCAGCCCCCAGCAGGCAGCAACGAGGAGTAGCGGAAGCTTCATAGGCACGGGGCAACGGCAAGGCGGGTGGGAATGAGGCGGAAACGCGGGGGCCGCCCCGGGGGTTTTACAAGCGGGCAGGGTCGCCCTCTACGGGCTCCTCCGCTCCTACCGGCGCACTTCCAGCCAGCCTTTCTGGCGGCGGCCTTCGTCGTCGCGCAGCAGGAAGTAGTACACGCCGTCGGGCAGGCTGCCGGCGCTCCAGCCGTTGTGGTAGTTGGCGGCCTGGAACACCAGCTGGCCCCAGCGCGAGTACACTTCCAGCGAGGTGGGCCGGCAGCTGAAGCGCGGCTTAAACGTTTCGTTAAGCGAGTCGCGGTTGGGAGTGATGATGTTGGGGATTTTTACCTCGCCCACCTCGATGGGCGCGAATCCGGTGAGCACCTGGCAGTTGCCGTACCGGGCTTCGAGCGAAATCTGGTACACTCCGGGGCGCTCGTAGCGGTGCCGGGGGGTGGCGTCGGTGCTGGGGGCGCTGCCATCGCCAAAGTCCCAGCGGTAGGTGGCGCGCGGGGCCAGCAGCACCGGCGTCAGGTCGGCATCGAAGGGAGCCAGGCCGGCCAGGCCGGGGTAGTTGTTGCACACGGGCAGGTTGAGCCCCACGTTCTGGGCCGAGGTGGGTGCCACCACCACCGTGCGGGTGGCCGTGGCCTGGCACGAGCCTTCGCGCACGGTGTACACCAGGGCAAACACGCCGCCCCGGTTGTTGGTGTTGGGCGGGCTGAAGAAACCAGTGGGCGTCACGCCCGGGCCGCTCCAGGTGCCGCCGGCCGGCCGCGCGCCCAGCAGCTGAAAGGCGCGCTGCTGGTCGGCGCAGAGGGTGGTGTCGTTGCCAGCCACTACGGTGGGCGGGCGCGACACGGCTACCTGCTGGCTCACAGTGCCGCAGCCCAGCGAGTCGACGATGGTATAGGTGAGCGTGTGGGTGCCCGCGCCGGCCGTGGCCGGGTCGAAGCGCCCACCGCTCACGCCCGGCCCGCTGAAGGTGCCCCCGGCCGGTGTAGCCGCCAGCACCACGGCCGCCAGACTGGTGCACTGCGGCGCGACCGGCGCAAACACCGGCACCACCGGCGGGGCCACCACGTAGCGCACCGTGCGCGTGCTCAGGCAAATACCAGTGGTGAGGGCCGAGTAGCTGATGACGTACTGCCCCGGCCCCACGGCGGCGGGCACGAAGCGGTAGCCGCCGCCGGCCACGGCCTGCACGCCCGGCCCGGCCCAGGTGCCGCCGGTGGGGCTGCCGGCCAGGGCCACCGGGCCGCCATCCACGCACACGAAGCGCCGGGGGCCGGGGTCGGCCTGCAACACCTCGAAGTTCATCTTGAACGCGCCGTTGTTGCAGTTGCTGCTGCCGTTGCGCACGGTGTAGGTGTTGGCGCCCGCCGGCAGCGGAAAGCCCTGCACGCCCTGGCAGCTGGCGCACACCGCCTGGTACACCACGCCGCGCTTGTCGAAGCGCGAGGTGCCGCCATCCACGTGCTCGGGGGCCAGCGAGCTGTTTTCGCCGAAGTACGTAGCGTAGTCGAGGGTGTGCATGCCGGCCGAAAACTGCGCCAGGTAGAAGTCGGAGCCATCGGTGCTGCGCTGCACGGCGTTGCCGGTGGTGGGCAGGCCGTAGGTGTTGCCGCCGATGTAGTAGCCCTGGTCATTATCGACCCCGCCCCAGCCGCTGATGTATACCCGCTCGCAGTCGTCGACCAGAAACGCCGTGGGCACCAGCGACGGCCCGCCGCCGCTGCGCGCGGCCACGGCCGTACTGTAGAGGCTGGCCGTGAGGTCGGGGTTGAGCTTCTGCACGAACAGCGAGCCGGTGCTCACGCCATACAGGCCCGTGGTAATCGGAAACGAGCCCAGCGTCTGGCCCAGCAGGTAGGCGTTGCCAGCCGCGTCGAGCTGAATAAACTGGGCCTGGTCGTAGCCGGCCGTGCCCACGTAGGTGGCGCGCTCCAGCGTGCGCCCGTCGGCGCTGATACGGGCCACGAAGCCCTCGACGTTGCTGAACGGCTGGAACGGCCGGTAAGCTCCGGGCGTGGTGGGGAAGTTGGCCGAAGTTGTGCCGCCGCAGGCGTACACCCGGCCCTGCGCATCGCGCTGCAGCGAATAGGCGGCATCGGGGCCGTTGCCGCCCAGCAGGCCGGCCCAGCTCACGGCGCTCAGGTCGGGGGTGAGCCGGCACACCAGCGCATCGGAGCCGCCCTGGCCGTAGGTGGCGTTGAAGCCCCGGGCCAGCCCGGGAAAGTTGGCCGAGGCGGTGGCCGCCGCCACGTACACATTGCCGGCATCGTCGAGCAGCACGTCGCTACGGAACACATCGCCGTAGTTGGCCCGGATAATGTCGGTGCCGCTAATCACGCCGTCGTTGGCCGAGCCGCCGAGGTAGGTGCTGGCCAGCAGGGCGCGGCCGTCGGCGCTCAGGCGGGTGAGCACCAGGTCCGAGCCATTGGGCATCAGGTAGGGGTCGCGGTTGGCCCGGAAGGGGTCGAGGGGCGTGCCGCCAGCGAAGCCGCGCTGGGCCGCGCTGGCCGTGGTGGGGTAGTCGCGCGAGCTGGTGCTGCCCAGCAGCAGCAGCTCGTTCTGGCCGTTCGTCACCAGGCTGTGCGGAAACTCGGTGCTGCTGCCGCCCAGGTAGGTGGCCCACACCCGGGCGGCCGGGCCGTTCAGGTGGGTGTCGTACTTGATGAGGGCGATGTCGCAGAGGCCCGCAAATGAAGTGCGGTAAGCGCCCGTGGTGGCCGGGAAGCCCGGCCCGAAGGCAATGCCGCCCGAGTAGAGGTTGCCCGCGTTGTCGTAAGTAGCCGTGAAACCCCAGTTGTCCACCGTCGAGCCGGTCAGGGTCGAAAACTGCACCGTTGGGTCAATGGTCAGGGTGCGGGCATGGTCGTACTTGCCCAGGGCGAAGCGCAGGGTGTTGCCCGTGAGCACGTAGCGGCAGGCCACGGGTCGGGGCTGGCCGGCGGCATCGAGCTGGAACGCCTGCGGGGCCAGCTCGGTAGTGGTGCCCACGGTGGTTTTGATGAGCAGGTTGCCGGCCGCGTCGAGGGCCAGGGCGCTGGCCCCATCGTAGCGCAGGGCTACCCGGTTGGGGTTGGCGCGGGGGGCCAGCAGCACGTCGTATTCGAGGTGATGGCTTTGGTTCTCGTACAGGGTCAGGTCGGTGCCGGGCCACAGGCCGGCGTAGCGCAGCCGGCGGTAGGCCCCCACGTGGCTGGCCCAGCGCCGCTCATCACTGCCCACGAAGTAGTTGCGCTCGCCGGGCACCAACTCGGTGGGCGCGAGGCGCACCCCGGCCCGGGGCTTCACGAACGACACGGTGTAGGCGTGGCCGGCAATGATGCCGCTGGCCGCGCCGGGCTGCCCGCCGTGGTGCCGCGCCAGAAACGCCGGGTCGAAGAAGCTGTAGGTGAGGCCCGTGTTCTGCACGAACAGGCGGCCGGCCGGCAGGGCCGCCTCGTAGCGCACGGCCGCAGCCCACTGGCCCTGGTTGGTGATGAATTCGAGGCTGCCGGCCTCGGAGCCGGGCACGGAGGCCCGGGCGGGCAGCACCGGGGGCAGGGCCAGCGCCAGGGCCGGCAGGCAGCAGTAGGCGAAGCGAAAAGGTAGCCGCATGGAGAAGGAGGGGAAAAGGAAAGGAGGTAAGGGAGTTTGTTGGGTCAGAACGTCGGAACGTCATGCTTCATCTGTCGTCCGCTTGTCGAAGCATGACGTTCTGAAAGTTGTTTCTGAAGACACTTTCGGAGCAGCCCCGGCCCGCCGCCGGCCTGCCACGGCCGCCGCGCAAAATTCGTGCGAGCCTGCCGCCGTTGGCCGACCCGGCCGCCCGCCGCTACCTTTGCGGCCTTTGCTGCCGATACCGTGCGCCGTTCATTCGCCTTCAAACTTACGCTCCTGACGCTGGGCTGGCTGCTACTGGCCATTGCCTGCGAGCAGGTGCCGGCCCGGGACTTCTGGCCGGTAGTATTCGGTGCACTCACCACGCCGCTGGCCCTGCTGCTCACGGCGCTGCTCACGCTGTATTGGCTGCGGCGGCGCTGGCAGGTAGCCCTGCTGCCCATTGCCGTACTGGCCCTGACGTGGCCGCACGTGCAGCGCGGGCTGGCTCTGCACCCACTGGCCGCCCTGCGCCCGGCTCTGCGCCAGCAAGCCCTGGCGCTGCCCGACGGCCGTCGGCTCACCTCGAACTTTCTGGTTGCGCCGGACCAGGCGGTGTCGCTGCTTTCGGCCAACGTGCGCATCTTCAACGTGTATGCCCAGCTGCGCGACCCCGGCTTCGTGTCGTCCAGGGGCCTGATTCACTGGCTAGCCGACAGTCCGGCTGACGTGCTTTGCCTACAGGAGTATTACAACGAGCCCCAGGGGTCGCAGGAAGACGGCCGTGTATTTCGCACCGAAGAGGCCCTGGGCCGGGCCAGCGGCCGCCATTCCTTCGTGTCGACCACCCTCACCAACGGCATCGGGGCCGAATTCGGCATGGCCATCTTCTCGCGCTTCCTCATCGTGCGGCGCGGCATCATTCCCTTCGGCAAGCTCACCCAGAACCACGCCATGTGGGCCGACCTGGTCCGCCCTGCCGCCCGCACCGGCACCAGCCGTCCCGACACCATTCGGGTGTTCAACGTGCACCTGCAAAGCATGAGCATGGCCGAAAGCGACATCGTGACGGCCACCGAAAGCCGGGCCGGCTTGCGCCAGAAAGCGCCTAACCTGCTGCGCCGCTTCCGCAACGGCGCCGTGGCCCGCGGCACCCAGATAGACAGCGTGCTGGCCCACGTGCGCCGCTCGCCCTACCCCGTGCTGCTGGCCGGCGACCTCAACGACCTGCCCTATTCCTACACCTACGACCAGCTGGCCGACCACCTGCAAAACGCCTGGGCCAGCACCGGCCTGGGCCTCGGGGCCACCTACAACGGCCGCCTGCCCTTTATGCGCATCGACCAGCAGTTTGCCGCCCCCCGCTGGCAGGTGCTGGGCTGCCGCGTGCACCGCGAAATCATCTGGAGCGACCATTTCCCGGTAGAGGGGCTGTACCAGCTGCGGTAGAAACAGGCTGAAGCACCCCGGAGGCAGCGGGCGCGTCCGCAACACGCGGCCCATCGGCCCGGCATCTCCCCCGATGCCGGCGTTCGTGCCGGGCCTTGATATAGAATAGACTTGTTCCCAAATAAGTAGCACGTCATGCTGAGCGTAGCCGAAGCATGACGTGCTATAATCTCCTTTTCCTCTATTAGCAGGAACAAGTCTAATGACTTCAGGCCCGGGCGACCGGGCGCCTCCGGGGCAAGCGGGTGGCTGCCGGTGCACCAGGGTAGCATGCAGCTCATCACAATATCTTTGACCGGAACTTTCGTAGCGACGAGAAAGGACATGGGGCACCCCCTCAAATGCTCTGTTTTCAGGGCCACCCTCCGCGTTTGCTCCCTGCCCCTCTTTCCAAATGGCTCCGTCCCGAATGCATGCTTTTTAACTCGTTCCGATTTCTTGTTTTTTTTCCGGTAGTCACCACGCTGTTTTTCGTGCTGCCACACCGGTTCCGGTGGTTGCTGCTGTTGGGGGCGAGCTGTGCGTTTTACATGGCCTTCATCCCGGCCTACATCCTCATCCTGCTCTTTACCGTTGCCGTCGACTACTGCGCCGGGCTGCTGATTGAAGGCGCACAGGGCTCCCGACGCCGGTTTTATCTGGCCCTTAGTCTGGTGGCCAACCTGGGCGTGCTGGCCGTTTTCAAGTATTACAACTTTTTTATCGGCAACGCCAATGCCGTGTTGCACGGGGCAGGCAGCGCGGCGGCCCTGCCGCTGCTGCGCCTTATTTTGCCCATTGGCCTCTCGTTTCACACGTTTCAGGCCATGAGCTACACCATTGAAGTGTACCGGGGACGCCAGCGGGCCGAGCGGCACTTCGGCCTGTACGCGCTGTACGTGCTGTTTTACCCGCAGCTGGTGGCGGGCCCCATCGAGCGGCCGCAGAACCTGCTGCCCCAGTTTCGCCGACAGCAGTATTTCGACTACGACCGGGTGGTGAGCGGGCTGCGGCTGATGGCCTGGGGGCTGTTCAAGAAAGTCGTCATTGCCGACCGCCTGGCCCAGCTGGTGAACGAGGTGTACGGCGCGCCCACCCACTACCGGGGCCTGCCGCTGCTGGCGGCCACCGTTTGCTTTTCCATCCAGATTTACTGCGACTTTTCGGGCTACTCCGACATTGCCCGGGGCAGCGCCCGCGTCATGGGCTTCGAGCTGATGGCCAACTTCGACCGGCCCTATTTTTCCCGGAGCCTGCCCGAGTTCTGGCGTCGCTGGCACATCTCGCTCTCCACCTGGTTCCGCGACTACCTCTACCGGCCGCTGGGCGGCAGCCGGGTGGCGGTGCCACGGGCCTGCTTCAACCTGTTTTTCGTGTTTCTGGTGAGCGGCCTGTGGCACGGGGCCAACTGGACGTTCCTCATCTGGGGGGCCTTGCACGGGGGGTACCTGGTGGTGGGGGTGCTCACCCAAAACCGCCGCCGCCGGCTGCTGGAGCGGCTGCGCCTGCCGCTGCTCAGCAGCCCGGTGCTGAACGTGGCGCTGACCTATGCGCTGGTGGCCTTCGCCTGGATTTTCTTCCGCGCCAACTCCGTACACGACGCGCTCTACATCATCCGGCATCTGTTCGACGCGAGCGAGGCGCTGCACGAGGGCTTCCCCTACCACGGGCTATCGTCGGTGAAGGTGTTCTACCAACGATACGAGTGGCTAACCCTGGCCGGAGCGCTGCTGGTGCTGGGGCTGGTGGAGTCGGCGCAGGCGCGGATGGCCGTGGGCGGCTGGGTGGCCCGGCAGCGGGCCCCGGTGCGCTGGGCGCTGTACTACGGCATCGTGCTGTGCATTGCCTTGCTCGGCCCGTTCAAGCACGTGCAGTTTATCTACTTCCAGTTTTAATTCGCCCCGATGCCAACGGTTACGACCACGCCCGCGCCCTCCCCGCAACGGCCGCCCTTGCGCGGCGTGGGCAAGCTGCTGCTCAGGGCCTTTCTGCTCAGCCTGCCTTTCAGCACGGTCGTCGGCAGCTACCTGCTGCTAGACCCGTTTCAGGTGCTCTACCACTACGACAACTACACCGTTCAGGTGATTCCCAACCGGGACTACGTCAGCACCCAGACGTTTGTGAATAATTACCCGCAGCGTCCTTACCAGTCCTTTATACTGGGCAACTCGCGCACGCTGGCTTTCCGGGTGAGCGACTGGGTGAAATACACCCACGACCCGCTCAGCTTCCACTACGACGCGCTGGCGGAGTCGCTGTTCGGGGTGTGGAAGAAGCTGCAGTTTCTGGAAGACCAGGGTTCCAAGCTCCGGCACGTGCTCATCGTCTGCGACCAGCAGTTGCTGGCCCAAACCCAGGACGTGGACGCGCACCTGTTCCGCAAAGACCCGCGCCTGACCGGGGAGCTGCCCTTTCGCTTCCAGCTGTCGTTTTTCAAGGCCTACCTCGCCAATTATTTTTTCTTCCACTACTGGAGGCTGAAGGCGACAGGCGCGGTGACGCCGGGCATGGAGGCGATGTTTAACACGCGGGGCGGGGGTTTTGCGCCCGTCACCAACGACATGCTCCTGACCGAGGTGGAGCAGATGATTGCCACCGACTCGATGGGGTTTTATGCGCACAACCCGGGGCTGCCCCCGCGCCCGGCCCAGGCGCCGGTCAGCCCGGCCGTCATCGGGCCCGAAGCCCTCCGGCAACTGCTGGCCATCCGCCGCATTCTGGAACGCCACCACACCGATTATCATTTTGTCATCAGCCCGCTGTACGCGCAGGAGCCCCTGAACCCGGCCGACGTGGCCTGCCTGGTGCGCACCTTCGGGCCGGAACACGTGCACGATTTCAGCGGCGTAAACGAGCTGACCAGGTACCCCGGCCATTACTACGAGGAATCGCACTATCGCCCACTGGTAGGCCGTAAAATAATGCAGCTGATTTACGCGAAGGATTCGACGGGCGGCGGGCCCAGGCGCGCAGCGGGCCACTAAAACCGCTTTGCTACCCCGTTCAAACCGCCCGCCGCCGCCGCCGAACGCCCGGCTTATGCCTCTAAACGCTCAGCGGGCCCTTCCGAACACGCAACGGGTCGTCCAGAACAGTCGGCTGGTACCTTCAAACACGCAGCGGGAGGTTTTTTTGCCCGTTTGAAGCGGGCGGGCAGCCGGTTGGCAACCTGCGCCGAGTGGTTGGCCATGGTGGCCGGGGCCGCCCAGCGAGCCGGGGATGGGGCGCAGACTGGCGAATGCCGAAACTCCGCTGCCCGTCGCGCCCGCGCAACCCCTACTTTTGCACCACTATGCCCCTTCAGCTTTACAACACCCTCACCCGCCAGAAAGAAGAATTTCAGCCCGTGCACCCGCCCCAGGTGGGCGTGTACCTGTGCGGCCCTACCGTGTATAGCGAGGCGCACCTGGGCAACGCGCGCGGCCCGGTGGTGTTCGACGTGCTGACGCGCTACCTGCGCCACCTCGGCTACCAGGTGCGCTACGTGCGCAACATCACCGACGTGGGCCACCTCGAAAGCGACGCCGACACCGGCGAGGACAAGATGGAAAAAGCCGCCCGTGCCGCCCGCATCGAGCCCATGCAGGTAGCCCAGCACTTCACCAACCGCTACCGCCAGCACATGCTGGGCCTCGGCTGCTTGCCGCCCGATATCGAGCCCCAGGCCAGCGGCCACATCATCGAGCAGATTCAGGTGATTGAGGAGATTATCGCCAACGGCTTGGCCTATGAGGCAAACGGCTCGGTGTATTTCGACGTGCCTAAATACAACGAGGAAGGCCAGCGCTACGGCAAGCTCTCGAACCGCAGCATTGAGGACCAGTTGGCCGGCACCCGCGCCAACCTCGAAGGCCAGAGCGAGAAGCGCAGCCCGCTCGATTTTGCCCTCTGGAAAAAGGCTTCGCCCGAGCACATCATGCGCTGGCCCTCGCCCTGGAGTGAGGGCTTTCCCGGCTGGCACCTCGAGTGCTCGGCCATGAGCCGCAAATACCTCGGCGACCTGAGCGACATCCACGGCGGCGGGCTCGACCTTATGTTTCCGCACCACGAGTGCGAAATCGCGCAGAGCCAGGGCAGCCACTCGCACTCCGACGAGGCCCGCATCTGGATGCACAACAACATGATTACCGTGAACGGCACCAAGATGAGCAAGAGCCTGGGCAACTTCGTGCTGCTCGGCGATATGTTCCTCGGCCCCACCGGTCCGCTGGCCTTTGGCTACTCGCCCATGGTGGTGCGCTTCTTCCTGCTGCAGGCCCACTACCGCTCGCCGGTTGACGTGAGCGACGACGCCCTGCAAGCCGCCCGCAAAGGCTACCGCAAGCTGATGAACGGCTTGCGCCTGCTTGAAGAACTAGTTCTTGGTTTCTCGTTGCTCGTTGCTGGTTCGGACAACGACAACCAGAAACCAGCAACCAGAAACCAGGAACCGGAAGCCCAGCAGCTGCTGCAGCTGGCCGCCAAGCCCGCCGAGTTTCTCGACGACGACCTGAACACGCCCCGCGCCCTGGCCGCGCTGTTCGATTTGCTCAAGCGCTTCAACACGCTGGCGGCCAACCCGGCCGCGCTGGCCGTCGTCGGGCCCGAGGCGCTGGCCGCCGCTGCTACCACCTACCGCACGATGGTGCAGGACGTGCTGGGCCTGCGCGAGGAAACCGCCGTGAACCCCGAACAGCTAATTGACCTTACGCTGGGCTTCTATTCCGAAGCCAAAGCCGACAAAGCCTACGACAAGGTCGACCAGATTCGCGCCGCTCTCAAAACCCAGGGCATCGTGATAAAGGACACCAAGGCCGGCGTGGAGTGGGCGTACAGCGAGGAGTAATGAGAGTAGGGACGGGGCTTAGCTACGCTGACCTTCGGTTGTCCCCGCTCGGCTAGTGGAACGACGGCCGAGGTTCGTTCATTTATCACCGTTCAACGACGGGCGGGGGCAAGCCCCGCCCCTACAGCATGAAACTCGCAACTTTCCGCCTTCCCCTCGCCGCGCTGGCCGGCCTGCTCGTCCTTACCGGCTGCCCCGATAAAAAGGCCACCGAAACGGCCGAATCCACGGTACCGGCCGAGCCCAGGCTGCCCCAAGCGCCGGTGTTCAACGCCGACTCAGCCTACGCTTTCACGGCCCGGCAGGTGGCGTTCGGGCCGCGCGTGCCCAACTCGAAGGCCCACATTGCCGCAGGTAATTGGATTGTCGCCAAGCTCAGAAGCTATAAGCTGAAGGTGATGGAGCAGCCGTTTGAGGCCATGACCTTTGACGGCACCAACATCCACGCCCGCAACATCATCGCGCAGTATCAGCCGCGGGCGGTGCGCCGGGTGGCGGTTTTCGGGCATTGGGATACGCGGCCCTTCGCCGATGCCGACCCCGACCCCAAAAAGAAGAACAAGCCCATGGACGGCGCTTCGGACGGAGCCAGCGCCGTGGCCGTGGCCCTGGAAATGGCCCGCATCCTGAGCGAGCAGCCCGACTCGCTGGCCCCCAACGTGGGCGTCGACTTCATCTTCTTCGATGCCGAAGACTGGGGCCACGACGAAAGCACCCAGAAAGATGTGAAAAACCAGCTCGACGGCGGCACCACCGACTCGTGGTGCCTGGGCTCGCAGTACTGGGGCACCCACCTGCTGCCCGCCAACTACAAAGCCGAGTACGGCGTGCTACTTGATATGGTAGGCGCGAAAGACGGCAGCTTCACCCGCGAGGAAACCTCGCGCACCAGCGCCCGCGCCGCCCTCGACAAAATCTGGAGCGTGGGCACCCAGCTCGGCTACACCAACTACTTCCGCTATGAGGACACCGGCGGCATCACCGACGACCACGTGTACACCAACAAGGCCGGCATCCCCACCCTCGATATCTACGACCACCCCAAGTCGGGCATCGACTACTTCCCGGCCTATCACCACGCCACCGGCGACAACATGAGCATTATCGACCGCCGCACGCTCAAAGCCGTGGGCCAGACCATGACGCAGGTGCTCTACGTGAACTAGCCGAGCTACCCGGCCAGGGCGGCCAGCGGCAGCGGGCCGGTGGCATCCACAAGGCGCTGGCGGGCGCTCAGGCCCACATCGAGCAGGTCCTGCATCAGGCCATTACCGGCGGCTTCGGGTGAGTAGGTATCGGTGGTGGTGCTTACTACCAGCACGGGCTTTTCGGGCAGGGCCACCAGCGTGGCGCGCCGGTCGATTTCGGGTGGAAACACCGGGGCCACCAGAATCAGGCGCTCGTAGGCCACGGCGTTGCTGGCCAGCCAGCGGCAGGCGGCGGCCGCGCCGTGGCCGTAGCCCAGCACCGTTACGGGCACGGCGGGCGGGCAGGCGGCCAGCACCTGCGCTACCAGGGCATCGAGGTAGGTGCTCAGGTCGGTGAGGTCGGGCAGCAGGGTTTCGGCGGCAAACCAGGCCGCGTTGGTGCGCGGGGCGGCGTCGGTTATGCCGTCGTGGTTGGCATCCACGAGCTGGTCGTAGCGGCTCAGGGCCTCGGGCAAAATAAGCAGGCACTCGGGCGTATCGAGGTGGTGGAGCTGGGCGGCCAGCTCCGCCACCGGCTGGCCGTGGCCGTGCAGGCACACCCACACGTGCGCAATGCCGCCCCCCGGCTCGCCGAGGCTGAGGTAGCGGGCGGTGCGGGCGGTGGTAAACGAAAGCGGAAGCATAGGCGGCGATGAAGTGAAGCGCGGAACGTGCGGGCTATACGCAGCCCCGGACGTTTGCGCCGCCCCAGGGCGCGGGCTAGTCCCGGCTTAGTCGTGCAGGTCGGCGCGCAGCCACTCGATGGCGGCATTTTCCTCGATGAACCGGTCGCCGATAAAGGGCTTGCCTTCGAAATACGATTGGGGCGGGAAGGCTGAGTCGGCGGCGGTGTCGCGCAGGTATTCGGGCACCATCAGGTAGGCCAGGCGGCTGCGGCCGCCCAGGGTGGAGCCCAGGCGCGGCAACAGGCTGCTCACCATCCACTGCGCACCTACCTGGTGGGTATTGAAGCGGCGGCGCACGTCGAGCAGCCAGCGGCGGCCGGCCCCAGCGCTGGCTGCTTCGAGCAGGCGCTCGTAGCCCTGTTGCAGCTCGGGCAGCTCCACAGGCCGCAGCCAACGCGCCACCAGCACATCCAAATCGGCCCGGTAGCTGATTTCCAGAAAATCTTCGACCCGAACGGGACTCATATGCGCAACTCAGAGGAGTAAGCCCCAAAGATACTTCGCCGGCGGGGCGGTACTTACGCCAGACCGGGCTTAAGCCGCGCCGGCGACCGCGCCGGGCCGCTCCAGCAGGGCAATGGGCTGGCCGTGGTAGGTGGTGCGGGCGTATTCGCGGTAGCCGAAGCGGGCCGCCAGGCGCAGTGAAGGCTCGTTGTCGGGGTGAATAATGCAGACCGTGCGCACCGGGCCGAAGTGGGTTTCGCCCCAGGCCAGGGCGGCGGCCACGGCTTCGGAGGCGTAGCCCCGGCCGTGCACGGCCGGGTCCATCACCCAGCCCATTTCGGGGGCCTCGCCCAGGGGTGGGTCCAGGTCGCGCTTCAGGCTGAGAAAGCCCACCGCGCCCACGAAGCGGCCGCTGTCCTTTTCTTCGACGGCCCAGAAGCCGAAGCCCATTATCACCCAGTGGCCGGCGCTGCGCAGCACCAGCTTCCAGACTTCCTCGGCCGGCATGGGCTCGGGGCTGAAGTAGCGGTGGTAGGCGGGGGTGCGGCTCAGGGCAAACCAAGGCGCATAATCGTCGGCACGGAAGCCGCGCAGACGCAGGCGGGGGGTGTCGAGCACCGGCACGGCCGGCAGCGCGGAGGAGGAATCAGACATGGAGAAAACAGCGAAAACCGAAAAGGGAAAGGCCCGGCGAATTAGCCCGGCAGGGTAAAATGCGGGTTCTGAATGACGCCGAGCAGATTGCCGAACGGGTCGAGGACGGCCCCGAGCAGGATGCCGCTGCCCACGTCGTGCACGTCGTCGCTGGGGTGCGCGCCCAGGGCCAGCAGGCGGGCGTAGGCGGCCGTGGCATCGGGCACGCCCCAGTAGGCGGTAGGCCCGGCCGGCCCGGCCACGGTGTTTTCGGGCACCAGTCCCAATTCGTAGCCGCCCACGTTGAAGCCGACATAGAACGGCTCATCGAAATACGGCGCCTGCTCCAGCACCTCCTCATACCAGGCCCGGGCTTTGCCCAGATTGCCCACCGGATACACCACTGTTCGCAAGCCTTGCAGCATCGTCGGAATTATTAAAAGGTAAACGTCGGCGCAAGATATAGCCGTTTGCGAATAAAAGACGGCATCACCAGCAACCAAAAGCCCCGACGCAGGCTGCGCCGGGGCTCTGGAAAAAGCAAAACGCAGCAGCCCGCCCTACCACGAGCCGCTGTTGTCGCTGGTACTGTCGAAGCCCCCGCCACCCGAGTCGTCGGAGCCGGAGTCGTCGGAGGACGAGCTGCCGGAGTCGGAGGAGAAGTAGTCGGACGAGTTATCCGGGGCCGTGTTGGCATCGGAGAAATAGTCCGGCGCGGAGGTATCGGCCGCTGCCCCGCCGCCGGAGTTGAAGTAGTCGCTGCCCGCGTTGGGGTTGGCCGCACCCGCGCTGCCCAGATGGCTGGCACTGCCGTCGTTGGCCAGGTTCTGCCCGCTGGTGTCGTGGCCCGAAGCCATGCGGTTGCCCAGGTAGGCGCCGGCCGCCGCGGCCGCGCCGGTGGCCAGCATGCCACCCATGCCCATGCCGCCGCCCTGGTTGGGCACATTGCCATAGCCGGGGCCGTAGTTGCCGGGGGCCTGGCCA
>JANXMN010000458.1 GCA_025354605.1 Hymenobacter sp. | reverse complement strand
CTTTTTGGCCGCCCGCCCGCTTGTCGTTGGCCGGAATCGTGCAAACATTAAGCGGGCGGGCGGCCAAAAAGCCGCCCGCCCGCGTCGTTCTGAAATTTGGGTAAGGACAAGCACCTCAAGGCCAGTCGGCCACTTGCTGGCCGACAAACCAGGGCTTGACCCTACGAAATCCACTTGAACTTATACTCCAGCTTGGGCACGGGCATACGGTCGGCCACGCGGCGCAGGCGGTTGGGCAGGGCCATAATGTAGTCGCGGGCCTTCTCGGCCTGGCCGGTGAGGCCGCCGAGGTGCTCGATTTTCCAGTCCGTAATCAGGGTATCCAGGATGTCGGTGTAGTCGGCGCTGGTGTACACGCCCAGGCGCTGGGCGGCATCGGTGAAGTGGCCGAAGGTTTTGCCCATCTCGATGCCCAGCTCGCGCATGTAGTGGGCCGGCATCACAATCTTCTTGCGCATCATGTCCTCAAAGGCCAGCATCATTTCGCTGGGGTCGACTTCAAAAATTTTCTCCACAAAGGTTTTGTAGGCGCGGGCGTGGCGGTTTTCATCGCCGGCAATCATGCCGCAGATTTTCGAAAGCTGGTCGTCGCCGGCCGTGCGGGCCAGCTGGCCCACACGGCGGTGCGAGATGTTGGTGGCCATTTCCTGGTAGCTCGTGTACACGAAGGCCCGGTAGGGGTCGTGGGCGGTGCCCAGGTCGAAGCCGTCGTTGATGAGGTACTGGGTCGAGACTTCGAACTCGCGCATGTTCACGCGGCCGCTCAGGTAGAGGTAGCGATTGAGGAGGTCGCCGTGGCGGTTTTCCTCGGCCGTCCAGCCCCGAATCCACTGGGCCCAGCCGTTGTCGTGGTCGCGGTTCAGGTCGTCGAGCTCGTGGAACCAAGCCTCGTAATTGGGCAGAGCCTCCTCGGTGATGGTATCGCCGATGAGCACGGCCAGCAGGTCGTAGCTCAGGCCCTGGGCCTTGTCGCGCAGGTCCTTCACTTCATCAAAGAAGGTGTCTTTGCGGGAATCGGGCAGGAAATCGCCCGGCTGCCAGCTGTCTTCGACTTTTTTCAGGAAGGTGTAAATATTTTCTTTGAGGTAGCCTTCGAGGTGCTGGAGGACTTCGCTGCGCGAGGTAATAGTAGTGGAGAGCATAAACTGGAGCCGAATAAACGTGAGGGGTGATAAAGAAACGCTTTCGGGGCAACAAAGGTCTGCCGCAACCGTAGGGGGCCGGGTATAAGATTATGGCATTAGCCCCGGCCAGGGCGATATAATTGCCTCTCAAGACGCCAATTTCAGGGTTTTTGCGCGGCTTGAACCCGGTAGCGCCGCAGCTCGGCATCGGCCGTACCGGCGAGCGGCCCCAGGTCGGTCACGCTGAGCGGGGGCAAGTCCGCCGCCCGGCACCGGCGCAGCCAGCGGGCCGCGGGCCGGCTCAGTACCCAAACGATGGGCCGCGTTTGGCCCGGCGCGGGGGGCTGCGCGAGGCGAACCAGGCACTGCGGCTGGCCGGCCGCGCCCGATAAGTACCGCCGCAGGTCGGCCTGCGAAGCATCCTGCGCGGGCCAGCCGGTGAGCTGCAGCACCGGCCCGAAACCGGGGTCGGCGACGCGGAATGGGCTCAGGCTTTTCAGCAGGAAGTTGGTGCCCGCCAGCACACGCACCGCGCCCGGGGCCAATCGGCGCAACGCGGCCAGGCTGGTTTGGTGCTCGTGCTGCTCCTGCCGCAGCACCTGGCATCGATGGGCGGTTTTCAGGCCGTAGGCTATTCCAATCAGCAGGCAGAAAGCCGTGGCCGCCCAGCGCATCCGCGGCCGGACAGGCAGAGCCGCTGGCTGCCGGTGCGGGGCCTCCCCGATTGGCTGATTTTCGGCGCTGGCCGGCTTAAACAGGAAAATCAGGTTGTTGAGCAGCCACAAATCCAGCAGCGGCATGGCCAGCCGGGGTGGCAGCTTGGCCAGCCCGGCCAGCAGCAGCAGCCCCCCGCCAAAACCGGCCTGCACCAGCCAGAACCAGCGCGGCCGGGCCAGGGGCCGCCGCCCGCCGGCCGCGGCCGTCGCCAGCAGGGCCAATAGTAGGGGGAAATAGTCGCGGCCCAGCAGCCCGAGGCGCAGGCCCAGCTTGGCGGGCAGCGTGCGCGCCAGGAATTCGCCGCCCTTGAACCGATATACTCCCTTGGCCAGCACCGGGTCGATAAGGCCCGTATCGCCCAGCAGCCACTGGTCGATGGCGGCCGTGCCGAGGCTATCAGCTGGGGTGTGAGGCACAGGGCGCAGCAGCTCGAAATCGAGGATGCGCGCCAGCTGGGTATCGCGCTGGCGCAGGTGGGCCTCGAAGGGGGTTTCCAGGCGGGCGTGCAGGCCGGTGGCCAGGGCCAGCAGCAGGGTCGCGCTCAGCAGCAAGGGCCGGGCGCGGCGCAGGCTACCGGCCAGCCACAGCACTCCCGGCAAAGCAGCAGCCAGCCCCATCGTGGCCTGGCTGGGGCGCATCAGCCAGGCCAGCAGCAGCCCGGCCAGCCCCACCAGCAAGGGCCCCAGCCGCCCTGGCCGCTGCGCCGCGAATAGCAGCGCGGCGGCCGCCAGCAGCAGCGCTACCCGCACGTAGCTGAACCACAGCCAGTGTTCGAGCCAGGCCAACGCGAAAAAGGCCACCAGGGCCAGCGTCAGGGCGGCCGGCGGCAAGTGCGGGCGCAGCAGCTTATCCAGTACCGCAAACGTGAGGACCGTGGCCCCGGCCAGCAGCGCACCCAGCAAATACCCGAACCAGGCCACGCCCGGCGCAGCGGTATAGAGGCCCGCCAGCAGGTGCCCCAGCCCGTGGAAGTAGAGGGGCAGGGAGGCGACTGGCTTCAGGGCAATGATGCCCGAGAACAGCCAGGCCAGGGCCAGGTCGTCGCTGGCCTCGCAGTAGCTGCCCAGGCCCGCCACGGCAGCCGCAATCAGCACCAGCGGCAGCAGCCCAACACGCAGAAAGATGGCAACCCGGGAATGACGCGGCACGGTGGCGAGGCAGATGAAACCGCTAAGAAACAGCTTTCGCCCCGGCTAAGCGGGCCAGAACCGCATTTCGAGCGACACCCGGGTGGCATCCTGGTTAAGGTTGGCCGAAGCGCCGTGCAGCAGGTAGGGCGAAAACACCAGCACCTCATCGGGAGCCGGATTGGGCCGCACGAGTTGCAGGGCCGGCCCCGGCCGCAGCACGCCGGGCACGGTGTAGGGCACGCCGTGGTAGATGGCTCCGGCGGCGGTGCGCTCCACCGCACTTTCGGGCCAGTGGTGGCTGCCCGGCACCAGGGCCAGCGACGAATGCGCCGTGCTGCCGGCCACGGGCAGGTAAATATTGATGGCGTCGCGGTAGCGGGGCAGCCAGGCGTCGCGGTGCAGGGGGTTCTCGTCGGGACAGTGCGGCCGCACCACCCGCAGATGAAACACGGCCTCCTTCACGTTGGGGTTGTAGGCGCGCACGGGCCGCCCGCAGGCCTGGCTCACCAGCTGCTCCAGCGCCGCCGCCGGCACGGGCAGCTGGGCCAGGGCGTAGGCTTTGGTCTGGGCGATAACGGCCAGGTGCAGGTCCGGCTGGTCATCGACGGCATGATGATAGTGGGTAATGTCGTAGCCGGACGCTACCGGGCAGCCCGCCGTGCGCAGGGCAGTGCGCAACAACTCGGCCAAGCCGGCCTGCAGCAGTTCGCGCAGCGGCGGCGGCAGGGAGGGCACCACCGCGTAGCCGGCTCCGGCCCAGGACGTACCGGCGCTCAAATCGGTGGCAGCGGCCAGCAGCACGGCGTCGGTTGCCACGGCCGCCTTCTCCCCTTCGACCTGATAGGGCACCGAATACCCATTGAGGTGCAGAAGACTGGGTTGGGCTGAATTGGAATCGGAGTTGGCAGAATGCATGGGCAGCCGTAAGAACCGATTAGCAAATGCTAAGCGACCGCGTAAAATTAGCGGCTGGCTACCCAAACAACCAGCTCCATAGCCCCAAAGCCCGGTCGGCGAGCGTGGGACGGGCCACCTGGCGCAGCAGCTGCCACAGCGGCTGCACCTCGGCGGGTGCGGCGCGGCGGCGCAGGGCCTGGCGCAGCTCCGAGCGCAGCCGCACGGCCAGCGCGGCGCGCTCGGCGGGGGTGCGCACGAGGCTTAGCGCTTTTTCGCAGACACGGATGGTGGAGGCCAGGAAGGGGTCGTGGCGGCGGTAGGCGCGGGCGCTCATACTACGCGGGTGCTTGCGCTTGCGGGTGGTCACTTCGTCGAGGTAGCGAAACTGCCAGTCGCGGCTGGCCCGCACCCAGAAGTCGAAGTCCTCGTAGGCCAGGGTTTCGTCGTAGCCGCCCAGGCTGGCCAGGCAGGCGCGCCGCATGAGCATGGTGGGCGTGCTGATGAAGTAGCGACGCAGCACCTCGGCCAGCAGCCAGCCGCTGGCGGGCGCGGGGTATTGGCCGCCGTGGCCATCGGGCCGGTGGTGCAGGCCCAGCGGCCGGCCGGCCTCATCAATCAGCTCGGCGTTGGAATACACCATCCCCACCCGCGGGTCGGCCTGCTGAAATACGGCTACCTGCGCGGCCACGCGCCCGGGCAGCAGCACGTCGTCGGTAGCGAAGTCGATGATGAATTCGCCCCGGCTGGCGAAAAACGCGAGGTTGAAGGCGCGGCAGTTGCCCACGTTTTCGGGCAGCAGGCGCAGGTGCCAGCCGGGGTGGCGGGCCGCGTATTCGCGCAGAATGGCTGGGCTGTCGTCGGTGCTGGCATCATCGACGAGCCAGACCTCCAGGGCCGGGTAGGTCTGAGCCAGGATGGAATCGAGGGCCTCGCGCAGAAACGGCGCGTGGTTGTGGCACAGCGCCACAATGGTGACGAGGGGTCCAGCCACAGTCGCGGCAACGGCATCGGGAGCAGTGGTGGGAGTCATCGGGGCGGCTGAAATCAGAGTTGCTGGTTGCTGGTTATTGTTTATTGGTTGGCTACTCACTACGAACCAGCGACGAGCACCAGAAACCAGTGGCCAGCCACTACCTATTTGCCAGCCCACGCGGCCACCAGTACATCCCGGCGCAGGCCGCCAGCAGCACCCCGTAGCGCGCCGCGTGCGCCAGCACCGCCCCTGGCAGGCCGTAGCGCGGCAGCAGGGCCGCCAGCAGCGCCGCGAACACGGCCGCCGAGCCGGCCTGCACGGCGATGTAGGGCCCGGTGCGCGCCCGCGCCGTGAGCTGAAAAATAAACACCCAGCTCAATAGCTTAGCCCAGTCGCCGAGCAGCTGCGGGGCCAGCAGCTCGCGGGCCGCCAGCAGTCGCGGGCTGAACAGCAGCGGCAGCAGCCAGTCGCGGCCCAGGTACAGCAGCCCCAACCCGCCGGCCAGCACTGGAGCCAGCAGCCCCAGCACCCCGCGCAGGTAGCGCCGCGCCGCCGCCGGCTGCCCCGCCAGCGCCGCCAAGCGCGGGTAGAACACGCTGCTCATCAGGGCCCCGAATACCATCGTGTAGTTGTCCGAAAGCTTGGCCACGGCCTGCCACAAATCGGTGCGGGCGGGGCCGTAGGTGGCCAGCAGGTAGTCGCGCAGCACGTAGTCGACGGCCTTGCCGAAAAGCAGCGTGCTCACCGCCATCAGCAGGAACTGGCTTAGCCGGCGCAGCGCCAGCCGGCTCACCCGGCCCGGCCAGCGCAGCGGCCCCAGCACCCCCGCCCGCCGCGCCAGCCCCAGCGCCGGCAGCAGCGTCAGGCCCTGGCCCAGCAGGTAGCTCAGCAGCACCACCCGCAGCGGTAGGCCCGCCAGCAGGGTGGCCGCCACGGCAGCCGTGCCCAGCGCGGACAATGCCACGGTCAGGCCCACGTAGGCCCGCAGGCGGCCGGCAGCCAGCAGCGCACTGCCCAGCAGGGCCTGCCCGGTGATGAGCCCAATACCCAGCAGGAAAACGGCGAGGCTGGCCCAGCCCCAGGCCAGCAGGCCGCGCAGGGCCAGCACCAGCCCGCCACCCACCCAGGCCCCGGCACTGAGCACGGTGGCCGCGCCCAGCCAGGCCCGGTAGCGACGGCTGCCGGGCCGCAGCGGCGCGAGGTATTTCACCGCCCCCACCTGCACGCCATCGTAAGGCAGGGTGGTGAGCAGGGCCATCAGGTTCTGAAACTGCGCCAGCAGGGTGAGGCCACCGGCGGGGGCCAGCGTGGCCACCAGCTTGTTTACCACCAGCGAGCCCAGCGCCCGGGCCAGCACTGCCAGCCCCGCCCCCGCCGAGCCGCGCACAAACCCGCGCCAGACGGCGGTGGCGCTATTGGGGGGTTCGGAAAGCGGATGGTCGGCCATGCGGCACAAAGTAACGGTCGCGGCTCTCGCTGCGCTTGAGCCCGCGCGTACGCGCCGGCCGAAAATGGTGGGGCAGGTCGTTGGTTGGTTGAAGGAAATGCGGTAAGAAGCTGTTTAAGTTAATTTGAAATTACCTGGAACGTCATGCTGCGCTTGTCGAAGCATCACTACCGCCATAGTAACT
>JANXMN010000021.1 GCA_025354605.1 Hymenobacter sp. | reverse complement strand
GAAGTGGCCGACGTGTGCCGCGCCCGCGGCATTGCCTGGCTGCCCGGCGCGCTCACGCCGACCGAAATCTACCACGCCAGTCAGTTCGGTGCGGCGGCCGTCAAAATCTTCCCCGGCAACGTGGTCGGTCCTGAGTATGTGAAAGCCCTGCGCGGCCCCATGCCCCACATCCGGCTGATGGTGACGGGCGGCGTAGAGCCTACCCGCGAAAGCCTCGCGGCCTGGTTCGGCGCCGGCGTCGATGCCGTGGGCATGGGCTCGCAGCTGTTCAAAAACGCCGACGATACCGACGCCCTGGCCGCCCGCATCAGCGAGCTGATGGCGTTTGTAAGTGAGTTGAAAAGAGCTGAAGAAATGAAATAATATGAACGTCATGCTGAGCGTAGCCGAAGCATCTCGCGTGCCACCGCTAACCCAATCGTTGAATGATGCGAGCGAGATGCTTTGGCTGCGCTCAGCATGACGTTCTTTTTGCCACTTGCCACTTGCCACTTGCCGGCCTTCTGACCCCCAGCCTGCTAACCCCACCCGCCCGATGACGCCACTTGCCATTCCAAGCCCGCCCGACTCGCCGCTGGCCACGGCCAACGCCGTGATGGGCCGTTTCCGCTGGACCATCTGCGGCCTGGTGTTTTTCGCCACGACGATTAACTACCTCGACCGCGCGGTTATCTCGCTGCTGAAGCCCTACCTGGAAACCGAATTCCACTGGAACGCGGGCGACTACGCCAACATCGAAATTGCCTTCAAGCTGGCCTATGCGGTGGGCATGGTGGGGGCCGGCCGCATCATCGACAAGCTGGGTACCAAGCTCGGCTATGCCCTCTCGACGGCGCTGTGGAGCCTGGCGGCCATGGGCCACGCCCTGGTGGGCAGCACGTTTGGCTTCGGCATTGCGCGGGGCTTTCTGGGCATTACCGAAGCCGGCAATTTCCCCGCCGCCATCAAAACTACGGCCGAGTGGTTTCCGCAGCGCGAGCGGGCGCTGGCCACGGGCGTGTTTAATTCGGGCTCGAACGTGGGGGCCATTGTGGCCCCGCTCACGGTGCCGCTCATTGCCGAAACCATTGGTTGGCAATGGGCCTTCATCATCACGGGCGCGCTGGGTTTTGTGTGGCTGGTGCTGTGGATGGTGTTCTATGAAACGCCGGCCCGCCACGCCCGCCTGAGCAAGGCCGAGTTCGACTACATCAACGCCGACCTTCCGGTGGGGCTGCCCGCCGAGGGCGTAACCGAAGAGAAACCCAAAGCTTCGTGGGCCACGCTGCTGGGCTTCCGCCAAACCTGGGCCTTCGTGATTGGCAAGTTCCTCACCGACCCGGTGTGGTGGTTCTACCTGTTCTGGCTGCCCGATTTCCTGGGCAAGCAATACCATCTCAAGGGCACGGCTATTGCCCTGCCGGTGGCGGCCGTGTATATCCTGTCGAGCATCGGCAGCGTGGGCGGCGGCTACCTGCCGCTGGGCTTCATCAAGCGGGGCATGCCGGCGTTTGCGGCCCGCAAGCGGGCCATGCTTCTCATTGCCTGCTGCGTGTTTCCGATTGTGTTTGCGCAGTGGCTGGGCGGCCTGAATATGTGGCTGGCGGTGCTGGTCATTGGCATTGCGGCGGCGGCCCACCAGGCCTGGAGTGCCAACATCTTCACCACCGTGTCGGATATGTTTCCGAAGCGGGCGGTGGGCTCGGTCACGGGCATTGGCGGCATGGCCGGCGGGCTGGGCGGCATCGCCCTCACGGCCCTGGTGCAGAAGCGTTTGTTCGTACACTTCGAGAGCATCGGCCAGATTGATAAGGCCTACTACATCATGTTCTTTATCTGCGGCGGGGCTTATCTGCTGGCCTGGGTGCTGATGTTCACGCTGGTGCCGCGCATGGAGCCCATCACGCTCGACGACGAGGATATTAAAAGAGGATAGGTCCCGAAACCGCGCTGGTCTGCCCGCCCTGGGGGGCAGACCAGCGGGTTGCCCCAACCCGCCAAACGGCTGCGGCCACTGGCCACATTATTCTGCTGCTCAAAAACCTGAATATGAAACACCTGATGCTTTTCGCCGCGCTGCTGCTGTTTAGCTGCGCCGGCACCCGCGCCCAAACCCCCGCCCGCCCCATGAGTACCGTCGAAAAAGAAGTGGAAGCCCTGGAGCGCCAGCGCTTCGCCGCCCAGGTGAGCAAGGATTACGCCGTGCTGGAAAAAGCCTTCGCCGACGACCTCATCTACACCCACTCCAACGGCAAGCAAAACACCAAAACCGAGTACCTGCAAAGCATCCGCGACGGCAAGAGCCAGTACGATAAAATCGACGTGGAAACCCTGACCGTGCGGGCCTACAACGACGGCAAAACCGCCGTCGTGAACGGCACCATCCTCATCACCCTGCCACCCAAGGACGGGCAGCCCAATCTGGCCCACCTCAAGTACGTGGTGGTGCAGGTGAAGGACAAGAAAAAGGGCTGGCAGGTGGTGCTCTGGCAATCACAGAAACAGGCCTTGTAATTGAAGTCAATTACGTGTTAGAACGTCATGCTGAGCTTGTCGAAGCATCTCTACCGCGCAAGTAATCCAATCGCTGCAACGATGCGGTAGAGATGCTTCGACAGGCTCAGCATGACCGGCCTTTTTGCCTGCCAATTCCCATCCCACCCACATGACGCCCACCACCGAAAACGCGCTGGCCACCCCCGTCGGCACCACGCTCGAACGCTACATCAAGCGCAAGCAGGGCGAGTTTGCCTACGCCACCGGCGAGCTGAGCCAGCTGCTGCGCGACATCGCGCTGGCTGGCAAAATCGTGAACCGCGAGGTGAACCGCGCCGGCCTCTCGCGTATCACCGGCGCCATGGGCGAGAAGAACGTGCAGGGCGAGCAGCAGCAGCGCCTCGACGTGGAAGCCAACATCCGCTTCGTGCGGGCTCTCACCAACGGCGGCGAGGCCTGTGCCGTGCTCTCGGAAGAGGACGAGCATATTATCCAGACCGGCAACGTGTTCGGCAAGTACGTGGTGGCCATCGACCCGCTCGACGGGTCGAGCAACATCGACGTGAACGTGAGCATCGGCACCATTTTCAGCATCTACCGGCGGGTGTCGCGGGTGGGTGGGCCGGCCCGCCAGGAGGACTTCCTGCAGGGCGGCCGGGCGCAGGTGGCGGCGGGCTACGTGCTGTACGGCTCCAGCACCATGCTCGTGTACACCACCGGGCACGGCGTGGCGGGCTTCACCTATGAAAACTCGCTGGGTGAATTCTTCCTCTCGCACCCCGACATCAAAATCCCGCGCCAGGGGCCGGTGTTCAGCTGCAACGAGGGCAACTGGTTCGATTACCCCGAGTTCGTGCGCACCTTCCTCACCACCTGCAAGGAGCGCCGCCTCACGGCGCGCTACGTGGGCTCGCTGGTGGCCGACTACCACCGCAACCTCTTCACGGGCGGCATCTACCTCTATCCGCCCACCGTCGATAAGCCCACCGGCAAGCTGCGCCTGCTGTATGAGTGCTACCCGCTGGCTTTCCTGATTGAGCAGGCCGGCGGCATGGCCGTCACCGGAGCCGCCGTGGTGCTCGACGTGCATCCCACCGCCGACCTGCACCAGCGCGCCCCGCTCTTCGTGGGCTCGGCCGAATTGGTGATGGAGTTACAGGCCGTGGCTGCCCGCTAACGCGATGAGGGCGCGGGCAAAAACGCGGCTGACGCGGCTGCCAATGCTTTTGTGGCTGATAGTAGCGGCTTTGCCGGCTTCGGCCCAGTCGGCCAGCCCCAACGTGCTCGACTGGAAGGCCAACACCATGCTCACTAGCTACCTCACCCAGCAGCTGCACGCGCAGTATGCCGGCCGCGCCGCCGAGCTGGGCCGCGCCGCGCAGTCGGCCGCCGGCGCGGCAGCCTACCGCGACAGCGTGCGCGCCCGCTGCCGCCGGGTGGTGGGGCCGCTGCCGGCCCGCACGCCGCTGCGGGCGCAGGTGGTAGGCCAGCTGGTCCGGCCGGGCTTTCGCATTGAAAAAATTACTTACGAAAGCACGCCGCACCACCACGTCACGGCTAATTTGTACGTGCCCGACGGGCCAGGCCGCTGGCCCACCGTGCTGCTGCCCTGCGGCCACGAGGCCGAGGC
>JANXMN010000016.1 GCA_025354605.1 Hymenobacter sp. | reverse complement strand
TGGTGAAGGCCGAGGCCGGCAACCTGCACTACCGCCCCGGCAAGTCGCCCACCGTCGAGAAAATTGGCCTGAGCTTTCCGCTGGCCGGCATCGGCAATCTGGGCGGCAAGGTCGAATTCCTGAGCGGCGGCTTCAGCGGCGACCTCAAGCTCGACGTGGTGGGCGCGCTCAAGGCCGATGCCAGCTTCAAGTACCAGAAAGTGGACGGCGACACCCAGTTCAACACCCTGCTCATGGCCAGCACGCCGCCCATGCTCATTGGGCCGGGCATCCTCCTCACCGGCATCGGCGGCGGCTTTTCCTACGCCCACAAATCGGTCACGTCCGTCACTGTGAAGGGCGTGATTGGCATGGGCGGCGAGGCCGGCATTGCCCTGAACCCGCTGACGGTGACGGTGGCCAGCGGCCCGGTCATCAGCGGCCACGGCGACCTGACGGTACTGACCCAGAAATTTGCCCAGGCCGACCTGCTGCTCGACTTTCCCAACAAGCTGGCCGTGGTCGAAATCAAGTCCGATTTCAACCCGGTGCCGCTCGTAAGCACGGCCTCGGCCGGGGCCAAAGTAGTGCTCAGCGGCAAGCAGAACGACACGTATTGGATGATGGGCGTGTACGCCAACGCCAAGCTGCTGGGCCTGCTCAACGTGAATGCCCACGTACTCACGGGCTGGAACCTGAACCGCGACAAGCACCCCGAGCACGCGGCCTACACCAACTTCATCAACCCGGCCTACCTCACCAGCGGCAACACCGTGAACGGCGCGCACCTGCTGGGCAGCACCTTCTACGGCCGCACCAAGGACAATGCCTGGAGCCGCGATTTCGAAATTGCCAGCGGCAAGGTGTGGTTCTTCAACCAGGCCAGCGTCAACCTCGACGCCAACTTCAAGAGCAATGCCTATGGCCTGGGCATTGCCAGCGGCTGGGGCGGCGGGGCCGAGCTCACCATTAGCGGTATAAGCATTGCCGGGGCCGACGTGGGGGCCGACTACGCCGTGAAAGGCGGCTATAATCCGGGCGATGGCTGGAATTTCGACGGCCACGCCGGGGCCCACCTCACCGCCTGGTTCGGCGGCTGCAGCGACGCCTGCGAAAACAAAATCTGCTGGGGCGGCTGCTTCGACCCCTGCTATTTCATCCCCTTCACCGATTCCTGCGACATCTGCCCCATCCCGGTGGGCGGCAAGGTCTGCGTGCACCCCGGCATCGACATGAGCTACAAGTCGAAAACCGGGGCCGTCAACGTGTCACTGGATTTGTAAGCCGTCACCTTACGAGACCCCTCCGGGGCCGGCCCCCTCTCCGAAAAGAAGAGGGGAAGCCTGGCGGAAGCTGCAACTTCCGCCAGGTGCTAAACCGGTGCCCCCTCTCCGCAGGAGAGGGGGTCAGGGGGTGAGGTTACTCAACCACCTTTCTGCATTCCTTATGAAACCATTCCAGTTCCTCCTTCTAGCCGCCGCCCTGCTGGCTACCGCCAACGCCCCGGCCGCCGCCCAAACCAAGCCCAGCCCGGCCAAAACCGGTCCCGCGCCCGAGCCGCCCATCTACGCGTCGCCCGAGGGCGTGTGGGTGGTCCTCAGCGGCTCGGCGCTGAACTCCGACAAGCCCACCGGCCGCCTGGTGGGGGCGCGCATTTTCCGGGCCGATGCCGGCAGCAACGCTTACAAGGAAGTCGGCCAAATTAAGGAAGCCGCCACGCTGGCGGAGTTCCAGGCCGTGGCCGGGCCCGGGGCTATTCAGAGCCTGAAGCAGGAGCACAAGCTCGCCAGCGACGAGGCCGCCTGGGCCTTTATCCAGGCCCACCCCAACGTGCGCGACTACGGCCTGCAAAGCCTGGATATGCCCTTCCGGCAGGCCCTGGGCACGGCCTTCCTCGATGCCTCGGCCAAAGCCGCCAAGGCCGGCACCCGCTTCGCCTACCGCGTGCAGCCCATCTACGCTACCGCCGAGTTGAACCGGCAGACCGAAGGCAAATTCTTCGAGAAAACCGTGGAAATGGGCCGCCTCTCGCCGCTGCCCCGGCCCCGTCTGGCCCAGGTGCGCGGCCTCGATTCGGTGGTTACCGTGCGCTGGGCCGCCCGCGCCCAGCCTGGTAGCGCCCCGCTCACCACCGTGTACGGCCGGGTGTGGCGGCAGGGGCCGGGCGAGCGAGGCTTCACTGCCCTGCCCGCCCGCCTGCTGGCCACCCGTGAGCGCGACTCCCTGATTTTCAGTCTCGACGACCAGGTGCGGCCCGAAAGCCTGTTTCGCTACTACGTGCAGCCGCTCGACTTCGTGGGCAACCCCGGCCCCGGCTCCGATACCACCTACGTGCTGTCGGTCGACCCGCGCCGCACCCCGCTGCTGCACGGCGTCGCCTCCCACGACACCACCGCCGGCATTGCCCTGACCTGGCCCGCGCTGCCCGCCAAGGGCTACTGGGCCGGCATCGAAATCCAGCGCTCGCGCGACGCGCGGGGCAGCTACGTGCGCCTCGACACCATTGCGGCCAGCGCCACCGGCTACCTCGACACCCGCCTGCTGCCCAACATCGCTTACCACTACCGCCTGCGCGCCCTGCTGCTCGACGGCCGCGCCCCCGACGTGGCTTCCGCCTCGGCCACCGCCGCGCACAAGCCCACCGGCACCCGCCCCCCACTGGCCCCGGTGGCCGTTACCGGCGAGCCCGGAGGCCGGAACGTGCGCCTGCGCTGGCAGCCCGCCACCCCCGACCTCAACCACGATGCCTACTTCGTGTACCGGGGCACCGCCCGGCAGGATTCAATGGTGGTGATTTCGCCGGCCCTGCCCGGCAACACCCTCACCTTCCTGGATACCACGGCCGCCAACGGCCGCCGCCAGTACAGCTACGTGGTGCGGGCCGTGAACAAGAACAACCAAGCCAGCCCCTTCTCTGAACCCGTGGCTGTGCAGCCGCACCGCGCCATGCCCGTGGCGGCCCCGCTGGGCCTGAGCGGCTACGCCGACGGCGCGGCCCTGCGCCTGAGCTGGGACGATGCCACCCGCCGCGATGCCGCCGTGGTGGCCTACCACCTCTACCGCCGCCCCGCCACCGCCGGCGCTACCGGCAAGTCCGGCTTCCAGCGCCTGACCGAAAACGCCGTGCGCGGGGCCTCCTACACCGACGAAGGCCGCCCCGGCGAAGCCTGGCAGTACGCCGTGGCCGCCGTCGATGCGCTGGGCACCGAAAGTGCCTGGTCGCCGGTAGCCACCGTGCGGGTGCCCGCCGCCCCGCTCACGCCGCCCTCGCGCGTGAATGCCCGCCCCGTGCCCACCGGCGTCGAGCTGAGCTGGACCCACCCGGCCGTGGCCGTGCCCAAAGGCTACGCGCTCTATCGTCGCGCCCGCCAGGAACCCCAGCCCCAGCGCCTGGCCACCCTCACGCCCACCCAAACCCGCTACGTCGACCAAACGGCCAAGCCCGGCACGCTCTACATCTACTCGCTCTCGGCGCTAGGCGCGGCCCAGGAGTCGGCCCGCACGCCGGAAATCGCGGCCCGCAGGTAGGAATTTGATTGACTATATATTGCTGCCGAGCCTGCCCTCATTCAGCGGCCAGCCGTGCGCCAGGGCCAAATAAAATAGCGGGGTGCCCACTATTTCTATGAAAAACAACTAATGCCTACTCCCATGAAAAACGTTTATCACGGATTGCTCGGACTTTTCGTGGCCGGGCATTCATTGGTGGCTGCTGCCCAGGTCGGCATCGGTACGTCCACGCCCAGCAGCCAGTCCGCCCTCGAAATCGTCAGCCCGACCAACAACACCGGCCTGCTGATTCCGCGGCTGACGGCCGCTCAGCGCGCGGCCATTGCCAGACCGCCCCAGGGCCTGATGGTGTATCAGACGGACGGCACGGCCAGCGGTGGCGCGCAAACCGGCTTCTGGTACTACGCCGGCATCCCGGCCGCCTGGGTGTTCCTCGACAGCAGCGGCGACAACCTGGGCAACCACACCGCCACTCAGAACTTACAACTCGGCAGCTTTCAGCTGCTGGGCAACGGGGGCACCATCGGCCTGCGGCTGGAAGCCGCCGGCGACGCGCACCTGGGCAAAACTACTTCCTGGCAAAGCGCCGCCGATGACCGGGTGCTGAAATTTGGCGACAGCGACTTCGTAACTATGGGCGAAGCGGGCGGCGACGACCTGATGCAGCTACGCGCTAAAACGTTTTCGCTGCTGCCGTCGGGAGTTGGGTATACCGGGGCCGTGGGCATTGGCACCGCCACGCCGGCTAGCGCCCTGCACGTTTACTCGGCCGCCAGCCCCACCGTGCTGCGCGTGCACAGCAGCGGGGCGTTCGGCCAGGCGGGGCTCGATTTCTACTCGGACCCTGAGGGCGCGGCCACAGAATGGCGTCCCTCGTTTCTGCGCTCCACCGACGCGGGCTCCTACACCGGCGGGCTGGCTTTTTACACCAACGGCACGGGGGCGGCCAGCAAAACCGGCTCCTTGGAAGGCATGCGCTTGGTGAATGGCCGGCTGGGCATCGGTTCCACGGCCCCGTTTTCGCAGTTGGCCAACACCAGCTTTAACGTGGTGGGGGCCGATGGCTACGGCGTGGGCGAACGGTCGTTGACGTGGGTGCACAACACGGTGGGCTACGCGGCGGCCATCTACAACAGCAGCAGCCTGAGCAACGGCCGTAACGGCTTGGCCGTGAAAGTAACCAGTGCCAATGCCACCACCGCCGCCCTCGACGTGAGCCAGGGCACGACCATCGACGCGGCGGGCAGCAGCCTGCTGCGGGTGCGCGGCGACGGCCACGTAGGCGTCGGCAGCGCGGCCCCCAATGCTACCCTGGAAGTGCGGCGCGGCACCGCCACCGATGGCACCGCTACCTTTTGGGGCACCGACCGCATTTCCCACTTCAATTATTCTACGGCTGAGGATACGTACATCCGCGGCGGCAAGGCCGGCAGCAACGTGCTGCTCAACGACGACGGCGGCAATGTGGGCGTGGGCACCGCCAGCCCCCTGTCGCGTCTCAGCATCAGCCCCAGTATCACCGAGGCCAAAATCACGCTCTGGGACAACGGCAGCACCACCAGCCACTATGGCTTCGGGGTGAGTGGGGCCCAGCTCAACTATCATGTGCCGGGCACCGGCGATACGCACGTGTTTTACCAAGGCGGCAAAAACGGTAACGGTACCGAGCTCATGCGCATTCAGGGCAATGGCACGGTGGGCATTGGTACGAGCACGCCGTTTGCCACCAGCCGGTTGTACGTGCAGTCGCGTGACCAATTCGGCGCCTTTTTTGTCAGCCTGCCTAACACGGCCCTGGCTTCTACTCAGGCCGTGCACGCCGAGGTGTTCACCACCCAGAATATTAGCGATGCCGTGGCTGTGTTTGGCCAGGCCGTGAGTGGAAGCAGCGGGCAATATGGCACGGGCGGCGTCTTCCGGGGCAGCATTGGGGTGGAGGGTGAGTCGTCGGGAACAGGACTGGAAACGGGCGGGCGGTTCACGGGCAAAACCGGCATTGTCGCCCTGGCCAGCTCCCCTGACGCTGCCCCGTCCTACGGTATCTACGCCCAGGCCCTGGGCGTGGGTAGCGGCTCCAAATTCGCGGTGTACGGCGCGGTGGGCGGAGGCAATGGCACCAAGTATGCGGGCTATTTTGAGGGCAACGTGTACGTGGCCGGCAACCTGGGCAAGGCTGGCGGCACCTTCCGCATCGACCACCCGCAGGACCCCGAAAACAAGTACCTCGTCCATTCTTTCGTCGAAAGCCCCGAGATGCTCAACGTCTACCGGGGTCACGTCGTCACCGATGCCCAGGGCCGGGCCACGGCCCAGCTGCCCGGCTATTTCGAAGCCGAAAATACCCATTTTGAGTACGTGCTGACGGCGGTGGGCCAGTTTGCTCAGGCCATGGTAGCCGAAGAAGTGCACGGCAATCAGTTCGTCATCGCCACCGACAAGCCCAACGTGCGCGTGAGCTGGCAGGTAACCGGCGCCCGGCAGGACAAATGGGCCCAGGCCCACCCCATCGACCCCGAAGAGCCCAAAACGGCGGCCGAGCGCGGCCATTTCCTGCTGCCTGAGCTCTACGGCCGCCCGGCCAACGAGGGCATTGTGCCTCCGCCTATAATCGAGGCATTACGCCCCACGCACGGTGTCCAGTCGGCGCTGTCGCCTGCTGCGGCCCGCAGCTCCATCGTCAAATAATAGGAAACACTGCCTTTTTTTGCCACCGCCGTCCCCCGCGATTTTATATGGGTGGTGCGCGCGCCCTGATTCTGGCGGACCTATATTTTGCTCTCTTACTTATAATGCAGCACTCACATGAAAAAATTGCTGCTCGCGCTGCCGCTTCTGGGCAGCCTCACCGCTGCAGCTTAGGGTCTGCCCGCCACGCCCCAGCGCCCTGTGACGGATGCTTATTTCGGCCAGAAAGTGACCGACAACTACCGCTGGCTGGAAGACTCCAACAGCCCCGAAGTGCAGGCGCACCCTGTGATCAGGGCACAAACGTGTAAAAACAACTTTTGCTCCGAATTGAGTTTAAGTCTAGTGTTTAGCGAATAACCCGCATGGTGCGGCTGCCCTGGTCCACCACATAAACGGCACCGGCCTCATCTACCGTTACCTCCACCGGGTCGTTGAACCGGGCGCTGGGGCCGGTGCCATCGGCAATGCCCGGCACGCCCGCCCGCCCCGCGAGCGTGCTCACCACCCCGGCCGGCGAGATTTGGCGAATGACGTGGTTGCCCCGGTCGGCCACGTACATGGTGCCGGCCGCGTCCACCGCTACCCCGGTGGGCCAGTAAAATCGAGCCGTGGCGGCGGGTCCGTTGGTGTTGCCCACGCTCCCTGAGCCGGCCAGCGTCGTGACTACCCCTGCTGGCGAGATTTGGCGAATGACGTGGTTGCCTGCATCGGCCACGTACACCGTGCCGGCCGCATCCACCGCCACGGCCGACGGATGCCAGAAGCGCGCCGCCGAACCAGTGCCGTTGCTCGTCCCTCCCTGACCAGGCGTGCCAGCGAAAACGCTGGCGACGCCGGCCGGTGAAACCTGGTAGATAACGTGTTTGTTGGCATCGGCCACGTACATCGTACCTGCGGCATTCACCGCCGCTTGGCCCTGCAGGGTCTGTGGACGTCCTAATCCGGTGTATTGAAATCCTCGCCCCGCGATGACGCTCACAACCCCCGTTGGGGTGATACGATTTATGTTCTGGTTCTCTGAATCGGATACGTACAAGTTACCCGCTCGGTCCACTGCTACCCCAGCCGGATATGAGAAACAGGTGTTTCCCTCAAGATTATTGGATACACCGTTCCAATAGTAGCCGCATCCCACGTAACCTTTCACCTGTTCAAAAGAATGGTCTTCTTCAGAAAATAGCTTTTTACGCCTTTTTTTTGACTGGGCAGTTTGAATAGTTTTAAAATTTGTGAAAAGACCGTGAGTACCCACGACAAATAGATGGTCAGCACTATCCACTGCAATCCCTATTGGTCCTTCGCCAGAACTATCGAAAGAATAGGCCATGGTAACAGCCTTGCTTGAGAGTGATACTTGGCGTATTGAGGCATAATAACTATTTGCATCGCCTATATACAAGGTGCCGTTCGCAGCTATTGCTAAAGCTGAGGTTTCATTAAATTGGGCATTCCCAACACCTCCGGTCTGGCCTGTACCAATGAGTCCGGTTAATGTGGACACTTCCCCTGCCGGTGAGACACGGCGTACAGTATGGTTACGCCGGTCGGCCACGTACACGACACCTGCCGCATCCACCGCTACCCCAAATGGCTGATTGAAGCTTGCGCTACGCCCGGTGCCGTTGGCATTACCGGGAATGCCCGCCAAGCCCGCCAACGTAGACACAACTCCAGTAGGCGTAATTTTGCGGATGGTGTGATTGTACCGGTCCGCCACATACACGTTGCCGCCGGCGTCCACGGCCACGCCGGTGGGGTGGTTGAAGCGGGCCACTGGGCCGGGGCCGTCGCTGTCGCCCTGGCTGCCCGCCTTCCCCGCCAGGGTGCTGACGATGCCCGCCGCTGAGATGCGGCGGATGGTGTGATTGTAGCGGTCGGCCACGTAGAGCACGCCATTGGCATCCACCGCAATGCCGTTGGGAGTGGCAAACCGGGCCATGCCCCCGGGCCCGTCGATGGATTGATCGGGGTGTTGATTTTCAGCCAGCGTGGTCACGACTCCCTTGTTCGCGGGCAACACCAAGCTGCTGGGGGCCGGCTTGCGCTGTCCGGCAGAAGCCAAGGCCATTCCCAGAAAGTAACACAGGCAGTAGAAACGATTCATACAGAGGACAGCAAAGTGCGGGCGTAGGCGCAAGGTAACCCATTGTTGCCGCGGCTGCCCAAAGCAAAAAGAGCCCCTGCCGTTACAGCAGGGGCTCTTTCGTATCCATTAGCCCAAATACGAATCAGTTTAATTCGTCAAATCTGCAGTTACACGGCTTTCTTCTTCTCCAGCACCTCGTCAATCAGGCCGTACTCCTTGGCCTCGTCGGCGCGCATCCAGTAGTCGCGGTCCGAGTTGTCGTGGATTTCCTGGTAGGTTTTGCCGGTGTGCTGCGCCAGAATGTCATACAGCTCCTTCTTGAGCTTGAGAATCTCGCGGGCCGTAATCTCAATGTCCGACGACTGCCCCTGCGCCCCACCCGAAGGCTGGTGAATCATCACCCGGGCGTGGGGGAGGGCCGAGCGCTTGTTGGGCGCACCACCCGCCAGCAGCACCGCGCCCATCGAGGCGGCCAGGCCGGTGCAGATGGTGGCCACGTCGGGGTTCACGTACTGCATCGTGTCGTAAATGCCCAGGCCGGCATACACCGAGCCACCTGGCGAGTTGATGTAGAGCAGAATGTCCTTCTTGGCATCGGCCGACTCCAGGAACAGCATCTGCGCCGTCAGGATGTTGGCGATGTAGTCGTCCACTGCCGTGCCGAGGAATACGATGCGGTCCATAATCAGGCGCGAGAACACGTCGATTTCGCGGAAGTTCTGGGGCCGCTCCTCAATCACCGAGCGGGTCATGTTGGTGGGCAGCATCATGCCGTTGCGCACCTGGCCTTCCACGTGGTTGATGTACTGGTCCACGCCCAGTCCGTTCAGGCCCTGGCCCTTCACGGCAAACTTGCGAAACTCCTGCTTATTCAGAAATGGATTCATGGGAAGAAAATATAGCGCCGGCATCTGCTGGCGCGGGTGAGGTGAGAAAGACGTGTAGTGTCGGTGACTGTTGTAGAGACGCATCTTTGCGTCTCGTCGTCGAACGGCCCGGTTGCTTCGTTCAACGACCAGACGCAAAGATGCGTCTCTACATCGGCCGGGCAAACTAGCGTTCAACAAAAAAGCCCCTACGTCTCCGTAAGGGCTTTTCCAAATGGCGGTTCCGCGCAGCTTAGCTGTGCAGGGTCCGGAATTCTTCGGCCGTTACGGGCTTGTCGGTAACAACAACTTTGCCGCGCAGGTTTTCCAGCACTTTCTCTGCCAGAATGGCCTCGTACTCGCTCACGTAGTTTTTGCCGTTGTCCTTTTTGAGCATGTCCTCGGCGTAGCTGCGCATGGAGTTGCGCATCTCATCGGGCATGTTGGGCATGTTGAACTGGCCCATGATTTTGTCGAGCGTGCGGTTCACAATCTCGTCGTTGCTCACCTTCAGGCCGGCTTCTTCCACCACCTTGTTGCGAATCATGCTCCACTTCAGCTCCTTCTCGTAGTCGCTGTAGTGCTCTTCCACTTTCTCGGGAGTCAGCTTGCCTTCGTTGGCGCGCACCAGCCACTTCTTGAAGAATTCGGTCGGCACCTGAATTTTGGTGTTCTCCACCAGCTGCTCCACGATGGTGTTATTGAGCGCGCCCTCGGCCTCGCGGTCGTAGTTCTGCTGAATGGTTTCGCGCACTTTGGCATCGAACTCCTCCTGGCTCGCAACAGTTTCGGGGCCGAATACCTTGTCGAACAGCTCCTGGTTCATCTCCGGGGCGGCCGTGCGGTTCACTTTCTCTACGCTCAGCACGTAGTCGCCGGTAGCTTCCTCGGCTTCCTTCTTGCTCAGGCCCGAGAAGTTCGAAATAGCCGCCGCGTCATTATTGAAGGCCTTTTGCAGGTCGAACGTCACCACGTCGCCGGTTTTCTTGCCGATGAAGGGCGCGGCATCTCCGGTTACCTTGCCAATGGGCAGCAGCACGGTGCGGCCTTCGCCTTCCTCATCGGCCTTCTTCAGCTTGCCGAAGAGGTAGTCGCCCGCCTCCGACTCGTCGGGGTTGGTGGTTTCGCCGAACTGACGGGCAATCTGCTCGTTGGTCTGAGCCAGGGTTTCGTCGTCCACGCTCACCTTGTGCAGGTCGGCCTTCAGCTCCTTGGGCAGCTCAAAAGCGGGCAGGATGCCCAGCTCAAACTGAAACGAGAAATCCTTGGCGGTGGCGAAATCAACCTCGCTCGGTACCGGAATCGGCTCGCCCAGCAGGTTGATTTTGTTATCCTTTACATAGGAGTCTACCGCTTTGCCCAGCATCTTGTTGATTTCCTCGCCCAGAATGCCCTGCCCGTACATCTTGCGCACCATGCCCACGGGCACCATGCCAGGGCGGAAGCCCTTCACCTGGGCGCGCTTGCTGTATTCTTTGATTTGCTTGTCGACGGTGGGCGCGTAGTCGGCTTCGGTCAGGTGCACGGTCAGCAGCCCGGTCAGCTGCTCGTCGTTCTTGTCGAGGGTAATGTTCAAAACAGAGTTGCCGACGGCTGCCGGCCAGTTGAATGGTTGAAAAAAAAGCCTCCAGCCTGTGCGACTGAAGGCCTGTATCAGAGTAATGTGCGGATAGAGGGACTCGAACCCACACGCCTTGCGGCACCAGAACCTAAACCTGGCACGTCTACCAATTTCGCCATATCCGCATGTATGGACCCCGAAGCCTATTGTTCCGGGGCCGCAAAGGTACTTGCCAAAGTGTTAGCGCGCAAAGCCGTTTTGCTTTTGCGGCAGGGGAGGGGAGGGTAGAAGGAAAGTAAAACCCCCAGAACGTCATGCTGAGCATTCCGCGCATCAAGCGGCGACGCAGCGGAGTCGAAGCATCTCGCGTGCTGTTACTAATCACGGACGTTGAACGATTGAATTA
>JANXMN010000006.1 GCA_025354605.1 Hymenobacter sp. | reverse complement strand
GCGCACCGGCGGCACGGTGTTGATGACGAGGTCGTAGCTCTGCAGCGCGTCGATGTCGAGCACGTCGGGGTGGCCCTGGGCGTCGCGGTAGTGCACGTAGTTGTACTCGGGCTGGCCGGTCACGTTGTTCACGAAGGTGAGATTCACGTTGCTTTCCACGGGCTTGCCAGCCGCGTCGGTTAGGTTGACGGCGACGGTGGTTTTGCTCAGGGTTTTGGCGATGACGTCGTTCATCACGGTGCGGAAGGTGGCCACTTCGGCGGCGTTGTAGTACTGGCCCAGACATTCGAGCTGCTTGCCGAAATCCCGCTCGGCTCCGATGCCAATGACGAAGGGCTTGAGGAAAACGCGCTTGCGCTGCAGGGCCAGCGAGGCCGCGCAAGGGTCGCGGTTGCACGATTCGAGGCCGTCGGTTATCAGCAGCAGCACGTTGCGGGAAGCTTTATCGGCGGGGAAGTCGTTGGCCGACTGCTCCAGCGAGTAGGTGATGGGCGTGTTGCCCTGGGCTTTCAATTCGGCAAGCTTGCGCTTGATGGCGGCAGCGTTGCGCGGGGCAAACGGTACTTCGAGGCGCGAGTCCTCACAATTCTTGTCGGCGTTCGGAAACTGATGGCCGTACACGCGCAGGGCCAGCTCCAGGTTAGGGTAGGCATTAAGCGAGTCGACCATACGGCTGACCATGCGCGTGGCCACGTGCCAGCGCGGCTGGCCTTCCCAGGGCGCCATCATCGAGCCCGAAGCATCGAGCAGAAAGAGAATACGGGTGACTTTGGGCTTAGTGGGGGCGGCGTTCTGGGCGTGGGCTGTCCTGATGAATAGCAGACAGGCCAGCAGCAGGACCGCCCAACAACACCTCACCCCCCCGGCCCCCCTCTCCTGCGGAGAGGGGGGAGCCGAACGATTTCGTTCGGGAGTCGTCTGGCTCCCCCCCTTCGCAGGGAAATGCGCATCAAGCATTTCTTCGGGGGCCGGGGGGTGAGGTGTCGCCCGCACGACGCTAGTAGTCGGCGTTGGTGCCCACTTTCAGCTGGTCCAGCGCTTCGGCGAGCTGCTTGTCGTTGGGTGCCACGCCGTGCCACTTATGGCCGTCCATCATGAAATCGACACCGAAGCCCATTTTGGTATCCATGATGAACATCACGGGCTTGGCCTTGCCAGTGGCAGCTACGCAGTTTTCGAGGGTCGGAATCAGGGCGTCGAAGTGGTTGCCGTCGCCCTCGATAACGTGCCAGCCGAAGGCTTTAAACTTTTCGCCCACGTCGCCCAGGCCGCCTATTTCATCGGTCGAGCCGTCAATCTGCTGGCCGTTGCGGTCGACGATGGCTACCAGATTGTCAATTTTGTGGTGGCTGGCGTAGAGGGCGGCCTCCCAGTTCTGGCCTTCTTCGAGCTCGCCATCGCCCATCAGCACGAATACGCGCTGCTTATCGCCGTTCATCTTTTTGGCCTGGGCGGCTCCGCAGGCCACACTCAGGCCCTGGCCCAGCGAGCCGGAGGCCACGCGCACGCCGGGCAGGCCCTCGTGGGTGGTGGGGTGGCCTTGCAGGCGCGAATTCAGCTTGCGGAACGTGGCCAGCTCGCTCACCGGGAAGTAACCCGAGCGCGCCAAACACGCGTACATGGTGGCCGACGTGTGGCCGTTGGAGAGGAAGAACAGGTCCTGGTCCTTGCCGTCCATGTCGAAGGGCTCGGGGTGGTGCTTCATCACCTTGAAGTAGAGCGCCACCAGCAAATCGGTGATGCCGAGCGAGCCGCCGGGGTGACCTGAGTTCACGGCGTGCACCATGCGCACGATGTCGCGCCGCACTTGGGCGGCAATTTCCTTGAGCTCGTCGCTGGTGCGTTCGGGGTGTTCGACGGTTTTGGCGGTGGTGGTATCGGACATAAGGCGGGGGTGGTTGGGTTCGGGGGTAAAGGTAGTAAACGGCTGGGGGCAGTGCTTGCCGAAAAAAGCCCGAAACCGTTTCAATCGGAAAAGGCCGTTGCAGAACTCCGCAACGGCTTTGCGGCCACGCTATCCCCATTGCGGAGCTCCGCAACGGCCATATCGCGCCGATTTACGCATTGCGGAGCTCCGCAACGCCCGCTACTTCAACAGCTGGGCGGCGTGCTCTTTGGTGTCGGGGCGCTTGATGACCTTTTCAATCAGCCCGTTTTCGTCAATCAGGAAGGTGGTGCGCACGGTGCCCAGGTAGGTTTTGCCGTAGTTCTTCTTTTCCTGCCACACGCCGTAGGCGGCCACAATCTGCTTGTCGGTATCGACCAGCAGCGGAAAGGGCAGGTCGTACTTGAGGGCGAATTTCTTGTGGGCAGCTTCGCCGTCGATGCTCACGCCGATAACCTGAATGTTGTGGGCTTTGAGCTCCTCCTGGTGGTCGCGCAGATTGCAGGCTTGAGCGGTGCAGCCGGGGGTATCGTCTTTAGGATAAAAATAGAGGGCGACTTTCTGGCCCCTGTAGTCGGACAGGCGGATGGGGTTGCCGTCCTGGTCGGGGGCGGTAAAATCGGGGGCTGGCTGGCCGGGTTCGGGGAGCATGGGTTGGGTTGAATTATAGCGTGGACTCTGCGAGTCCGCGCGTGGGGGTGATATGTTCAGGTTCGTTCGACGCGCGGACTCGCAGAG
>JANXMN010000448.1 GCA_025354605.1 Hymenobacter sp. | reverse complement strand
ACCGAGGCGAAAGTCACCGTGGAGGCAGTGGTGGCGCAACTGGGGCCGTCGTCGTTGCCGCCCACGCAGGTGTAGCTGCCGCAAGTACCCGTGTACACGAACATTTTGCTGTCGTAGTTGGTACCGGGGTTGCAGGTCGATACCGCGATGGTGTCGCCGGTGCCCAGCAGGCTGTAGAACACGCCGGGGCCGTCCACGCTTTCGGTGCAGCTGCCGGTGGGGTCGCCCACGGCATCGGCCCCAATGGTGGTGCCGCTCAGCAACTGGCCGCAGGCAATGGGCACGGCGCGGGCGCACTGGTCGTTGGCCGGCGGCACCAGGAAGTCGGTGGGCGAAGTGCCCACGCCGGCAATGCCCGTCACCAGAATGGGACCGGTGACCACGCCGGCGGGCGCGGTGGCGGTAATCTGGGTGGCCGAGTTCACGGTGAAAGTAGCGGCCACGCCGCCAAACGTCACCTGCGAAGTACCCACGAAGTTGTTGCCGCTGATGGTGACTACCGTGCCGGCCGGACCGCGGCCGGGCGTGAAGGCCGCAATTTCGGGAGCCTGAATGACCACGAAGCTGCTGGCCGACTGGCCGGTGCTCACGGGTGTGGTCACGGCCACGGGACCGGTGGTGGCACCCACCGGCACGGTGGCCGTCAGCTGAGTAGCCGAGTTCAGGGTGAAGGTGGCGGCGATGCCGTCAAACGTGACGCGCGAAGCGCCGGTAAAGCCCGCGCCGCGAATGACGACAGTGGCACCCTCCGGCCCAGTAGCGGGCGCGAAGCTGCTAACGATGGGCGCGGTTCCTATCACGAACGAGCTGGCCGAAGTAGCCGTGCCGTTCCAGCCCGCCACGGTGATGGGGCCGGTGGTGGTGCCAGCGGCCACGGTAGCCGTGAGCTGCGTGGCTGACAGTACGGTGAAGCGCGAAGCAGCCCGGCCGTTGAATTTCACGGCCGTGGTCAAGCCGAAGTTCGAGCCCAGGATGGTAACCACCGTGCCGACCGGCCCGCCCGTGGGCGAGAAGCTGCTGATGGAGGGCGAAGCCACGGCCGGGGCCACGGTGAAGTCGGCGTTCGAGATGTCAAAGAAGTAGTTGTCGTCGGCCAGCACCATGAGGCGGGCGTGGGTGTTGGCGACGGCCAGGCGGGGCACGAGCACCACGGCGCTCCCGTCGTTGGCCTCGTCATCGGCCAGCTCGATGGGGTAGGTCAGGCCGCCGTCGAGGCTGAGGCGAATGTCGACGCGGGCGCAGCTTACGGGGGCGGCGGTGGTGTTGGCCACGTTCCAGGTCACGGCCTGGGCCGAGCCGCCCACCCAGGTGAGGGCGGTGTTGGGGGCCGTGAGCACGAATGGGCCGGCCGAGCGGGTCACGCCCAGTTCCACGGGGGCCGTGTAGGCCACGCTGCCCACCACGCCCGAGGGGCCGCATTGCACCGTGCGGGCCGTGCAGCGAAATTTCAAGGTGCGGCTCACGGTGGGCAGGCGCTCACCAAACACGGTGGTGTTATTCACGAGGTCGCTGAGGCGGGGGAAGTAGCGGGTGCGGTTGGCCGAGGGCACGAAGCTGCGGAACAGCGGCACGGTGCGGCCGGCCACCTGGGCATCGGCGGGCGCGGCGGCCGGGCCGAGGTCAACTTCTTCCCACAAGTAGGTTTGCGAGGCCTCGTCGTCGTCGCCCTGGGCACGCAGGCGGAAGGGCGTGCCCACGGGCAGGGTTTTACCGCTGGCCGGGCCACTTACCAGCGGGGCCGTGTTGCCGGTGGGCGTAACCACGGCGCAGGTGCCACTCTCAATGAAAGCGCGCATCTCCTGGTAGTTGCCGGTGTGGAAGAACGGGTCGGAGTGGGGCTGTAAATCGTTGGCCGAGGTGCAGATGCCGGCGTAGGCCATGATGGTGCTGCCCGAGCCGGGCTCGAACGCCGTGCCGGGGTTGCGGTTGCCGCCGCCGCAGGAGCCGGCTTCGCCATTAAACGTGTGGTTGCCGGCAAACTGGTGTCCCATTTCGTGGGCCACGTAGTCGATGTCGAAGGCATCGCCCACGGGGCTGGGCGAGCCGGTCACGCCCTCGGCTTTCAGCGCGTCGTTGCACACCACGCCCAGGCCGGCGATGCCGCCGCCGCCGGTGCTCACCACGTGGCCGATGTCGTAGTGGTTCGGGCCGATGAGCTGGTCGATGTTGGCCTGGTTTTCGGCCAGCATCGCGCCGCCGTCGAAGTTATCGTAGGGCGTGGGCGGCTGGGGGCCGGTGCCGCTGAGGAAAATCAGGCGGTCGTTGTGGCGCACCAGCACCAGGCGCACGGCCAGCTCGCGCTCGTACACGCCCACCACGCGGTTCACGGTAGCTACCTCGCCGGCCAGCACGCCCGCCACGGTGTTACCCTTGGTCAGGGCGTACTCGGGCGTATTGGCCAGGGCCAGGCGGTAGGTACGCAGGGGCAGCTTGTCTTTGCGGTTGGCCGTGGCGGCGGCAGTTTTGGCGGCGGCAGTCTGGCGCTGGGCCGTGGCCTGCTTGTCGGCCAGCGAGGGCTTGAAGCCACAGCTGAAGTTGGCCGCGCCGGCGGCCGCGCGGTTCATATCGCGGCGATAGAAGCTGAGGCAGCGGCGGGCATCGGTGGCCGTGGCCGGGTCGATGTAGAAGCTGTTGCCATCGTCGGTGAGCACCTGGGCGTGGAAGCCCAGGGGCGTAAGGTCGAGGCGCACGGTGGCGGCGGCATCGTCGAGGCCCACGCCGGCGTAGGTTTTAATCTGCGGAAACCGGGCGGCCAGCTCGGGCTCCATCACCGAAGCTTCGCGCAGGGCGAAGCGGGCGGTGCCGCCGTCGGGCAGCGGCAGGGCCAGCACCAGCGGCGCGGCGGCGAGCTGGGTATCAGCCGGGGCCGTGGCCAGGGCGGCGCGCAGGCCGTTCACGTCGAGGCTCAAGGCCTGGGCGTGGCGCAGGGCCGGCAGCAGGCGCGAACGCGCGGCGGCCGACTTGGCGGCGGCATCAGCGGTAAAGAAATTGGAGGCCGGCCGCTGCTGGGCCTGGGCTACTTGGGCACAGCTCAGGCCTAGCAATAGAAGCGCGCCGAGCTGCTTAAGGCGCGGCTGAAGCACCAACGACCAGGAAGAGGCTGTTGCAGTGGGTAAATCAGGAAAAATTTGTTTCATACAAAAGATTAGATAAGTGCAGCGATAAAAGTAAGTATTTTATCAAGCAAGCACCAAAACACTTCTCATTTTTCAACCTTAACATTTTGGCTTTTCTCGTGGCCGATTGGTCCACATGGCCTCCACTCACCTTTCGGCCCTGCTCCCATCGCATTTGGCTGAAAGCAAAAATGCCCGTCTGGAAGACCAGACGGGCATTTTTCAGGCAACCGCGAAGGCTATTGCACGACCACGCGCTGCACGCTCGGCGCGCGGCCGGCGGCCTGCACCGTGAGCAGGTAGGTGCCAGCAGCCAGCCCACTCATGGGCAACTCGGTGCCCGCGCCGCTGAAGGTGCGGCTGGCCACCGTCTGGCCCACCACGTTGCGCAGTGTTACCTGCGCCGAAGTGGTGGCCGTAGCCAGCTTCAAGTGCAGGGCACCCTGGCCCGCTACGGGGTTGGGATACACGCTGAACTCGCTCGGTAACGCCTGGGCCGTGGCCGTTACCACCGTGAAGACGAACGGCGTGCCCGTGCTGGCCCCGTTCGGCGTCGTGACGACTACGTTGCCGCTGCTGGCCCCGGCCGGAATGGTGAAGGTGATGGTCGTCGCGTTCACCACCGTGAAGCCCGTGATGACCACGCCATTCAGCGTGAGCGAAGTAGCGCCGGTGAAGTTGGTGCCGGTGATGGTCACCGTCGTCCCTACCGGGCCGCGGTTGGGGCTCAGGCTGGTAACCGTGGGCGCGGGCAGCGTAAAGAGCACGCCATTGCTGGCCCCGCCGGCGGTAGTTACCACCACGTTGCCGGTGGTGGCGCTGGCCGGCACCACGAAGGTGATGGTGGTGGCGTTAACGACCGTGAAGCCCGTGATAGCCACGCCATTCAGCGTAACCGCCGTAGCCCCGGTGAAATCGGTGCCCGTGAGCGTAACCGTCGTACCCACCGGACCCGCGCCGGGGCTGATGCTGCTGATGACTGGGGTGGGTGGCACGCAGGTGGCGCTGAGTGCAAACGTACCGGTGGCCGTGCCGTAGCCGCTCACCATAATGGTGTAAACCGTGCCGGCCGTGGAGTTAAAGGTGACTCCCGAGGCGTAGAGCCGGGGGGTGCAGGTGATGTCGTCGTTGGCGGCTACGCAGGTATACACGCCGCACGCGCCCGAATACACGAACAGCTTGGTATCGAAGCTGGTGCCCGCCGCACAGGTGCTAAGCGTAATAGCCCGGCCCGTTCCCACGATGGTGTAGAACACGCCGCCGGCATCCACCGTGATGGCCGAGCAAGTGGCCGTGGGGTCTGCGGCTGCGGTAACACCCACGGTGGTACCGGTCACCGTCTGGCCGCAGGTCATGGCAATGGCGTCCGCGCACAGGTCGTTGGCCAGCGTCGGCACGGTGAAGACGGCGGTCGAAACGCTCGTACCGCCTACGGCCGTCACGCCGATAGGACCCGTGGTGGCACCAGCCGGCACCGTCACGGTGATGCTGGTGGCCGAGTTCAGCGTGAAGGTGGGTGCCACCGTGCCGTTGAACGTGACCTGGGTGGTGCCCGTGAAGTAGTTGCCGGTGAGCGTGACTACCGTGCCCGCCCGCCCATAGGTGGGCGTGAACGAGGTGATAACCGGGGCGGGAATGACCGTGAATGATGTGGCCGAGGTGGCGCTGCCTACGGACGTAATCACCGTGATAGGCCCGGAAGTTGCTTGCACCGGCACCGTCACTGTAATCTGCGTATCCGAGTTTACTGTGAAAGCCGTAGCATTCGTGGTGTTGAAGCGCACGCTGGTGGTACCGGTGAAGTAGGTACCGGTGATAACGACCGTAGCGCCGACCGCGCCGCTGGTGGGCGTGAAGCTGGTGATGGTGGGCGGCGGGGCGACGATGAAAGAAAGCGTCGAGCAAACCGTACCCTGGGCCGTGGTGATGCAAATTGGGCCAGTAGTGGCCCCGGTCGGTACTATCGCCGTCAGCTGGGTGGCCGAGTTCACCGTGAAGTTAGGAACGGCCGTGCCGTTGAACGTCACGCCGGTGGCCCCGGCGAAGTTTGAGCCCAGGATGGTCACGACCGTGCCGGCCAGCCCGCCGCCCGGCGAGAAGCTGGTGATGGTGGGGCCGGGGGCCGGGGTGGTGATGGTGAAGTTGGCGTTCGAAATGTCGAAGAAGTAGTTGTCGGCCGCCTCGACCATAATGCGCGCCTGGGTCTGGTTGGCCGTCGGGCTCGGAGCCACTACCACGGCAGAGCCGTTATTGGGCACGCCAGTGGCCAGCGTGGTCGGGTAAGTCAGCCCGCCGTCCAGGCTCAGGCGGATGTTGACCGTGGCGCAGCTCACCGGCGCGTTGGTCGTGCCGGCTACGTCCCAGGTGACGGTCTGGGCCGCCCCGCCAATCCAAGTTACGGCCGTATTGGGGGCCTGCACTATAAAGGGGCCGGCCGTGCTGCTCACGCTCAGCGTGACGAGGGCGCTGTAATCAACGCCGCCAATCACACCTGCCGGGCCGCTGTGCTCGTCGCGGGCCGTGCAGCGGAAGCTTAGGCTGCGGCTCACGGTGGGCAGGCGCTCGCCGATGACGGTCGTGTTGTTCACCAGGTTGCTCAGGCGCGGGAAGTAGCGCGTGCCACTGGTCAGGGGCACGAACGAGCGGAACAACGGCACGTTCTGCCCGGCCACCTGCGGGTCGTTGGGAGCTACCGTGGGGCCCAGG
>JANXMN010000555.1 GCA_025354605.1 Hymenobacter sp. | reverse complement strand
AACGAGTAGCGGTCGGGTGGCTGAAAAAGCCGCCCGGCCGCGCCGCCCCGGCTGCCCTATTTGGATAGGCTCTAAAGGGGCCAGGCTGAACATGGCAGCGCCTCTTCACCGGCCCCACTGAGTCGCTGCCGGCTTGTTGGGGCAGCTTCCTTTTGCGCGTTAAAAACACTACGCTGCGCTTGGCGGTGAAATGAATGCCCAGCTATTATGAGAGCCGGAATGTCACAAAGTGAACGACTTATTTAAGCTGTTAGTCCGGGATATATAGACGTTGGACTAGAAAGTGAGTAGCGGTTCCAATCTGCTCCTAATTTTGGCATGTCCGGATGATTCCCCGGTTAAATGCAGGCCAGCTAGTGCTTTAATCTTAAAAATTACTCATCAATTTTTCCCTGCGAAAACATACCATGAAATTACTATTACCCCACATTGCTAATCAGGCGCTGTCCGCCCGCCGGCTAATGCCAACGCTAAGCCCCGCCCTGCGCCTGGGCGCGCTGGCCCTGCTGGCCCTGCTGGCCAGCCGCCCGCAAGCCGCCGCCCAGGCCGGCAAAAACGGGGCTCTGACCGTGGCCACCACCGGCACCATCCTCAACGAGTACACCACCCTCACGGCCAACGCGGCCCTGGGCGCCACGACCATCACGGTGGCCAACAGCGCCCTGAACGCCAACGGCCGGTTTGCGGCTAACCTGACCACCGGCGACCTGCTGCTGCTGGTGCAGCCCCAGGGGGCGACCATCAACAGCGCCGATGCCAGCAGCTACGGCACCGTAACCAGCCTGAACAACGCCGGCCGCTACCAGCTGGTAGAAGTGGCGTCGGTGTCCTCGGCCACGAGCATCGTGCTGAATTGCCGGCTCTTTAGTGCATATACCACGGCGGGCCATACCCAGGTGGTGCGCGTGCCCCGCTACACCACCCTGGCCCTGAACGCCAACGTGACCGTGACGGCCCCGGCCTGGAACGGCAGCACCGGCGGCGTGGTGGCCGTAGAAACCACCGGTGCCGTGACCCTGGGTGCCGGAGCCGCGCTCGACGTGTCGGCCCTGGGCTTCCGGGGCGGCGTGCTGGAGCAGAACACCGACGGCACTCCCAACAACGACTTGGGCTACCGCTCGGCCAGCGCCAACTTCGGGGCCGAGAAAGGCGAAAGCATTGCCGGCAGCGGCCCCGAATACGACGCCCTGAACGGCCGTTACGGCCGGGGCGCCCCGGCCAACGGCGGCGGCGGCGGCAACTCGCACAACGCCGCCGGTGGCGGCGGGGCCAACGGCGGCCTGGCCGGCCTCCCCTACACCGGGCTGGGCAACCCCGACCGCGGCCCCGGCAACGCTTACGACGCGGCCTGGAACCTGGAAGCGGCCAACTTCGCCACCTCCACCTCCACCGGCGGCGGGCGCGGGGGCTATTCCTACGCCAACTCCGACCAAAACGCGCTGACCCTGGCGCCGGGCCAAAACGCCTGGGGCGGCGACCTGCGCCAGAACAAGGGTGGCCTGGGCGGCCGGCCGGTGGCCACCAGCGGCCGGGCCTTCTTCGGCGGCGGGGGCGGTGCCGGCGACAGCAACAATAGCACCGGCACGGCCGGCGGGGCCGGCGGCGGCTTCATCTACCTGGTGGCGGGCGGCCCCGTGAGCGGCGGCAGCCTGCTGGCCGACGGCGGCACGGTGAGCACCGTGGCCGGCAACGACGCGGCGGGCGGCGGCGGCGCGGGCGGCAGCGTGGTGGTGAACGCCACCGGCGCCGTGAGCAGCGCCCTGCTGGCCCGGGGCGGCACCGGCGGCAGCCAGGGTGCCATCGGCACCGAGTCGGAAGGCGCGGGCGGCGGCGGGGGCGGCGGCTACGTGGCCTACACCTCGGGCGCGCCCAGCATCAGCGTGGCCGGCGGCCTGAACGGCACCTCGGCCTCGTCGTCGGTGACGGAGTTTCTACCCAACGGCGGCACCCGCGGGGCCGCGGGCCTGACCGACGGCGCGGCCTGCTCGGCCCAGCTGTGCCCCAGTGCCGTGGCCGACGTGGCCACCAGCCTGAGCTTTGCTACTAATCCGCTGCCGGCCAACCAGGCCGCTACCGTCAACGTGACGTTTGTGAACAACGGGCCCGACGCGGCCGCCAACGTGACGCGCCAGGTGCAGCTGCCCGCTGGCCTGGGCACCGTGACCGTGACCACCGGCACCGGCAGCGGCAGCTACGCCAACGGCAGCGGCCTGGTCACCTTCACGGCGGTGCCCTCGCTGGCCAGCGGGGCCAACGCCAACGCCACCCTCACCTTCACGCCCACCACGGCGGGCAGCCTGGTGGTGGTGTCCACCATTGGCACCAGCACCAGCGAGGCCTGCCTGACCGGCGACGACAACTCGGGCAGCAACACGCTGGTCGTGATTTACCCCGCCGACCTGCGCGTGACCCTGACCGGGCCCAGCTCGGCCGCCGCCAACGCCAGCATCACCTACACGGCTACGGTGCAAAACCTCAGCGCCGTGGGGCCGGGCACGGCCGATGCCACCAGCACGGTGCTCACGGTGCAGCTGCCCAGGGCCCTGCTCACCTATGCCTTCCCGACGGGCACGACGTATGACTTCAACACCGGCATCGCCACCCTCAGCGTGGGCCAGGTGAACCGCGGGGCGGCTGCCCTGAGCTACGCCTTCACCTTTACGCTGCCCAACAACACGCAGCCGGCGGCCGGCATCGCCTCGGCCACGGCCTTCGAAGCCGACCCCGACCCGACCAACAACGACGGCGTGGCCGGCACCATGCGCGTCGCCACCACCGTGGCCCTGCCCGCCGGCACGGGCACCTGCACCGGCACCACCTACGACGCCACGGCCGCCGCCCAGGGCCTCTACGCCGAATACTTCAAGGGCTACTTCAACGACGTGCTCACCTACTTCAACTCGCCCGCGGTGCCCAACCTCACCCGCTCGGAGGGACCCCTGAACTACACCGCCGACAACGCCTGGGGCGACATTTCGAGCGCCATCAATGCCGGCAACGACACCAACCCGGACCAGTACAGCGCCCGCTACCGCGGCTACCTCACCATTGCCACGGCCGGCAGCTACACCTTCACCCTGCAGTCGGACGACGCCTCCTACCTGTGGCTCGACAACGCGGCCCGCGCCACCACGCCCGTGGCGGGCTACGCCGTGGTGAGCGACCCCGGCCAGCACGGCGTGCGCACCACCGTGGGTGCCCCCGTGAGCCTGACAGCGGGCAGCCACCCGCTGCTGGCCTTTTACGGCGAGAACGGCGGCGGCAACCAAATGCGGGTGCTCTACTCGGGCCCCGATACCGGCGGTGCCACCGTCGTGATTCCGCAGTCGGCGCTGTGCAACCGCCAGTTCAGCGGCCCGCTGCCGGTGGAGCTAGCCGCCTTCACGGCCACGGCCAAAGGCCCGGATGCCCAGCTGGCCTGGACCACGGCCTCGGAGAAGAACAACGACCACTTCGACGTGGAGCGCAGCCTCAACGGCACCGACTTCAGGAAGTTCAGTGAAGTGCGCGGCCAGGGCAGCAGCACCCGCGCCACCGCCTACGCCCTGACCGACGCCGGTATCGGCGCCACGGCCACGGGCCCGGTATACTACCGCCTCCGGCAGGTGGACGCCGACGGCAGCAGCAGCTACTCGCCCGTGCGGGTGCTGAAGTTCGTGGCCGGCCCGGCCACCGAGGCGGGCTTCCGCCTCTACCCTAACCCCGCCCAGCAGCGCGTGGCGCTGGAGCTGCGCGGCCTGAACCCCGAAGCCGCCAGCACCGTCACCGTCACCGACCTGGTGGGCCGCGTGGTACAGCAGCAGGTGCTGGCCCCCGGTGCCCCGGCCCCGGACCTCGACCTGCGCGCCCTGCCCACCGGCGTGTACCAGGTGCAGCTCACGCAGGGCGGCCACCGCTACACCCAGCGCCTGGTGCACGGCGGCAACTAGCCGGCCGGAGCCGACCAAAACCACAAGCGGCCGCTCCCGATTCGGGGGCGGCCGCTTGTGGTTTATACTGCTGGACGATGCTGGCGCGCGTCTCCGACGCGCTGCCCACTGGCTTCGAGTCTCCAGACTCGCCGCGTGAACGAGTCGTGCGG
>JANXMN010000444.1 GCA_025354605.1 Hymenobacter sp. | reverse complement strand
CTCGGCGGTGTCTTGATGGCGTTAGAAGCATTCGGCAATCTCCCGCAATTGATCGCGCACGGCTCTGCGCACGCTCAACCGGCTTACGCAGGACTTGTCAGTCCCACACAGTTTGAGCTCGGCGGCATAGACCGCGGGCGCCCCGCTGACGAGCTGTTGGCGAAAATCTCGACAATCTGCCCCACCAGGCCCAGGCCATCGCCCCCAATGTCGTCGAGCCGGCCCACGAAGGGTGACACATAGGTGGCACCCGCCTTGGCTGCCAGCAGGGCTTGCCCGGCCGTGAAAATCAGCGTGCAGTTAGTTTTGATGCCCTTATCGGCGAAGTATTTAATGGCCTTCACGCCCTCCTTAATCATGGGCACCTTCACAACGATGTTGGGGTGCAGGTCGGCCAGGGCTTCGCCTTCGCGCACCATGCCCTCAAAATCGGTGGCAATGACTTCGGCCGACACGTCACCATCTACCAGCTCGCAAATCTGGCGGTAATGGGCCATCACGCCATCCACGCCCTTAATGCCTTCTTTGGCCATGAGGGAAGGATTGGTAGTCACCCCATCAAGGATGCCCAGCTCGGCGGCTTCGCGGATTTCAGCCAGATTGGCGGTGTCGAGAAAGAATTTCATAAGGGGACTTGGGGTCTTAGGGGCTTGGTTTTTGTAGGAAGGGACTTGGCGAAAAAAACCAAGTCCCCAAGCCTCTAAGACCCCAAGTCCCCGAAAAAAAGAATCGGCCCCAAAGCTACTCAATGGCCCGCCAATGGCGGAACGGAGTAGCATCGGGGCCGACGCGAAAGGGCAAAAAAAAGCAAGCCAAAATCGCACCGCTACAACCACCTACCCTTGCTACCTTCCGGTCCTGGGGGAGTTCAGCAGGAGCTGGTCGTTCTGACTTGCCGTTGCAAAGGTAATCACGGATGTGTCGGATTCGGTACGATTCTATGGATTTCGTGGGCCGGCTCCGCTGGCCAGGCCGCGGGCTGCCGGTAAGGGGCTGATTGATTTGGAAATGGACCGGGAGATACGAGGCAGAAAATATTTTTCGTGTGCTGGCATCCATTCATAAAATCCGTAAAATCGGGGAAATTCGCTTTAATCCATGAGTAGCTTTGCGGCATGGAACGACTTATCATCCTCGATTTCGGCTCGCAGTACACGCAATTGATAGCCCGGCGCATTCGCGAATTGCACGTGTTCTGCGAAATTCATCCCTACACTTACGCCTCGAAACTCGTTCTCAGCGACGATATTCGGGGCGTTATTCTTTCGGGCTCGCCGTGCTCGGTGCGCGACGCGGATGCCCCCAACCCTGACCTAAGCCACCTTGTGGGGCAGGTACCGGTACTGGGCGTGTGCTATGGCGCGCAGCTGCTCGCCCAGCAGGGCGGGGGCGAAGTGCTGCCCGCTACCATCCGCGAGTATGGCCGCGCCCGGCTCTCTTCGCTCAATGCGGCCTCGGCGCTGCTGTTCGAGATGCATCTCGACTCGCAAGTGTGGATGTCGCACGGCGATACCATTCAGCGCCTGCCGGCTGGCTACGATATTATTGCCAGCACGCCCGAGGTAGCGGTGGCCGCCTTCAAAATTGAAGGCCAAGATACTTACGGCATCCAGTTTCACCCCGAGGTGACGCACTCCACCGAAGGCAAGCAGCTGCTGCACAACTTCGTGGTCAACATCTGCCACTGCGCCCAGAGCTGGACGCCCGACCACTTCGTGGATTCGGCCGTGGCCGCCCTGCAAGCCACCATCGGCCCCGACGACCAGGTGATTCTAGGCCTTTCGGGCGGCGTGGATAGCAGCGTGGCGGCGCTGCTGCTGCACCGCGCCATCGGCCCGCGCCTGCACGGCATCTTCGTCGATAATGGCCTGTTGCGCCAGGATGAGTTTGCCACGGTACTGAAAGCCTACGAAGGCCTGGGCCTGAACGTGACCGGGGTGAACGCCGCGCCCGAATTCTACGCCGCGCTGGCCGGCATCAGCGACCCGGAGGGCAAGCGCAAGGCCATCGGCCGCACTTTTATCGAGGTGTTCGACCGCGAGGCCCAAAAGGTGCAGGGCGCGCGCTGGCTGGCTCAGGGCACCATCTACCCCGACGTGATTGAGTCGGTGTCGGTGCACGGCTCGTCGGTCACCATCAAAAGCCATCATAACGTGGGTGGCCTGCCCGAGAAGATGAACCTCAAAATTGTGGAGCCGCTGCGCATGCTTTTCAAAGATGAGGTGCGCGAAGTAGGCGCGGCCTTGGAGCTGCCCGCCGAAATCCTCAACCGCCATCCCTTCCCCGGTCCCGGTCTGGGCATCCGCATCCTCGGCGATATTACCCCCGAAAAAGTCGACCTGCTGCTACGCGCCGACGGCGTGTTCATCAGCCTGCTGAAACAGCACGGCCTCTACGAGCACGTGTGGCAGGCGGGAGCTATGCTGCTGCCCGTGCAAAGCGTGGGCGTGATGGGCGACGAGCGCACCTACGAGCGCGTGGTGGCCCTACGCGCGGTGACTAGCGTGGACGGCATGACCGCCGATTGGGCGCACTTGCCGTATGATTTTCTGGCTGAGGTGAGCAACAAGATTATCAACCAAGTGCGGGGCATCAACCGCGTGGTGTATGATATCAGCAGCAAGCCGCCGGCCACGATTGAGTGGGAATAAAGCGAAGGTGAAAATTTGCTGGGCATGAATATTCTTACCGAATCGTATCCGGAGGCGCTACGCAACTGGCCGTTTGATGGGCAGCATATTATGGCTCATCAGGTGAGCGGGCAATTAGTCGTATACCAGGCATTTAAACCCGCCATCGCTGATTTCGCAGTAGAGAGCCAATGTTTGGGCGGGGCTGATTTCAGTTATGACAGAATGTCGTGGATTAAGCCGAATTTTCTGTGGATGATGTACCGCTGCGGGTGGGCCAGCAAGTATAATCAGGAACGCGTGCTGGCGCTTTGGCTTGACAGAACTGCTTTTGAGGAAATTTTGGGTCAAGCCGTTTTTTCAGCCTTTACAGCTAGGAATTACGATTCATCCGAAGCCTGGAAGCAGGAGTTGGGTTCCAAGCCCGTGCGGCTGCAATGGGACCCCGACCACGACCCCTATGGCACCAAGGTGCCCCGACGAGCAATTCAACTTGGTCTGAAAGGTGAAATCCTGGAGAAATTCGGCAAGCAGCAAGTGACGCTCATTGAGGATGTTACTGACTTTGTGCGGCAGCAAAAGACGCACGTTGATAACCGCCAGCTTGAGTTGCTACAGATTCCGCAGGAGCGGGAATACATCTTGTCAGACCAAGCTTTGTCTCAAAAAACAGGCATTTCAGCTCTTATTTGACACCGCCTAAAATTGACCTATGCGCTGGCACTGCCTCCAACACATGCCCAACGAAGGCCCCGGCCACGCCACCGACTGGCTGGCGTCGCACGGCCACTCCCTCACGTTCACCAAGCTATTCGAGCCGAACTTGTTACTTCCAGCTCTAGCCGATTTTGATGGCCTGTTGATTCTGGGCGGGGCCATGAGCGTGCGCGACGAGAAAAACCTGCCCTGGCTGCGGGAGGAAAAAGCTTTTGTCCGCGAAGCGCTGCGAGCTGGGAAAATTACGCTGGCCATTTGCCTGGGGGCGCAGCTGGTGGCCGAGGCGCTGGGGGCGGAAGTGCGACCCAATCACGCACCGGAAATCGGGTTCTGGACGGTGCGGTTTTCGGCCAAGTCGCTGGAGCATCCGCTGCTGCGGGGGTGGCCGGAGAAGGCGGCCGTGTTGCATTGGCACTTCGATACGTTTACGGTGCCGCCGGGGGCTGTGCGGGTGGGCATGTCGGCGGCCACGGCCACGCAGGGCTTCGTGTGGGGCGACGGGGTAATCGGGCTGCAGTTTCACCCCGAAATGACGGTGGGGATGGTGGAGCAGCTCATGGCGTTTGAAGGCCACGAGCAGGCCGAAGAACAGGAATTCGTGCAGACGGCGGAGCAGATTCGCAGCAAGCTGAAATCGGTGTGGAAGGGCCGCAAGCTGCTGGAGGCGCTGCTGGAGAATCTGGTGGCGCTGCACGAATCGGAGGCGGCAGCGCTGGCCGCAGTTTAGCGCGCAGCGCGCAACTGCAACTGCAGGCTGGGGGTGGGGCGAGTTTGCAACTCGCCATTGCGCGGTTGGCGCGGCTTTGCAAGGTCGCTCTGCGGCCGTGAGTCACAGACTCACCCCAATAATCGGCCAGCAGTTACGCGCTGCGCGCTAAACTGCGGCCAGTGGCAGTGGCTGCGGCTAGCGCTAGAACCCCTTTGGCAACTCGATTCCCTTTATCGTCTTGTATAAGCTCAACGCATTCTGGTCGGTCATACCGGCTACGAAGTCGGTGAGCAGCAAGATTTTCTCATATGCTGAAACGCCAGCCTGGTGGCCTTCGGCGCGGAACTGCTCGGGCAGCAGAAGGAGCAGCTTGCGGCTGCGGTGGCCCTGGCTGGTATCGAAAACGGCGCAGAGAAAGGCATCGAGCAGGCCACCGAGGACTTCGAAACCGGCGGCTTCAATTTCGAG
>JANXMN010000126.1 GCA_025354605.1 Hymenobacter sp. | reverse complement strand
TTTTCCGGTCTAACGACCGTTTTCAATGGCCTGCACCCTGGATTTATACACGGATTATCTCATCAGTTCGACGGGCCAGACCTCGGCGACCGGCCTCTCGCGGCTCTTCGACGGGCAGCTTAGTCACGACCAGGTAACGCGCTGGTTGAGCAGCGTGTACCTGGATTCGCGCCAGGTCTGGGGCCACGCCAAACCGCTGATTCGGCAGGCCGAGCGGGCACTCGAAGCGGACGATTTTGCGGTCCTTATCGTCGATGATTCGATTCTGGAGAAGGCCCATACGGATGCCAACGCCTTGCTCTGCACCCACTACGACCACCGCCTGGGGCGCTACGTGAAGGGCCTCAATTTCGTGAACCTGCTCTACGTCGCCGGCGCGCTGGCCGTGCCGATTGCCGTGGAACTAGTGGAGAAAACGCAGGCCGTAACTGACCCTAAAACACAGAAAGTGAGCCAGAAAAGCCCGCTGACGAAAAACGAAATGCTCCGCGCCATGTTGCGCGTGGCCCAGCAACAAGTGGCCTACGGCTACCTGTTGGCCGACAGCTGGTACGCCTCGGCCGAGAACATGAACCACGTGCGCGAGCTGGGCCATGAGTTTATTTTTGCCCTGCCCACCTCGCGCACCGTGGCCCTGAGCGAAGTGGGGCGCGGCAACGGGGAATTTCAGGCCCTCGATATGCTGGCTTTCCCCGATGGGCAGCCCCTGCGCGTCTGGCTACGGAGCGTCGTGGAGGCGGTGCTCGTGGTCCGACAAGTCTTTACCAACAAGGACGGTTCGCCGGGCGAGTTATATCTGGTCAGCAGCGATACGAGTTTAACCTGGGAACAAGTGACGATAATCTATCAGAAAAGGTGGAAAATCGAGGAGTACCACAAATCGCTCAAGCAAAACACGTCCATGGGCAAGTCGCCCACCAAAACCATCGACACGCAGGCCAATCATTTCTTCTCTTCCATTCTGGCCTACATTAAGTTAGAGAAATTAAAGCTGCGGTTAGGCATCGGCCATTTTCGTCTCAAAGCTCAACTGTATTTGCGCGGACTCAAAGCCATGCACTACGCGTTGAATAAAATGGCTGCGTAACATCAGTTTGTAATTCATCCGAACGAGATGTAAAATCGCACTCGTTGAAATTATAGGTCACTCCCTCCGGCGTTTTTATGACGAATGTACTGAATGTACTCTGGTCATTGCCAGGGGTTATGGTTATTGTGACTGGGTCATAAGGAATAGTCCGCACGGCTCCCTGTTCGTCAAAAACAAACTTCCCCGCGTGGCCCGGCAACGAGTAGGAGAATATATCCGGCTCGGTATCGTAAATCTCATTCGCACTGTTGTTCCTGTGTACGTTATCCAAACAGGAAAATGCCGCACTACCAGTGGCGCCATTGATGATAGGTTGTATGTAACCTGGTACACTACTAAGCTGATTACCCCTCAGCCAGCCAATACGCCGTCCCTGACCCACGCTCGTTTGGCTTACTACGTCATCTGGAAGGCCGTGCACTTCCCGGCTGATGACTGGCACACCCACCAGAGACCAGTTTGTACCTACTGCCCCGCCATCGTCATCGATTTTCACGCCTGAAGCGGAATAGTCCAGGCCTAGCCCAATTGTAGCCCCCTGAATGCTGGCGCTCGATAAGGGAATACCTACGTGGGCCGTCCCGGAGAATTGGTCAACGGATACTTCCTGTTGGGCTGATGCTGCGGTAGCCCCACCCAGGAGAAAGCTGGCTATTAAGCTCAGTTTTGTGGCCCACCCCCGGCGAAAGCAATTATTATGAGTGGAATAGGTACGCGCAGTTTCAGAGTAGTAAGTAGCAGACATTGGGCGCATTTGTTGGTAGAAACTCTGGGCTGTAATGGCTTGCAGCTGTTGATTAATCAGGCCGATTGTTAACCTGATGTTACCATTTTATAGCCAAGCCAATAGGTTATTTCTGGTATTTGAATAACCAGACTGGCAATAAGCTTTTAAAATTATTATTAGACCACCGCCCAAGTTTAATAAGCTTCCTTACTAAGCTCATGCAACGCGGTATTTGTGCAAAACCTTTATTCTATTTAACAAAAAAAGCTACGTCATTTATAAATATCTGCAAATACTCAGAAGGCATAAACCAGTCTATTAGAATAAACTATAATCCTTTCCCACTCCTGGGCCATCCACGCCTACAGGCCTTCTACACGCACGGGTAACCTCCCAAAAAAAAATATGCCGCATGTTACCCAACCGGTAACCAATAAAAGAATTTTTTTACGTTTGTTACCCATGCCCCGTGCCTTTGCCCCCTCCCCCACGCTGGCCGCCGCCGTACGTGCCCATTTTAGACTCACCCAAGCGGAGCTGGCCTACTTTCTTGGCGTGAGCCGGCCGATGATTGCCGCTGTCGAAGCCGGGCGCAAGGAGTTTTCCGACGAGCCGCGCCGACGGCTGGCCCGGCTGGTGCAACTGTTGCCCGCGCCCGATGGACAAGGCCCACCCGTACCCGTTTTCGGAGCAGCGCCGCTACCTATACCACCCGATACGCCCGGCCCGCTGCAGGCGCGTTTGCGGCGCTGCCGTTTCCGGGCGGTGCAGCTACGCTTTACGCTGGGACAGGCCGCCCGGCCCACCCAGGCCCAGGCCCGGCGGCGCTGGGCCGTAGGCGTGCTGGCCGCCGCCCTCAGCCCCGCAGCAACCGCGCCACCCGCCCGCTGGCCCGGCGAGCGGCCCGACCCAACCCGCGATGCCACCTGGGCTGCCCGCTTGACAGCGGCTACGGCGGCTACTCCCCCGCCGCTTACCGCTGCCACGCACCGGATGCTGCTGGCGCGCCTGGCGGGGCTCGATGCCGAAATCGTAGCTCTGGAAGCGGCTTTGGCCGAGCTAGCCAAATAAATTAGGTTCAGTCACTGGCCCGCTCACAATACGGCAGTAGCCCCCGCCGTTGTTTGGGCATCATCCACTTTTTAACCCCTTTTTACACGAATGGCCTTCTCCCTCTCCCTGCTCACCACCCGCGCCCTGTGCGACGCGGTATTGGTTTACGTCAATGACCGACTCACCGTGTTCACCTTCCGGGAACAGGAAAGCGAGTTTCACACTGGCAACGCAACCGATACAGCCACGGCCCTCAGCTCCGAACTGAGCGGACTCGTAGCCTACATCACAGCCCTGACGCCAGTAGTGACGGCCTTGCCCGCCGGCAAATCGCGCGACATGCAAACGGACGAGTTGCGCCGCAAAACCAGCCGCCGCGACGAGCTGGTTTCCCGCCAGGGCAAAGTCGGCCCCGAGCGGCTGGTCGAGCGCGAGTTCGAACAAGCCCTGCTCCCCCCGCAGGTTGTCGTCGCGCAGGACCTGATTGCGCAAGTAACGGCACACCGGGCGACACTGACTATCTGATAAGCTGGTCGAATTAGCCGAAACGAAACCGAGACGCAGGTACTGCGTCTCGGTTTTTGTTTAAACGGGGCGCTCTCATTCAACGCCTCGACGATGCTGGTTGGCCCCTCGCCTTTGGGGCATGGTCGGTGCTGCCAGCGGGGCAGGACCTTGGCGTAGGCTTTCCATTGGTCGGTAAAGAGCCAACAGTGGCGGCACAAAAAAGCCCCCATCCAACAGATGAGGGCTTTTGGTCGCGGCCCGGAGTGGGACCGAATGGGAACAGCTCCGGTTACTCAATAGTTAGGCGCAGGGCTTTATTGCCGGTCCGTACCACGTACACGCCCGTGGGCAGTCCGGCCGGCAGCACCAGCGCCGCCGTGCCCGTAGCATCGGCGGTGGCCGAGGCCACCGGGCGGCCCAGCGCGTCGAACACCGTCACGACGGTACCAGGTAGCGCGCCGGTGAGCGTGGCCGCACCGCGGCTGGGGTTGGGGAACAAGGCCAGCCTAGCTTCGGTCGAAGCCTTGCCGCCCAGCGCCACGCCGCGCACGGGCGAGTAGCTGCAGCTGCCGTCCACGTCCACCTGCTTCAAGCGATAGTAAAGCGCGGCCACGCCGTTGGGCAGTTGGCCATCCAGCAATTCGTAGCTGCGGGGGCTGCTGCTGCGGCCGGCCGCGGCCACCGTGCCGATGGCGGCAAACGCAGTGCCGTTGGCGCTGCGCTCCACGTCAAACGTCGCGCTGTTCTGCTCCGAGGCCGTGGCCCAAGCCAGCCGCACGGCCGCGTTGCCCATCAGCGTGGCCGTGAAGGCGCTCAGCTCCACGGGCAGCGGGGCGCTGCTGCCGGTGAGG
>JANXMN010000531.1 GCA_025354605.1 Hymenobacter sp. | reverse complement strand
CGCGGCCACGCCGGTGGCCTACATTCAGGCCCGCATCCCGAGCCCCACCGCCACCACCGACCTGGGCCTGACCCTGCGCACCACCGACAACGGCAACGTGGTCGACGCCCTGAAGCTGAATGCCAACGGCTCGGCCGTGTTTGCCGGGGCCGTCACGGCCGTGAGCTTTTCGCCTTCCGATGCGCAGCTGAAGCAGAACATCCGGCCCCTGAACAACGCCCTGGCCGCCGTGCAGCGCCTGCGCGGCGTGCGCTACGAGTACCGCCAGAACATCGTCGGCAAAGCCCTGCCGCAGGGCGAGCAGGTAGGCGTGATAGCCCAGGAAATCGAAAAGATTTACCCCGAATTGGTGAGCACCGGCCCCGACGGCTACAAGGCCGTCAACTACGCCCAGCTCACCCCCGTGCTGCTCGAAGCGATTAAGGACCAGCAGGAGCAGATTGAGGCCCTGCGGAAGCAGGCCGTGGTGCAGGCGCAGCGCGCGGCCGAAGCCGAGGCCAGCGGCATCCGGCGGGTGGGCAGCGCCGAGGCGGCGGTGGCCGGCTTCGAGCAGCGCCTGCGGACGCTGGAGGCGAGCACCCCCCGCGCCCAGGCCAGTCGCTAATGCCCCAGGCCCGGCGGCCCGGGCCTTTTCCCTCAACTTACCTCATGCCCTTGCTCATGCGTTCCTGCTATACTTATTGCGCGGCCTGTGGCGCGGCGGGCCTGCTGGCTTTCGCGCCGCTGGCCGCCGCCCAAACCCTCACCAACACCGGCGCGACCCTCGCGGTAGCGCCCGGCACCACCCTCTTCGTGGGCGGCGGCATGCTCACGCAGTCGGCCGGCGTGCTCGCCAACGACGGCACCGTGCAGCTCACCGGCGACTTCACGCTGGCCAGCGCGGGCAGCACCAGCGGCAATGGTCTGCTGCGCTTTGCCGGCCCCACCGACCAAACCCTGAACGCCCCCGCCGGCACCACCCTGCTCAACGTAGAAGCCGCCAACTCCGGCCCCGTGGGCAACAACCGCCTGCTCGTGCCGGCCAACCTCACCGTTAGCGGCGGGCTCCTACTCAGCAGCGGCCTGGTGCGCACGGCCGCTGCGGCCATCCTCAGCCTGCCCAACGGGGCCAGCCTTACCGGCGAGGCTCCCGGCCGCTACGTGCAGGGCAACCTGCGCATCAGCCGTGCCGCCGTGCCGGGCGTGGTTGATTTCGGCCACGGCGTGGTGCTCGACGGCACCGGTCAGGCCCTGGGGGCCGTCACCATCACGCGCACCGCCGGCCTGCAAGCCGCCGGCCTCAGCTACGGCACCAACCTAACGGCCAGCACCCAAAGCATCGACCGCATCTGGAGCATCGTGCCCCAGAACCAGCCCACGGCCCCGGTGCCCGTCACCTTCGGCTGGCTAGCCGACGACGACAACGGCCTGACCAGCTTCGCGCAGGCCCGCGCCTGGCAGCAGGCCGGCCCCGGCGGTACCTGGACGCCCGTGGGCGCACCCGCCAACGCCGCCGCGCGCAGCCTGGCCCGCAGCGCGGCCGTGCTTGAGCGCTTCACCGTCAGCAACGCGGCCAACCCGCTGCCCGTCGAGCTCACCCTGTTCACCGCCGAGCGGCGCGGCGACGACGGCCAGTTGCGCTGGACCACGGCCTCGGAGAAAAACAATGTCTGGTTCGTAGTCGAAAGCTCGGCCGATGGCCGGGCCTTTCAGCGCCTGGGCCAGGTGGCCGGCCACGGCAACAGCGCCCAGCCCCGGGCTTACGAGTTCCGCGACTCCAACCTGACCCGCTACGCCGCCGGGCTGGTGTACTACCGCCTGCGCCAGGTCGACGCCGACGGCACTGAAACCTTCTCGCCGGTGCGCACTGTGGGGGTGCCCACCCTGGCCGGGCTGGCCCTGGAAGCCTCCCCCGTGCCCCTGCCCCCCGGCGAACGGCTGAGCCTGCGCATCCGCATCGCCGGGGCCGGGCCGGCCACCCTGCTCGTGGCCGATGCCCTCGGCCGCACCGTGCTGGCCCGGGCGCTGGAGCTGCCCGCCGGCACAACCAGCTTGGCGCTGCCCGAGGCCGCGCAGTGGCCGCAGGGGGTGTACGTGCTACGCCTGCGGCAAGGCCGCCAGCAGCAAACCGTGAAGGTGGTGCGCGAGTAGCGCCCCGCCCACCCCATCGGGCCCCGCCCGGCCCCAACCACTACTTCTCACCGGTACGCCTGGTGCTCAGGGCACCGCCGTAATTCATTCCCCCTTTTTTCTCATGGAACACGCCCGCATTCTCGCCCTTATCCATCAGACCGCGCCCGTTCTCGTGGCCGCCGGCGACCACTTCACCCAAGGCTTTTACAAGCACTTACTCACCAGCCACCCGGCATTGCACCACACCTTCAACCCGGCCAACCAAGCCAGCGGCGCGCAGGCCCGCAGCTTGCTCGATGCCATCGTGCTATTCGTGACCCGCTACGACGAGCTGGAAACGCTGGGCGACGAGGCCCGGCGCATTGCCGCCAAGCACGTGAGCGTGGACGTGCAGCCCGGGCAGTATGCGGCGGTGGGTGCCAGCCTGCTGGCCACCATTCAGGCTGGCTTGGGTGCCGCCGCCACCCCCGAGGTGATGCTAGCCTGGGAGCTGGCCTATGGCCGCATTGCCGGGGTGTTGGTGGGGCTGGAAGCGGCTACTTACCAACAGCAGCAAGCCCAGTCCGGCGGCTGGGCCGGTTTCAAGCACTTCGTGGTGGCGCGGGTAGAAGCCGAAAGCCCCGACGTGCGCTCGTTCTACCTCGTGCCCCAGGACGGGGCTCCGCTGCCGGCCTACCGGCCGGGCCAGTTCATCAGCCTGGCCGTGAACCTGCCCTATTTCCCCTACCGCCAGCTGCGGCAGTACAGCCTGTCGGATGCGCCCCATCAGCCGTACTACCGCATCACGGTGAAGCGCGGCGCGCGGACCGGCGATGCGCCGGCCGCGCTGGTTTCCAACTACCTGCATGATGCCGTAGGCGCGGGCAGCGTGGTCGCCGTACACGCCCCTGCCGGCGAATTTTGCCTTGCCCCCGGCGCTACCGTCCCGCTGGTGCTGCTGGCCGGCGGCCTGGGCATTACCCCATTCATGGCCATGCTGGAGCAGTTGGCCGAAGAGCGGTCGGCGCGACCCGTGCTGCTCATCCACGCCGTGCCCGATGCCGACCACCAGCCCTTCGGCCGGCGCTTGCGGGAGCTGGCACAACGCCCCGGCGTGCGCGTGCGCTCGCTCTACCAGGTTGCGCCGGAGCCCACGGCCGCCGACGGCCCGGGCCTCCTTCGGCCTCTGGATGCCGCCGACGGCCCGCTCACGGCCGACCACCTCGCCGCGCTACTGCCTCCCGACTGGGCTGGCACCGAGTTTTACTGCTGCGGCCCGCTGGCTTTCATGCGCCACGTGTATGCCCTGCTGGCACAGCGCGGGATAACCGACTGCCATTTTGAGGAGTTCGGCCCCAGTCACCGGGTGGCCGAGCTGGCCCCCACCGCGGCGCCGCCCGCCGCGTGCTGCCCCTACGGCCACCAACTGGTACCCCAACCAGAGCCAGCGGCCTGACCCAGCCGCCACGGGCCACCACCGGCATGGCATAATTCGCTGAATAATTGGGGCCTGCTCGGCGTGCGCGCGTCCCATCGTGTGGGGCCCGCGCAATGAGACGCCTACCTGATGAAATAAAAATAAAGCTGGTTTTCCGCAACTTCCCGGCGGGCGATTACGAATAACCCCCACGCTTCTCCCGCCCCGGCGGAAGGGCCTTGGTTCTTCTTTTCACTTCCCTCCCACCCATCATTATGGATAATCAGCAAGACCAGCTCGGCACCCCAAACCCGACCACTCCCGGCCGCACCTCGCAAACCCCGCCTGCTTCAGCCGCCGCCGGCTCGCGCAAGCCGGCCCCCTCATCGGCTTCCGACCCGCAAAGCCCTGCCTCCACCCCGGACGCTTCGGCTCAGACCACGGCCAACGCCGGTCAAAGCCGTCAGGGCGAGGGCGAGCAGACCAACAACCCCGAAGGCACCCTGCTCGACACCGCCCTCAACAGCGGCAAAAAGTGGATTGAGGACTCCGGCGTACTCGACTCCGTCAACCAGCTGCCCCAGGCGCTGAAAGACCTCGGCAACCGCGCCGTTTCGCGCGTCAATAATCTTAGCACCACCCAAAAGATTGTGGGCGGTGCCATTCTCGCCGCCGGCCTGGGCTGGCTGGCCACCCGCAAGGGCAAGTCGTCGTCGGATGATAACAGCGACAGCAGCGCCTATAACTACGGCCGCCAGCGCGACGCCGGCAGCTACGGCCGCAAAAGTTACGGCTACCAGACCCCCGATGCCTCTACCAGCCGCGCCGATAGCGGCTCGCCCTACGCCAAGGGCGGCAGCCGCTTCGGCAGCAGCGGCAACTACAGCACCGAAGCCAGCGCGGCCGGCAACACCGGCATCAAGGCCGGCAGCGGCCGCGACGACAGCGGCGCGGCCTACGGCGCGTCGGCCCGCACCGACCACGGCAGCCAGCCCTCCAGCCACGCCTCGCACAACGACTACCGCAGCATCGAGTAGCAGCCGGCCGTGGCCGGCACGGCAACGGCCGCTCGCATTGCCCTAAAAAGGCTCCGACCAGTTGGCCGGAGCCTTTTTTTTATGGGCGCGACCGGCCCGCTGCCCACTGGGCCCGGCAGTAGAGCTCGAGGCTCCTATCACCACCCAAATGAGTAGCTGGGGGCCGCAAAACCAGCGAGCAAGCAGGAGATTAGGGGAAAATGGAACATAACAACATGAGAATGCAACGTGGATGAAAGAGGCGGTAGCCTACCAAGCCGTGCTTTGCAGGTGTTTTTCGCCCTGGTAAAAACCCGCCTGCCCCACCAGTTCCGCCGCGTCTCAGCAGGCCCGGAGTTCGCGCATCGGCCAAACTGCCCGGACACTCAGGGCCTGTTTCATGCGAACTCATTACCCATGCTCCAATAGTTACGTTTCCCTATGAAAATGTCCCACTTCCTTCGCCTTGCGCTGTTGCTCACGGCCATCTGCCTGCTGCCCGGCTTGGCCCCCACGGCCCGCGCCCAGGGCGTGGGCATCGGCACCGCCACCCCGGCTGCCTCGGCCGCCCTCGAAGTGCGAGCCACCAACAAGGGCGTGCTCTTCCCGCAGGTAAGTCTGACCGGCTTGGCCGATGCCAGCACCGTGCCCAGCCCAGCCCCAGCCCTGCTCGTGTTCAACACCAACGCCGCCCTGCCCGACGGGGTAGGCTTTTACTACAACGCCGGCTCGGCCGCGGTCCCGGCCTGGACCAAGCTCAACACCGGCAGTAGCGGCCTGAGCTTGCCCTACAGCGGCACGGCCAACAGCGCCAGCCCCGCCTTTGCCGTGGCCAACACCGGCACCAGTGGCGCGGTGAGCGGCTCGGTGAGCGGCATCACGGCCGTGGGCCTGACCGGCACCAACACTAACGCCACCAGCGGCAGCGGCACCGGGGTGCTGGGCACGGCCGTGAGCGGCTACGGCGTGCGCGGCACAGCCAGCGGCAGCGGCGGCTACGGCGTAGAAGGCCGCGCCACCGACAGCCGCGGCGTAAGTGGCGTGAGCGTGAGCGGCCCTGGCCTGTACGGGGCCTCGGCCACCGGCGTGGCGGTGCAGGGCCTCAAAGGGGCCGGCGACCGGGGCCGGACGGCGCAATTCACCAACTCGGATGCCGCCAACGACTCGACCCTGGCCTACCTGAGCACGGCCGGTGACCGCCCCGCCCTGCGCGCCGTCAACACGTCGACTTCCAATCAGGCCGTCATCCGGGGCGAAAAAATCGGCACCGCGCCGGACGGCGTGGGCGTGGAGGGCGTCATCGGCAGCGGCACGAGCGGCAGCGCCGCTGCCGTGCGCGGCGTCGATAACAGCGGTACGGGCGGGGCCAGCGGCCTGCTCGGCCTCACCACCACCGGCTACGGGGTGCGGGGCGTGGCCTCGGCTGCCGGGGGCTACGGCGTGAGCGGCACGGCCACCACCAGCTACGGGGTCATAGGGGGCAGTACCTCCGGCATCGGGGTGCAGGGCAGCAGCACCAGCGGCGTGGGGGTGCAAGCCAGTAGCACGAGCAACTACGCCGTGCAGGCCACGGCCGGCACCGTACCGGCGGTATACGCCACGGCCGCCCCCACCACCATCGCGAGTGGGGTGCTGACGGGCACCAACACCAGCTCCAGCACGGCGGCCGTGGGGGTATTGGGCCTCACGCAGCGCGGCTACGGGGTGCGAGGCGTAGCCAGCGGCAGCGGCGGCTACGGCGTGGGCGGCTTCGCCACCGACTCCTACGGCGTGTACGGCACCAGCACCAGTGGCGATGCCATCTACGGCACCACCAGCGGCAGCGGTGCGGGCGTGAATGCCAGCAGCAGCAGCGGCTACGGCGTGCAGGCCAGCAGCGCCAGCAATGCGGCCGTGTATGGCACGGCCAGCACTAACAGCACCGCCACAGCCGCCCTGGTGGGCATCAACACCAACACCGGCGCCCAAGCCGTGGGGGTGCTGGGCACCAACGCCGGCAACGGCTACGGCGTGCTGGGCACGGCTTCGGCTACGGGCGGCATCGGGGTGCAGGGCCTGGCTTCGGGTGGCGCCCTCGAGGGGGTGCGGGGGCAGGCCGTCGGCACCGGCACCGGCGTAAGTGGCCGAAGCGACAGCGGCAACGGCGTGTACGGTTTCTCTGACACCGGCTACGGACTATATGGTGCCTCCAACTCGTCGGTCGGGGTGTACGGGGTAGCCCAAACAACCTCTACCAGCCTCGCCGCCGTGGTGGGCCTCAACAATGCCAGCAGCGCCAACGCCTACGGCGTGCTCGGCACCACCGCCGGGGGAGTGGGCGTGGTGGGCACCGCCACCAGCAACGGGCGGGCCGCGCTGTTTACCGCCTCCGGCGCTGGCGCCGGCACCGCCAATGCGGTTGAAATTTTCCAAAACAGTTCCGGCTCCGGCGCGGGCCTGAAAGTCAGCAACGCTGGCAGCGGTCCCACGGCCATTCTCGCGACCAATGCCGGCGGCAAAGCTTCGCTTGAAATGGGAGTTGCCACCTTCAGCGCCGTTAATAGCTTCGGCGGCGGGTTTTTCAGCATCGGCACCTATACCATTGGCAGCCCCACCAGCACGGCTCGCATTTCATTATTCAGTCCGATTTCCGGCACCGCCTCGGTCAACACCCTGAACGGCGACTGGGGCGTTAGCGGCAACCTCTCCAAAGCCGGCGGCTCGTTCAAGATTGACCACCCGCTGGACCCCGAAAACCAGTACCTCTACCACTCCTTCGTCGAAAGCCCCGATATGATGAACGTGTATAACGGCAACCTCACCCTCGACGCCAACGGCGAGGCCGAGGTGGCGTTGCCCGACTGGTTTGAAGCCCTGAACCGGGACTTCCGCTACCAGCTCACGCCCATCGGGGCGGCCTTCACGCCCTTCGTGAAGCAAGAAGTGGCCGGCAACAAGTTCCGGGTGGGCGGCGCGCCGGGCGGGCGCGTGAGCTGGCAGGTCACCGGCATCCGGCAGGATAAGTGGGCCAACCAACACCGCATTCCGGTCGAGCAAACCAAAGAGCCCGAAAACCGGGGCCGCTACCTGCACCCCACCGCTTTCGGCCAGCCCGAAAGCCGGGGCATCGAGGCCGGACAGCAGGCGGCGGCCGGGGCCAACGGGAGTGCTCCGGGGTTAGGCGCGCGCATCGCCCGGTCCGGCCGCCGGTAGTCGGCTGTCCCTTTCGCGGCTCGCCTACCCTTCCCCAGAGCGTTTCCCCTTCGGTTGCCCGCACCACCTGTACCCAGCGAAGCGTGCCGCGATTTCAGCTTCGGCTCCAGGAGCCGTGAAGTGCCTGGGACCTCCCGAGCTCGCATCAAACCGCCACAATGACCCTCCAAGGTCCGAAATCGACCCTCGGAGGTCCGGTTTCGGACCTTGGAGGGTCGATTTCGGGCCTCCGAGGGTCAATTTCGGACCTTGCAAGGACCGAAACCGACCCTCGGAGGCCCGGTTTCAGGTTTCCGAGGTTCGGTTTCGGTCCTCCAGGAGCCGGTTTAGAGGTTCCAAAGCCCAAAACCGGGCCTCCGAGGGCCGAAACCGGACCGCGGCGGCTGGGTCTCCTTCGTCTTTCTTCTCCGCATGACCATTTCTCTTCCCGCATGAACCTCCGTAAAATCATTTGCCGCTGCTTGCCCACCCTGGCCGCCCTGCTGCCCACCCTGGCCCCGGCCCAGCCCGCCGCGCCCAGCGTCCCGGCCTCCGACACCTACTTTGGGACGAAGGTAGACGACCCCTACCGCAACCTCGAAAACCTGAAAGACCCCGCCGTGCTGGCCTGGATGAAGGCCCAGAGCGAGTACGCCCGCCGCACACTCGACGCCATTCCCGGCCGCCAGAAACTGCTCGACGCCATGACGGCCTGCGACGCCCGCCAGACCAGCCGCGCCTGGAACGTGCGGGTGACCGACAATGGCCGCTACTTCTACCTCAAAACCCGGCCCCAGGACCAGCAGCCCAAGCTGTATTGCCGCGACGGCTACCAGGGCCCGGAGGTGCTGCTCGTGGACCCCGAGCACCTGGAAAAGGGCAAGGCGTTTACCATCAACGGCTATTCGCCCAGCTACGACGGCAGCAAGGTGGCCTACGTGCTGAGCGAACACGGGGCCGAGCTGGGCACGATGTACGTGCTGAACGTGGCCACCCGCAAGCCCTATCCCGAACGCCTCGACTACCTGGTGTTTGGCGACGCGGTGTGGCTGCCTGACAACACCGGTTTTACCTACACGCCCCTCAACAACGGCGACCTGAACGACCCCGCCGCCCGCCTCAACACCGTGAACTACCTGCACCGCGTGGGCCAGCCCGCCAGCCATGACCGGCCGGTGTTTTCCGGCCAACTCTATCCGGAGCTACACGTCGACCCCTCCATGTACCCCGTCATCCTCGTGGACCGCGATACCCGCCTGGCCTACGGCGGCCTCTTTTCCGTGGACCGCTACCTGCACCTGTACCAGGCCCCGGCCGCCGCCCTGGCCGCCGGCACCCACATCCGGTGGAAGCCGCTGTTTGGCCCCGCCCAGCAGGTGACCAACTACGTCACCGACGCGCAGTACATCTACTTCACGACTTCGCTCAACACCCCGCGCCAGAAAATAATGCGCATGCCGGTGGCCCACCCCAATGCGGCCACCGCCGAGGTGCTGGTGCCCGAAAGCCCCGATGAGGCCCTGGAAGACCAGCAGCTCAAGATTACCAAAGACGGCCTCTACTTCGTGCGCACCCGCAACGGGGTGGCGGCCCGGCTCTACTTCTTACCCAACGGCGACCGCACGCCGCGCGAAATCAAGCTGCCCCTGACGGCCGGCACCATTCGGCTCGAAAGCCGCGACTGCCGCTCGGCCGACCTGTGGGTGAGCGCGGCCGGCTGGGCCACCCCCAGCCGCCGCTTCCACTATACGGCCGCCGCCGGCCACCTCACGCCCGAGCCGCTTTCCACCGAAATCCAGTACCCCGAGTTTGCCGACCTCGTGGTGGAAGAGGTGCTGGTGCCCTCGCACGATGGCGTGCCGGTGCCGCTCTCACTGGTCTATAAAAAGGGCACGCCCCGCGACGGCACCGTCCCGGTTTATATGGAGGGCTACGGCGCTTATTCCAAGTCGCGGTCGCCGTATTTCTTCCCGCCGTTTCTGCTCTGGACGCAGCAGGGCGGCATTTTCGCGGTGGCCCATGTGCGCGGCGGCGGCGAGCTGGGCGAGGCCTGGCACCAGGCCGGCCAGAAAGCCACCAAGCCCAACACCTGGAAAGACCTCATCGCCAGCGCCGAGTACCTGGTTAAAAACCACTACACCGGCCCCGGCAAAATCGCCATCAACGGCGGCAGCGCCGGCGGCATCCTCATCGGCCGGGCCATGACCGAGCGGCCCGACCTCTTCGCCGTGGCCATGCCCGAAGTGGGCATCCTCAACGCCGTGCGCTTCGAAAACTCGGCCAACGGCCCCGACAACATCCCCGAGTTCGGCACCATGGCCAAGCCCGACGAGGCCAAAGCGCTGCTCGAAATGGACGCCTACCTGCACCTGACGCCCGGCACGAAATACCCCGCCACGCTCGTCACGGCCGGCTTCAACGACCCGCGCGTGATTGCCTGGCAGCCGGCCAAGTTCGCCGCCCGCCTCCAGGCCAGCAGCACCTCGGGCAAGCCGGTCTTGTTTTTCACCAACTACGCCGCCGGCCACGGCATCGGCGATTCCAAACAGCAGGAATTTGCGGCCGTGGCCGACCTGCTGGCCTTCGCCCTCTGGCAAACCGGGGCACCTGCTTTCCAGCCCCAGCCCGCCACCAAATAGAGTCGCGCTTGCTTTTTCAATAGCCCCACCCACCAAAACAGCCCCCTGGCTCCGGTGAGCCAGGGGGCTGTTTAGTAGTCGATAAGGGCCGTTTTTAAATGTTCATGGCCGATTCGCGGCGGCGCATCTTGCCGGCCGGAATACCGAACATCATCTTGAAGCGGCGGCAGAAGTAGGCGGTGTCTTTGTAGCCCACCTCCTTGCCGATGTCGCGAATGCTCTTTTTGGTGGTGCGCAGCAGGAATACGGCGCGCTCCATGCGCTGGTACTCGATGTAGTCCTGCGGGTTAATGTTGGTCAGCATCTTGAAATACTGGCCCACGTAGTCCTCGCTCACGTTGGCTACGCCCGAGAGCACCTTGTTCGAGAGGTCGCCGCCGAGGTTCTCCTTGATATAGTTGAACAGGTCAATCAGGCGGGGGTCTTTGAAGTAGGTGCTGTTGGTGGCCAGCTGCTCCACGAACATGTTGTTGCGCAGCACGTAGCGCACCACTTCCACCACGATGTTCTCGGTGTAGATGTTGATGAGGCGCTCGCGGCCGGGCAGGTCCTGCATGCTCTCTTCCACCACCTTGATGACGAGGTTGGCCAGCTTGGACTGCCCCGAGATGAGGAAGGCCGGCACGTCGAGTGAGGCGAAGAAGTTCACCGAGTCGAACACCTTGGCTTCGAAGCTGACGAAGCTGTGGCTTTCGGCGGCATCACCGATGAGGTCGAGGTTGTCGTTGGAGGTAAAAAACTTGTCCTTGTTCGAAATCAGGTCGTCGTTGGTGATGACGCGGTTCTTGTGGTCGATGCCATAGCTCACGCGGGTGGGGCGGCCGCCGGGAATGAAGAGCATTTCGCCCTCCTCCACCACCATGCTTTCCTCGCCGAAAGTGAGGTGGCCCTTGTGGAGCAAAATCAGATTATTGCCGACATCATAAGAATTGCGCACCGTGAAGGGCTGATGCAGCACCAGGTTCTTGGCCTTGATGTAGCGCACGCCCAGCGACTCGATGACTTTATTGTAATCTTCCATAATTTAACTAGTCTAAAAGACCGATGAAGGGAGCGGATAGAGGTGCCGGATGGCTTTCGCAGTGCAAGATAACACCTTGAAATTCACAAAAACAAGAAACCCAGCCGAAAACCGGCTGGGTTTAGTGCAACGAATCTGTTTTTTAGGCAATTCTGGCTTTATTTGAGGATTTCCCGCGAAATCACAATTTTTTGAATCTCCGAAGTGCCCTCGTAAATCTGGGTGATTTTGGCATCGCGCATGAAGCGCTCGACGTGATATTCCTTCACGAAGCCGTAGCCGCCGTGAATCTGCACGGCCTCCACGGCCGAGTCCATAGCCACCTTCGAAGCGAAGAGCTTGGCCATTGCTCCCGACTTGGCGTAGTCGGCCCCGCTGTCCTTGTCGGCGGCCGCCTGCAGGCAGAGCAGCCGGGCAGCGTCGGTGTTGGTGGCCATGTCGGCCAGCTTGAACTGAATGGCCTGGTGCTGGGCAATCGGCACGCCAAAGGCTTTGCGCTCCTTGGCATATTTCAGGCTGAGCTCGAGCGAGCCCGAGGCAATGCCCAGCGCCTGGGCCGCGATGCCGATGCGCCCGCCGGCCAGCACCTGCATGGCGAACTTGAAGCCGAAGCCGTCGTCGCCGATGCGGTTTTCCTTGGGCACCCGCACGTCGGTGAACATCAGCGAGCAGGTGTCGGAGCCGCGGATACCCAACTTGTTTTCCTTGGGACCCTGGATGAAGCCGGGCATGTCTTTGTCGACAATCAGCACGTTGATGCCGCGCGACTTCTTCTCGGGGTGGGTCTGGGCGATGACGAGGTACACCGAGGCAGTGGTGCCGTTGGTAATCCAGTTCTTGGTGCCGTTGAGCAGGTAGTGGTCGCCCATGTCCTCGGCGGTGGTGCGCTGGCTGGTGGCATCGGAGCCGGCTTCGGGCTCAGATAGCGCAAACGCGCCAATGATTTCGCCCGAGCACAGGCGCGGCAGGTACTTCTGCTTCTGCTCCTCGGAGCCGTACTTCTCCAGGCCCCAGCACACGAGCGAGTTGTTCACGCTCATAATCACCGAGCACGAGGCGTCGACCTTGCTGATTTCCTCCATGGCCAGCACGTAGCTCACGGTGTCGAGGCCCGAGCCGCCGTACTCGGGGCTCACCATCATGCCCATGAAGCCAAGCTCGCCCATTTTCTTCACCTGGGCGGCCGGGAATTTCTGGTGCTCGTCGCGCTCAATCACGCCAGCCCACAGCTCGCTCTGGGCAAAATCGCGGGCGGCATCGCGCACGGCGAGCTGCTCTTCGGAGAGTTCGAAAATGTTGGAGGAAGTGGCGGTTTGCATGGTGGGGGTGGGATGAGTGATTCGCCCGCAAAAGTACGCCTCCCGCGGGCGGCGGGCAAGGTGAATGGTAACGGGGGGCTGCTATCAACAAGCAGCGGGCAAATGGGTTCCGCGCCCGGCCAGCGGCGGTGCCACGTTGGGAAGGCCGCGCAGCTTTTTCCAGCCACTTTTACGCCTTATGACCCTTCGCCTCCTCAGCCGCTATGTGCTGGCTCTGCTTTTCGTGCTGGCCGGCCTCTGGCATTTTGTGCACCCGGCCACCTACCTCGCCATTATGCCGCCGGTGCTGCCGCAGCCGCTGCTGCTGGTGTACCTGAGTGGCGTGGCCGAGCTGCTGGGTGGGCTGGGGCTGCTCTGGGGCCGCACACGGCGGCTGGCCGGCTGGGGGCTGCTGGCGCTGCTGCTGGCCGTTTTTCCGGCCAACATTTACATGGCCCTGGTGCACGAGCAGCTGCACCTGCCGGGCTGGCTGGCCTGGGGGCGGCTGCCGCTGCAGCCCGTGCTCATGTGGTGGGTGTGGCGGGTGATGCGGGGGTAGCGGCCCGGAGTGCGACCAGCTGGGCCTGCAGCTCTTCGGCCTCGCGAAGCAGGCCGGCCCGGCGGGCCAGCAGCAAGGCCTGCGGCACGGGGCCGCAGTCGTAGCGCAGGCCCACGATGGCTTCGTTTTCGAACAGCGCCAGCCAGTTGGTCTCGTGGGCGGGGTCGGGCACGGGGCCGGCGTAGGCCCGCAGGGCGGGCAGGGCCGACAGCCGGTTTTCGAGCGTTTTGGCTTGGGCCTGCATGGCCTTCCAACGGAGGTCCAGCCGCACGGCCTGCTGCTGGCAAGCCGCCAAGCGCAACAGCAGGGGACCCGCATCGGGGGCGGCGGGCGGCAGGGCTGGGGCCGGCCGGGGCTCCTCGCCGGGGTGGTAGACGAGGCCCTCGGCCGCCAGCGTGAGCCGAAAATCGCGCACGCCCGGCTGCAGGCCCTGGCCCATCGGCCAGCCCCGTTGCCCGCCCTCGAACTGGGCCAGCGCCACGCGGCGCACCCCAAGCCACGAGGCCAGGCGTTCCTGAGTGAGGCCAAAATACGTCCGGATATAATCTGCCATTACCACGCCGGCGCGGTCGCTAGTGACCGGGCCATCGTGGTACAAATTTCAGCCCTCTGCTATTCTTGTAGCAAACAAGTTGCTACAAAAAATCAAGGCCCCAATAATTTGTACCAACTCTCAACTGTCCGCGCCGATGACCAGACAACGTAGGGGCAGGGCCGTACCCGACAGGGTTGGGCCCGCCCCTACTCCCAGCGAATATCCAGCAGGCGCAGCTGCACGCTGCGCTGGCCCCGGTACTCGTTCATCTCGACGGTGTAGCAGGCGCTGAAGGGCTGGCCGGCTTCTACCTCGGCCAGGTAGTCGCCCAGGCCGAAGCCAATGGCATCGAGAGCCGGCCCCTGGGCATCGGCCGAGGCCAGGCGCAGCTTGAGATGCCCCGTGCCCACGATGCGGGCGCTGTGGGGCACGGCAAACAGCCGGCGCGAGCTGAATACCGGGTTGGGGTTGCCGGGGCCGAAGGGCTCCATGCCGTGCAGCTCGGCAAAGAAGGCCTCGTTGATGTGCGCGATGGGTAGCTCGGCAGCAATTTCGACGGGCCGCACGAGGTGCTCGGTGGTGAGCGTATCGGCCACCACCTGCTCGAACTGGCGCTGGAAAGCGGGCACGTTTTCCACTTTTAGGGTGAGGCCGGCGGCAGCGCGGTGCCCGCCAAACTGGTCGAGCAACGGGGCGCAGGCCTCCAGGGCCGTGTGCACGTCGAAGCCGGCCACCGAGCGGGCCGAGCCGGTGGCCTTGCCGTCGCGCTGCGTCAGGATGACGGTGGGGCGGTAGTATTGGTCGAGGCAGCGCGAGGCCACGATGCCAAGCACGCCCTGGTGCCAGTCGGCCTTGTAGAGCACGGTGGCGCGGGCATTTTGCAGCACCGGGTCGCCGGCAATCATGTCGAGAGCCTCCTGGGTGGTGTGCTGGTCGGAGCCGCGCCGCTGCTGGTTCATCTGGTCCACTACCTCGGCAGTGTAGCGCGCTTCCTGCTGGTCGGGGGCCAGCAGCATGGCCACGGCGCGGCGGGCGTCGCCCATGCGCCCGGCCGCGTTGATGCGCGGCGCAAAGCCAAAAATCAGGCTGCTGA
>JANXMN010000513.1 GCA_025354605.1 Hymenobacter sp. | reverse complement strand
CGAGTCTACCTTTGTACCTTCGCATGCGAGAAAAGCAAAAACGAAAAGAAGAAGAACAACGAGAAAACGCCAATAAAAAGCAAAAGAAGGAGACTCCGGGTCTCGAGTTTTTGGCTAACAATATTGGAACGATTGAACGTGACGAAGAACTTGAAAAATTGAGGAGGAAGGAGCAGCTTCGCAAGGAAAATGAGGCGGCCAGGGAAGCTGAAGAATCCACGGAGCGAAGGTAAAACCGGTCGGTCATCGGCCTTTGGCCCAGCATGCGGGGAGCGGCTTCGCGGCGGTTTTCGGGCCCTTGCGCGGGCTCACCGCCCGTCAACCGCTCTAGCTATTCTTGCGGTCGCCGAAGGTTTCTTCGTAGAGCCTGATGCTGGCGTTGATGATGCGGTAGGCATCCTCCTTGCCCAGAAACTGCTCTACGGTGACGTGCTTGTTGTGCTCCAGGGCCTTGTAGTCCTCGAAAAAGCGCTGCATTTCGAGCAGGGTATGGGGCGGGAGGTCGGCAATGTCGTTGTAGTGGTTCACGGAGATGTCGTGAGCGGCCACGGCGATGATTTTATCGTCCTCCTCATCCTGGTCCACCATCTGCATCACGCCAATCACCTTGGCCTCGACCAGGCACATGGGCACGATGTCGACCGAGCACAGCACCAGAATATCGAGCGGGTCCTTGTCGTCGCAGTAGGTCTGCGGAATGAAGCCGTAGGCGGCGGGGTAGTGCACGGCCGAGAACAGCACGCGGTCGAGCTTGAGCAGGCCGCTGTCCTTATCCAGCTCATACTTGCCCTTGCTGCCCTTGGGAATTTCGATGATGGACTGCACGACGGTTGGAGTTTCGTCGCCGCGCGACACGTCGTGCCAGGGATTGAAATGGTTGGTCATTGGGTAATGTGCTGATTAGTTGATGTGCTGATGTGCTATCCGTGAATGCAGCGATTATAGCAGCACTAGCAATTCCTAAATTGAAAAAAAGAGTAGGTTTGTTTGGGACTATTTGGTAATTCTTTACAGTGGCGATGCAATGTCTATTCCTGAAAATGACAACCTGATTGTGCGGCTGACCTTTGAGTTCTCGCTGTTAATTATTGACTATACTGAGCGGTTGGAAGCGCAACGCCGGTACGTGATGGCCAACCAACTGATGAAAAGCGGCACTTCCATCGGCGCTAACGTGCGAGAAGCGCAGAGTGCCGAAAGCCGCGCTGATTTTATTCACAAGTGTAAAATAGCGGCTAAAGAAGCCGAGGAAACCGATTACTGGCTATTGCTTTGTCATCATGCGCCCTCTTATGAAAGCCCTGGCGAATTACTGCCTCGCTTATTAAGCATCCGAAAAGTCTTATCAAAAATCATAGGCACCTCCCGCAACAGCAGTTGATGCGTTGATGCGTTGATGTGCTGATGTGCTGATGCGTTGATGTGCTGATTAGGTGATGTGCTGATGTGCTGGCTATAAATACATCAACCTATCATTTCATCAGCCCATCAATTAGCACATCAGCACATCAATTAGCACATCAGCACATCAGCACATCAGCACATCAGCACATCAAATAATCAGCACATCAAATAATCAACACATCGACCTAACGGAGTACCTCGGCCAGCGGCACCCCCGAGCAGCCGCTCGGCTCCTGCAGGTGCAGAAAGCGCGCCAGCGTGGCGGCAATGTCCACCACCCGGGCGGGGGCCACCGACTCGCCATGCTTTACGTGCCAGCCCCAGAAAAGGAGGGGCACGTGGGTGTCGTAGGCCCACGACTCGCCGTGGGTGGTGCCCTTGGCCGGGAAGCTGTAGGCCTCGTACCAGCCCGGCTCCAGCACCACCAGCACGTCGCCGCAGCGCTTGGGGTAGTAGCCGTTTTCGAGGTACATGAGCGTGCCGCTTTCCCAGTGCGACTTCTGAATATCCTCGGCCGTGAGGGCCCGGCTCACGCCCGGCAGCTGCACCATGATTTCGACCACCTCTTCGGACAATTCGGCAAAATTCAGCTTCTTCTGGCTGGCCAGGGTGCGGTTGAGGTACACTTGCTGGTTTTCGTAGCTCAGCACCCAGCTGCCCGGCCCGTGGCGGCGCACGAGGCGGTTCTGCAGGGTGTCGCGCATAATGCTGGCGCCCACGGCCCCGGCCGGCAGCCGGTGCTCCTGCAAAAAGGCGGGCGAGTGGGCCGCGCCGTGGTCGGCCGTCAGAAACACCAGCGTCTGCCCCTTGCCGACAGCTTGGTCCAGGGTTGCAAACAGGCGGGTCAGCTCCTGGTCGAGGCGCAGGTAAGTGTCTTCTACCTCAATCGAGTTCGGGCCGAACTGGTGGCCCACGTAGTCGGTGCTGCTGTAGCTCAGGGCCAGGAAATCGGTGAAGCCGCGCTGGCCCAGCTGCTCGGCCTGAATGGCCGCCAGGGCCATTTCGGTGGTAATCGAGTTGCCGAAGGGCGTGCTGGGCAGCAGGCCCAGGTTGGGCGTGCCGGCATTGGCGGGGGCGGCCCCGGCCTTGGGCGTGGCCGAGGCGGCCTTGCCGTCGGCGGCCGTTTGGGCGGCGGGGCCGGGCAGGTTGTCCTTGCCGGCAATGGCCGCCGGCACCCCGCTGATGGTGGGCAAATCGTGCGGAAAAACGGGCGCCGCTTCGCCTTTGAAGGCGGCCTCCCAGGTCACGTTGTCGGGCGAGCTTTCGGTGTATTCAGCCAAGGGGCGCAGCGTGGTCCAGGGCCGCGCGAGGTACTGAGTAGCCAGGCCGCGCTGGTTGAACTTCACCACCCAGTCGGGCAGGGTTTTCTGGTAAAACGTGCTGCTGATGAAGGAGCCGTTGCCACCGTCGTACCAATAGGCCGCGTTGGCCGCGTGCCCGGCCGGCAGAATGCTGCCCCGGTCCTTGATGCACACCCCAATCACCTTACTCTGGAAGTTGGACGCCAGGCGCAGCTCGTCGGTGATGGTGGTGGTGAGCAGGTGGCGAGGGCTCTGCTGGCCGGCCGCGCCGGTGCCGCCCACGCTTTCCACGGTTTTGTCCTCGGTTACGTAGGTGGCCCGGCCTTCCTCGCGCACAAACCAGTTGTTGCCCACGATGCCGGTGGCCGAGGGCGTGGCCCCCGTGTAGATGCAGGCATGGCCCGGGCCGGTGTAGGTGGGCACGTAGTTGTAGTGGGTGTTCTCGAAGCTGAAGCCCTCGCCCAGCAGCCGCCGGAAGCCGCCGCTGCCAAACTTGCTCCAGTAGCGGTATAGGTA
>JANXMN010000496.1 GCA_025354605.1 Hymenobacter sp. | reverse complement strand
GAATTCCTGGGCTAGCTTGGCATCGTAGAGCATAACTGGCACGATGGGATGCTCGCCGGGCGTGATGTCGAAGCCGGCGGCAGTCATCTTTTCGCGGAAGTAGGTGGTGTTTTCTTCGAGCTGGTCGCGCAGCTTTGTACTCTCGGTCAGCAATTCCAGCACGCGAATGGAAGCTCCTACGATGGCCGGGGCCAGCGTGTTGGAGAACAGATACGGCCGACTGCGCTGGCGTAGCATGTCCACGATTTCTTTGCGACCCGAGGTGAAGCCGCCCATGGCCCCGCCCAGCGCCTTGCCTAGTGTGCCCGTGATGATGTCGACCCGGCCCATTACGCCGCGCATTTCGTGGGTGCCCCGGCCGGTTTTGCCCAGAAAGCCGCTGCTGTGGCACTCGTCCACCATCACCAGGGCTTGGTACTTATCGGCCAGGTCGCAGATTTTGTCGAGCTGGGCAATGGTGCCGTCCATCGAGAACGAGCCGTCCGTCACGATGATGCGGTGGCGCGTGCCCTTGGCCACGGCGTCCTGCAGCTGGGCTTCGAGGTCGGCCATGTCGTTGTGGGCATAGCGGTAGCGCTGGGCCTTGCACAGTCGCACCCCGTCGATGATGCTGGCGTGGTTGAGGGCATCGGAAATGATGGCGTCCTGCTCGTTGAACAAGGGTTCGAACACGCCGCCGTTGGCATCGAAAGCGGCGGCGTAGAGAATCGTGTCCTCGGTGCCCAGAAACTCGGCCAGCCGGGCTTCCAGCTTCTTATGAATGTCCTGGGTGCCGCAGATGAAGCGCACCGAGCTCAGGCCGTAGCCGTGCGTATCGATGGCTTCTTTAGCGGCTTTGATGACTTCCGGGTGCGAGCTCAGGCCCAGGTAGTTGTTGGCGCAGAAATTCAGGACTTCGCCGGCTTCGTCGGTTTCGATTTCCGCGCCCTGGGGCGAGGTGATGATGCGCTCCTTCTTGAAAAGGCCGGCGTCCTTGATTTCCTGGAGCTGCTGGGTGAGGTCGGGCTGGAGGGTGGCGTACATGAGTGAGAAAATGGTGAAAAAGCGGATGAGTTTAAAGGTCGTGGGAAGGGGCGGCCAGCGCCAGGGTCAGCAGTTCGCGGTCGGGAGCGGGCACAAAGCCGGTCCGGCGGTACACGCGCTGCGCCGGGCCGTTGTCCGGGGCAGCCTCAATGGTAATGGCGCGCATTCCCCGTGCCCGGCAAAGGTCGGGCACGGCGGCTAACGCGGCGGTGCCAACGCCGGTATTGCGGTGGGCAGGTCGCACGAAAAAGTCATCCAGCACGGCCTTTTGGCCGCCGTATTCCATGCTGTAGCACCACGTCAGGACGAGGTAGCCCGCCGGTTTTTCCGCGACATCGAGCAGCCAGATGGCACCCAGTCGCTCGTCGGCTAACAGGGCTGAGAAGGCCGCGGCCGCGTGGGCCTCATTGAGCGCAAAGTCGGATTCGGCATAAAACTCCCTCATCAGCTCAACCAGTTGAGGAATATCGGAAAACGAGGCCTGACGCATACGCGAGCGGATGGGTGAATGAAAAAAACTATTTCTGCCCCGGCGAGCGTGCCAGAAATGCCTGCGCCCCTTTGCGGCCGCTGTCCAGCAGCTGCTGCTTCTGCACATCCGAAATACGTTTGATTTTGGGGCTGAAGTTCAGGAAGTCGATGCTGATGGTGCGCTGCCAGTCGCCAGGCTGCACGGGGTTGAGGTTTTCGAGGGCCACGGTGTAGAGCGCGCCCACGTAGGTATTGAAATCGGTGATGTCGTAGGGCGCGAGCTGGCGGCGGCCGGGTGCGCCGTCGAGCGGAATCTGCTCGGCGCGGTCGAGGCGCAGGCCCAGGGTTTCGGCGTTGTAGACGGCGCCCGGCCCGGCCAGGGCTGTACCATCTGCAGGCGTACCATCTTTATTTGGTACGCTCGCAGATGGTACACGTTGGGCGGGCTTACCGGCCGCAACTAGGTAGCGTGGGTAGTCGAACAGCGAGATGGGGTAGTTGGCCAGCAGGCCGCCATCGACGAGCACCTGCACGGGCTGGCCGGGGGCGGGGTTGCCAGTGACGACGCGGTTGTCGGCATCGAGCAGCACGGCCCGGAAGTAGAGCGGAATGCTCATGCTGATGCGCACGGCATCGGCCACACGCATAGTAGGCGTGGTTTCGTAGCTGAACACCTGCACGCGCTGCTGGGTGAGGTTGGTACCGGTGGTGTAGAGGTCGCGGTAGCGGGTGGGCTCGCGCTGGGCTAGGGCGTGCAACTCGCCCAGGGTGAGGTGGGCGTTGTGGGTTTTGCGGGCCAGCAGCTCGCCGAGGTAAGTGCTAAACTCGTCGCCCCGGTACCAGCCGTACTGGGTGATGAGCCGGTGCGTGCCCCCGAAGAAAATGAAGCGGCCGTCGTTGAGGCGCTGCACGGGCGTGGCATTCACCACGTCGATAATTTCCTGCGCCGAGTAGCCCACCGCCAGCAGCGCCGCTTGGATAGCTCCGGCCGAGGTGCCGCCCACGCGCTGCAGGTCGCGCAGGATGCCGCGCTGCTCCAGCTCCAGCAGCGCCCCGCCGTAGGCAATGCCGCGAATGCCGCCGCCTTCCATCACGAGGTTGCGGTAGGGCGAGGGAATGGTGGCGGGCTGCGCCCGGAGCGAAGCCGCGCCCAGCCCAAGGCCTAGCGCGAGAAGCAGGAAAAACGGCCGGAAGAACATGGCCGCAAAGATACCGGCGATGCAGCCGCGCGGCCCCGGTATCTTTGCGGCCCCTGTTGCGTTAATAGCGCGTCCCACCCAACCTCGTTCCCTGCATGGCATCTGCTTCCGGCGACCCTGAAACCTCTGTTTTACCCGGCTCGGTGCTGGTGATTGGCGCCTGCGGGCAGCTGGGCCTGGAGCTGGTGGCGGCGCTGCGCCAGCGCTACGAGCCCCACCTGGTAGTGGCCGCCGACGTGCGCCCGCCCAAAGACCCGCAGATGCTGGCCGGTGGCCCCTTCGAGCTGCTCGACGTGCTCGACCGCAGCCGCCTCGACAAGCTCATCCGCCAGTACCGCCCCAAGCAGATTTATCACCTCGCCGCGCTGCTCTCGGCCACGGCCGAGAAAAACCCGCTCTTTGGCTGGCAGCTGAACATGGACGGCCTGCTCATCGTGCTCGAAGCGGCCGTGGCCCACGGCGTGGCCCAGGTGTACTGGCCCAGCTCCATTGCCGTGTTCGGGCCCGATACCCCGCGCGAGCACACGCCGCAGGTCACCATCATGAACCCCAACACGGTGTATGGCATCAGCAAGCTGGCGGGCGAGCAGTGGTGCGAGTGGTACCACCGCAAACACGGCCTCGACGTGCGCAGCCTGCGCTACCCCGGCCTCATCGGCTACAAGAGTCTGCCCGGCGGCGGCACCACCGACTACGCCGTCGACATCTACCACAAGGCCGTGGCCGGCGAAAACTACGAGTGCTTTCTGGAAGCCGACACCTACCTGCCCATGATGTACATGCCCGACGCGCTGAAGGCCACGCTGGACCTGATGCACGCCCCGGCCGAGCAAATCAAGGTGCGCACCAGCTACAACCTGGGGGCCATGAGCTTCTCGCCGGCCGAAATCACGGCCAGCATTCAGCAGCACGTTCCGGGTTTTGACGTCACCTACAAGCCCGACGGCCGCCAGCAAATTGCCAACTCCTGGCCCGCCAGCATCGACGACGCCAAAGCCCGGCAGGACTGGGGCTGGCAGCCCGACTTCGACCTGGATAGGATGACGGCCGACATGCTGCTGCACTTGAAGAAGATGAAGTCGGCGTAGGGCCAGGCGCGCGCCGATATCGCCAATTCTTAATACTCGATTAACCTGTTAGCAACAGGCGGTTTTCACCTTTGCCGGATACTCTATCTGCTTTGGCAATGTCTGAAAACAACCCCAAAATTAGTCGTCGGGCATTCGTGCGCAACACGGCCCTCATCTCCGGCGGCGTAGCCCTGCTGCCCGGCTTCCTGGCCGGCTGCAAGGACGACAGCGACGACCCCGCCATCAACTACACCGGCAACTTCGGGTTTAAAGAAGGCGTGGCCAGCTTCGACCCCTCGGCCACCAACGTCATCCTCTGGACGCGCTACACCAGTGCCGACAACGAAACTGGCGACGCCAGCCTGCGCTGGGAATTGGCTACCTCCAATGCCTTTAGCCCACTCGTGGCCAGCGGCACGATAACGGCTGCTGCCGGCACCGACTACACCGCCGCCGTGGACGTGCCCGGCCTCGTGGCCAACACCAAGTATTACTACCGCTTCCGCAGCGAGCGCACCAAGGCCGAGTCGGTAGTAGGCGAAACCCGCACGCTGCCCACCGGCAGCCAGGCCAGCAGCGTGAAGCTGGCCGTCGTGTCGTGCGCCAACTTCCAGGCCGGCCTCTTCAACGTGTACGGGGCCGTGGCCGCCTCCGACGCCGACGTAGTGGTGCACCTCGGCGACTACATCTACGAGTACGGGGCCGGCCAATACGGCACCACCGCCACCACCGCCAGCCTGAACCGCGTGCACCAGCCGGCCACCGAAATTCTGAGCCTGAGCGACTACCGCACCCGCTACCGCCAGTACCGCTCCGACAAGCAATTGCAGCGCGCCCACCAGCTCAAGCCCTTCATTTGCGTGTGGGACGACCACGAGTACGCCAACGACGCCTACGTAGGCGGGGCCGAAAACCACCAGCCCGCCACCGAAGGCAGCTTCGAGGACCGTCGGCGCGTGGCCAACCAAACATGGTTCGAGTACCTGCCGGCCCGCACCGCCGACAAAACCAAAATCTACCGCAGCTTCGCCTTTGGCAACCTCGTCAACCTGCTCATGCTCGACACCCGCATCGTGGGCCGCGACAAGCAGCTGAGCTTGGGCGATTACTTCAGCGCCACCGGCGTGTTCAACGCCGCCGCGTTCGGGGCGGCCTGGCAGAATCCCTCCCGCTCGCTGCTGGGTGCCGACCAGCGCGCCTGGCTGGCCAATTCCCTGGGCGGCAGCACCGCCAAGTGGCAGGTGCTGGGCTCGCAGGTGGTGATGGGCAAGCTCTACATCCCGGCCGAGCTGCTGCCCATCGTGGCGCAGCTGGCCGCCGGCCCTACGCCAGCCCTGCTGGCCCAATACAACACCCAGGCGGCCCAGCTGGTAAGCATCAAGGTGCGGGTGCTGCAGAATGACCCCAGCCTAACGGCGGCCGAGCGCGCCCGCGTGAGCACCGTGCTGCCCTACAACCTCGACTCGTGGGATGGGTATCCCGTCGAGCGCGAAGGCGTGTACACGGCGGCCGCCGGCAAGAAGCTCATCACTATTTCCGGCGACAGCCACAACGCCTGGCACAACGACCTGACCACCGCCAGCGGCCGGCGGGCGGGGGGCGAGTTCGCCTGCTCGTCGGTATCGTCGCCGGGGTTCGAAGCGCTGCTGGCCGGCAATGCTGCTGCCATCCAGGGCTTTCAGCAGGCCAACCAGGTACTCATCGACGACCTCAACTACCTCGATGCTTCCCAGCGGGGCTACATCCTGGCCACCTTCACGGCCAGCAACGCCACCGCCGAGTACCGCTACGTGGCCGGCCTCGACATCGAAAACGCCAGCGCCCCCACCTCCAAAACCGTGGTGGAAGTGTAGCCGGCCGCTGCCTCAGTGCAACAAAAAACCAGTGGCCGGATGGGCACTGGTTTTTTTGTTGGGTTCCATTTCAGCCCGGCGGCCGGCTCAGAAAGCCGGGCTCAATTCGCCTATCCAACCACGAAAGGGCCTACTCGCCATCGCCTAGCCCCCTCCCGCGCGCATGCCGCGGCACGTTGAAGAGCAGCGAGCTGAGCCAGGGGAAGCCGATAATACCTACCGTGAAGGCGGTGAGGCCCACCTCGGCCACATCGCCGTCGAGGAAGTGGCTGAGGGCATTGCCGGGCCACAGGTGGCCCAGCATCGAGAGTAGCAGCTTCAGTCCCAGCACCCCGATGACGATGAAGGCCGCGGTTTCGAGAAACGGGTAGCGGGCCAGCAGCAGCACGAAGGCCTGCGCCACCAGCCGCATGGCCAGGATGCCGATGCACACGCCCACGACCACCAGAATCAGGTTTTTGGAGAAGGCCACCACGGCAAACACGTTGTCGATGGAAAAAGCCAGGTCCATCATCTCCACCAGCACCACCGTGGCCCAGAAATGACCCAGCCGGCCGATACCCTGCCGGTACACCCAGCTGCGGCGCTTGAGCTGCTGCCCGTCGTCATCGTCGGCGCCATCGTTGGGATGCGCGCGGAAATGGTCATACGTCAGGTACAGCAGGTAGAGCCCGCCCAGCGGCTTCAGGTACCAGAACCGGATGAGGTAGGAAGCGAACACCAGACACAAAATCCGGAACAGATAGGCCCCCACAATGCCGTAGCGCAGAGCTTTCGAGCGCTGCTCGGTGGGCAGGTCACTCACCATCGTGGCCAGCACCGCCGCGTTGTCGACCGACAGCAGGCTTTCAATAATCACCAGGTTGCCCACTACCGCCAGGGAGGCGACGGGGTTGGCAATAATTTGTTGAACGTAGGGGTGTAGAGCCATAAAAACCAGTGGGCGGGCAGCAATGCGGAAGGGACTCTGCCGGCTCCAGGCGTAGCGCGAAGTTCGCCCCGTTGCCGGCATTTCCAAGCCGCCGGGGCAGAACGGCTGCCAACTACAAAGGTTAGCGGGGTTGCCATGCTGAGCTGGCGAAGCATCTTAATCACCGCTGAACGAAGCCGGTGAGGGGGTGGCTGTTGTAGAAAGATGTTGCCGCGGCCACCGACTCATTCGGCGGTGACAAGGCAATACACTGCGTTCAGTGTGACTGCTGCCCGGCCCCATCCAGGAGCGCGGCCATCTCCGCCAAAATCGCGGCCCAATTTTCCAGGTACAGCATGTGGCCCTGGCCCGGCAGCAGGCGCACCGGCGCGCCGCCCAGCCGGGCCGCCAGGTACGGAAGGTTGTCGGGTGCCCACACGCCATCGGCCGCGCCGTGCCAGAGGCGCACGGGCGCGCGCACCCCCTCGATGCGAAAGCCGGGCGGGCGGCACCAGGCCTGGGCGTCGTCGTACACGCCGCGGCCGTGGTTGGCAAAGCCGGCCACCGCCGCATCGCGCAGCAGCGCCCGCCAGGCGGGCTGGCCCGTCACGGCCGCTTCGGCCGGCCGCATCAGCCGGATAAACCAGCCGATGGTGCGGTCGGGGTGCCGCGCCCACTGCCGGCTCAGCCACAGAAACGTGGTCCGGTTCAGCCACGGAAAGCCCAGTTGCCCCCAGCGCAGCAGCTTCCAGCGCCACGAGAGGTGCGCGTAGGCGGCGCGCTCGCCCAGCGGCAGGCAAGTGCTGAGCAGCTGCACCGCCGCCACCCGCGCCGGGTGCCGCGCGGCCAGCGCCAGCGCATGCACTCCGCCCACCGACCACCCCATCACCCCCACCGGCGGCCGCAGCTCCAGCGCGTCGAGCATCGCCACCACGTCGTCGGCAAACGAAGGGAAGGTGAGCCGCCGGTACACGCTGGAATGGCCCACGCCGGGCCGGTCGGGGGCCAGCAGCTGCAGGCGCAGGCGCGCCAGCAGGGCCGCGTCGGGTGGCAGCTCCAGCCCCGACGAGCCGAAGCCGTGCTGAAACACCACCGCCCGGTGGGCCGGGTCGCCGTAGCGCGTCAGGCCCAGGCGGCGGCCGTCGGGCAGGGCAATGGTGAGGGATTCGGGACGGGCGGGCGCGGGCATGGCCGGTGGTACGGCGGGCGGGGCGGGGGGTTATTCGACCACTAGGCGGCTGATGGCCGTGCCGCAACGCACCAAGTACAGGCCGGGGGCCAAGCCCTCCACCCCAAGCGCGGCCGTGGTGGCGCGGGCGGGCAGCTCCTGGCGGCGCACTTCGCGGCCCAGAGCATCGAGCACCTGCACGGGGCGCGGGGTGGCACTGGCTTCGGGCCAGGCTAGGCGCACCTCCTTGGTGGCGGGGTTGGGGGCCAGGGTGAAGAGTTCGGCGGGCAGAGCAGCGCGGGCGGCGGTGACGAGGCCCGAGAGGCGGGCCACGAAAACGGTTTCGTAAGTAGCGTTTACCGCCGTTAGGGTGGTGGGGCCGAAGGCAGCGGTGCGGAGAAACTGCCCGCCTACTGTAACACCACCGCTTTGGTCGATGCTCAAGGAGCCAACAAAGTCTTCGTTGATGCCGCCGGCCCGTGCGGCCTGGGTCCAGGTGCCATTGGGAGCCAGGCGAGCCACGAAAACATCGCCATACCCGGCGCTGGTAAGCTGTATGGCACCAAAGGATACCGTGTTTTCAAACTGTCCGGAGACAATGGCATTGCCAGCCCCGTCCAGCGCTAACGCACTGGCTACCTCCCGGCCCGAGTTGCCAAGCCCAATTGCCTGAGTCCAAGTGCCGGCGGCATTGAGACGCGCCACATAGACATCGACGCTACCGGCGGCACTTGCCAATTGGGTGCTGCCAAAGTCCGCGTTGGCACTCGCATACTGACCGGTGATGGTTGCATTGCCAGCCGCATCGAGGGCCAGGGCCTTGGCGTAATCAGTGCCGGAGCCCCCACCCCGCACGGCCTGGGTCCAGGTACCGGCGGCGCTTATGCACGCCACGAAGCTATCCATGAGCCCGGCGCTGGTGAGCGTGATGGAGCCAAAAGCAGCGGCTGGGCTGCCAAAGCCCCCGCAAATGGTGATGACGCCGGCATTGTCGACCGCAATGGCGTTGGCAACGTCAACCCCGCTACCGCCCGCTTGGACGGCCTGAGTCCAGGTGCCAGCGGCACTCAGACGTGCCACAAAAACATCGGCTCCACCACCGGCACTGGTCAGTGTAGTCGAGCCAAAAACAGCAGTGGCCCCATTAAAACGGCCGGCTATCACCACGGCACCACTGCCGTCCACAGCCACGGCCAGGGCAGTTTCGAAAGTGGCCGAGCCGGCCTGTGCGGCTTGCACCCAGGTTCCGGCAGGGCTCAGCCGCGCCACAAAAACATCGCCCGAGCCGGCGTTGGTGAGGGTGGTGGTGCCGAAAGCAATGGTCGGGCTACTAAAGCCGCCGGCCAGGGTTACGTTGCCGCCGGTGTCCATCGCTAAGCTAAACGCTTCGTCGTCGTTCACTCCGCCGGCGCTCACTAGTTGCGTCCAAGCCCCCGATGGGCTCAGGCGGGCCACAAACAGGTCGCGGCCGCCAGCACTCGTTACCGTGAAGCTGCCCAGTGAGAGCCTGCCCCTGAAATAACCGGTGACTGTTGTGGCCCCTGCCCCATCAACCACCGAGGCATTGACTCCAGAGCCATCTGTAAAAGCATCCGCATTGCTAGTGCCGCTCGCCCACTGCCAGGTGGGCTGCGCCCAGGCTGGCGCGGCCAGCAACAACAGGAAAAGAACCGCCCAACGGCGCAGGGTAAAGAGTCTCATATAAACTAAAAAAGGGTTAGCGCAAAGGTATTGATGAGGCAGTTGGACCGACGAAAAGAATCCTGCCAGCCCCTACCGCCTAGCCCGTAGCCCCCGGCCGAGTTCTGCCAGGCCCTCCAAGACCGGCCGGGACCGCTGCAAAGAGCGCTGCCCGGCACCCCGGGCCAGACCGCCCCCCTGAAAAGAATGCTGCCTGCTGCTCCGGAAGCGACCGGAGCAGCGGGCAGCATTCTTTTCGGGGGGGCGGACCAATCCGACCCGGAAAACAGAACATGTTTTCCCGCCCCCGTGCAAGTTACCTCGCCGGGTGGGGCACGGCGGGCAGGCTGGGCAGGTTGGCATCGGCGCGCAGTGAAGCATAACGGGCTGTTTTCCGTATTATCCCCTCCCCACCACCGTTGCCCCCGTCCCATGATAGTCAACTACACTCCCGCCGGCTGGCAGATTATTCACCAGCAGGCCCATGCCCTGCTGGCGGCCCAGCTGGCCTGGCACTGGCCCACCCTGCTGCCGCCCGACCGCTGGGTGGGCCTGCTGGCCGCCATCGCGCAGCACGACGACGAGCAGGCCGCCTGGCATGGGCGCGGCGGCCACTACGGCCTCACGCCCGCCGGCGCGCCGGCCAACTTCACGCACCAGGAATTTTCGCTGGAGCAGGCCACCGGCGTAATGAATGCCGCCCGCTTCCAGGGGCGCTGGCGCAGCCTGCTCACCAGCCTGCACCTGAGCTGCCTCTACGAAAACCTGCGCGGCCAGAAAAAATCAACCGACCACTTCCTTGACGAGTTGCGCGCCTGCCAGCAGCAGTGGCGCAAGGAGCTCAAAGTAACCGCGAAGCAGGCCGGCCAGGCCTACGACCTGCTGCATTGGTGCGACCGCCTCTCGCTCATTCTTTGCCGCCACGAAATCCCGGAAATGGGCCGCGCCGTCGAAATCTACCACGGCCCCGACGGCCCCGTGCACACCCTGGCCCAACCCGTGGCCGGCGGCCCGGTCGTCATCAGCCCCTGGCCGTTTCAGGCCCCGGAATTTGAGGTGAGCGTGGAGGCCAGCCTACTCGGCCAGCTGCGGTTCAAGGACGATGCCGAGCTGGCCGCGGCCCTGCGCACCGCTCCGATTGATACCCTGCGCTGGACGCTGCGCCAGGGTTGATGGGGCGTCGAAGTGGGAGTTGCGTGAAAATGGGAGTTGAGTCAGGCAAGCTGGCCCCACTAATCCTTTTGGGCGGTGGCTGGCAACCGTTTCGACCCGGCCCGGCCCTCTCGTGCGGACTTCGGGTGCGTTTCATGCGGCCGGTTGAACCCGTAGAAATGGCTGAGTAGTCGCGCGAATCGGTCAGCCCCGACTATCCGATATTCTATCCGAACCTAAAAGCAAAAACCCCATTTCCGTGATAGAAATGGGGTTTTTCGTGGCAACAGTTGGAATCGAACCAACGACACCAGCATTTTCAGTGCTGTGCTCTACCAACTGAGCTATGTTGCCGTTTCCCCGCTTCGAAAGCCGCTTTGGGGACCGCAAAGGTACGAACGCGAGGCAAAGACGCAACAATCCGGACAAAAAAAGTCGGAAAGTGTCCGCTTTTTTGAAATATGTTAGGCATGCCGACTATCTTGCGTCCCCAAACGTTCCCGCCTTACCTTTACCACATGTTGCAACCCATTCTCTTTGCGCTGCTGCTGGTCGCAGCCTTTGGCTTTTTTGCCTGGCAGGTTCGGAAAATCCGAGCCAACATTCTCGTCGGTCGCGAGCGCGACATGAGCGGCAACGCCGCCGAGCGGTTTCAGAAAACCCTGCTCGTGGCCTTCGGGCAGCAGAAAATGTTCAAGCGGATGACGCCCGCTCTGCTGCACCTCGTGGTGTACGTGGGCTTTCTGGTCATCAACATCGAGGTGCTGGAGATTGTGGTCGACGGCCTGTTTGGCACCCACCGCTTCCTAAGCTTTCTGGGGCCGGTGTATAGCTTGCTTATGGCTACCAACGAAGTGCTGGGGGCCCTGGTGATTATTGCCGTGGCGGCCTTCTGGTGGCGGCGCAACCGCCAGCCGCCGGTAAAGCGCTTCACCGGCGTGGAGCTGCGCGCCTGGCCCAAGCTCGATGCCAACATCATTCTCTACATCGAAGTGATTCTGATGGTCGCCCTGTTCACCATGAACGGGGCCGACCTGAAGCTGCACCAGCTGCGCGGTGAAACCCTGCCCGGAGCCTTCCCCGTCAGCAGCCTGCTCACGGGGCTGTTGCCGGCCAATGCGGGCACGCTCGAACTGTTGGAGCGCGTGGGCTGGTGGGCGCACATTACGGGCATTCTGCTGTTTCTTAACTACCTGCCCAGCTCCAAGCACTTCCACATTATCATCGCGTTTCCGAACGTGTGGTACTCGCGCCTGGTGCCCACGGGGCAGTTGTCGAACGTGGACAGCATCACCAACGAGGTGCGGGCCATGATGGACCCGAGCTTCGTGGTGCCGCCCGCCCCTACCGCGCCCGACGGCTCGCCGCTGGCCCCCACGCCCTTCGGGGCCAAGGACGTGGAAGACCTGCCTTGGACCAACTTGCTGAACGCCTACTCCTGCACCGAGTGCGGCCGCTGCACCTCGGTGTGCCCGGCCAACCTGACGGGCAAGCTGCTCTCGCCGCGCAAAATCATCATGGACACGCGCGACCGGATGGAGGAGAAGTATAACTCGCCGCTCATCTTCCGGCCCAATGTGTACGGGGCGGAGGCCAAGCACGAGCCCGTGACCGACCTCATGCAGGCCACCCTGCTGCGTGGCAAGGTGACGCCCGAGGAGCTATGGGCCTGTACCACCTGCAACGCCTGCGTCGAGAGCTGCCCCGTCAACATCAACCCCGTCGACACCATTATCGAGATGCGCCGCTTCCTGGTGCTGGAAGAGTCGGCCGCGCCCAACTCGCTGAACGTGATGTTCTCCAACATCGAAAACAACGGCGCGCCCTGGGCATTTTCGCCTTCGGACCGGTTTAACTGGGCCGATGATTTGTTCGCGGCGGAGAAGGCAGTGGCCACGGTAGCATAGATTCAGAGACAACCATCAAGAACGTCATGCTGAGCGCAGCCGAAGCATCTCGCTCGCATCGTTGCAACGATTGAGTTAGCGGTAGCAAGCGAG
>JANXMN010000488.1 GCA_025354605.1 Hymenobacter sp. | reverse complement strand
AAAAGCGGGCCGCCACCTGGTATATTTTGGCACCCGGTTCGGCACACGCCGCCGCCACGCGTTCCCGTAAATCAAGTGAATAGGCTTTCATGCCCAAAGGTACAACTGAAGCATGTACAATAACCTCGAACCCGCTCTAGTCAGGCAAGTTAGTTGTCCTAATCTTCTGATAGTGTCGGTCGAGTTTGGTGCGGGCCTTTTTCAGGGTGAATTGCCAGTGGACGGTGGCGTTGGCGGCGTTTCGCTGGGCCACGCAGGCGGCCACATGGGCAGTTAGTTCGTCCAGTGTGGGGATGCGCTGGTGCAGGCACTGGCGGGCGATGGCCGAGAGTTCGAGCTCGACCATGTTGAGCCAGGAGGCGTTTTTGGGCGTGTAATGCCCCTCGAAGCGGGCGGCCAACGCCCGGGCCTGTGCGGCGGGCAGGTGCTGGTAGAACACGGCATCTGTGTGGGTGTTGAGGTTGTCCTGCACCAGCACGATTTTCTTGGCCCGGGGATAGGCGGCGGCCAGCCGTTGCAGGAAGCGGCAGTAGTCGGCACCGGTGCGGCGGGCCGACACCTCGACCAGGCGCTGGCCCGCGCCGGGCTCGAAAGCGGCCAGCAGGCAGGCCGTGCCCTGGCGCACGTAGGTACTGCTTTCGCGCCGGGGCCGCCCGGCTTTGGCCGGTTGTTGGCCCACGGCCGGCTGGGCCGGCACCGGCGGCAGCGGGTCGGTCGGCTGGCCGTGGAGCACGCAGGGTCGCTCGTCGAAGCAGACGACCGGAAACCGCGGGTCGTAAAGCCGCTCGTAGACGGCTAAAACGTCTTCCATCCGGGCGATAAAGGCGGCGTTCATCGCCCCCAGGCACCCGTGCTGCTGGCGGTGGGGCTGCAATTCGTTTTTTTGAGCACCTGGCCCACCGTCTCGTGGGATATCGAGTCGACCAGGCAGAGTTCCACGGCTTTGTCGGCCAGCAGGCGCAGCGTCCAGCGGCCGTGGCCCACCGGGGCTGGGGTGCAGGCCAGCGCCGTCAACGCCGCCCGTTGCGCTCCGTCGAAGCGCGGGGGGCCGCCGCTGCGCGGCGCTTCGGCCAGAGCCGCTTGCCAGCCTGCTTCCTCGTAGCGGCAACGCAACTGGCTCACCGTCTGGCGGCTCAGGCCCGCGGTTCGGCCGGCCGCCTGCTGGCCGATGCCCGTGGCCAGGGCCAGCAGCGCCTGGGCCCGGCGAACGGCCCGCACCGGCCGACAGCCCGTGCGCGTGAAATCTTCCAAGGCGGCCTGGTCAGCGGCCGGCAGGATAAAAGGAGTGTGGGAACGTGCCATAAGCATCCAACTCCAACCGCTTTATTTTGTTGACCAACTCCCCTGACTGAGCACTAGTTTGAATCTTGGCATGACCCATCACCTTTTGCAGCACTTCCACCGGCATTCCGCGCAGCAGGCTTTGCGTGGCGAAGGTGTGGCGAGCCGTGTGCGAGGTAAGCAGTTCATATTTCGGCACTGACTTTTTCACCACCTCCCCGGCTATTCGCTCCGTCACCACCACCGGCGCGGTCAGCCCAGCATACTTCCCTACCTGTTTCAGATGCCGGTTCATGACCTGGTTGGCCAGAACCGGCAGTAGCCGAGCCCTTTCCCCATCCGCAGCGTACCGGTCAATGATGGCCCCGGCCGCCTCCGTCAGATAGATGCTTACGCCGGTGCGCGTCTTAGTTTGCACCAGCCGCAGCACCCGCGCCCCGTCCCATTCGTGCAGGTTGCCCGGCTGTAGCGCCCACACGTCGGAGTAGCGCAGGCCGGTGTAGCAGCAGAACAGCAGCACGTCCCGTACCTGCGTCAGGTGCGCCGGCAGCATGGCCGTAGTCAGCGCCGCCAGGTCCTCAGCCGACAGCCACATTTTCAGCACGTCGGCGTGCTTCCCTTGTAGCTTGCGCAGCTCCACCGGCACCGACATAGCCCGCTCCTCCCGGCACCAGCGCAGAAACACTTTCAGCCCCCGCACGAAGGAGGCAATAGTGTTCTGCGCTAGGTTGCGGTCAAAGTGCAGGTATTGCAAAACCCGGTCATGCGTCGCCAGGTCATAGGTCGTGGGGTCGAGCAGTTCGCCCCGGTCCCGCTCATAGTTGCCCAGCCAGCTGCACAGCATCTTGCGCTGCCGCAGCGTGTGGTTGGCGTAGCCCCGCGCCCGCAGTGCCTCCCGGTGTTCGGTGTTCAGCATCGTAATGGAATTGGGCGCGGCCGTGGCCGCCACTTCCGCCGGGGCCGGCCGCAGCACGGCCCGCAGTCCCGCCAGCGTAGGCGCTTCACCCGAGGCCCGCAGCTTGCGCCACCACGCCAGCGTATCCGTCGCCAGCCGCGCCAGCAGCCCGTTTGCCTCCTCCGCCAACGGAAAGGAAGCCCGGAACTTCTGCCGGTCTGCGTTCCAGTCGGCGGGCTTGCACTTCTCGCCAGTGGCACATTTGAGGCGGGCACCGTCGAAGTACACAACCAGATGCACCGGGCTCCGCCCGGCCGAATCTTTTTTGTCTGTCCGTAAAATGAATTGGGTAACCATACCGAAAAGGGGGGCGTTAGGGGGGCGTCCCTCGCGTAGGGAACCCCCTGTTTCGCGTCGGAAAGGACCGAGACCCTCAGACGCAAAAAACCCGGAAAACCGCTTTCCCAACGGGAGAAGCTGTTTTCCGGGCCTTCCGGTATTCAGTATTAGTACCAGAGACGGGACTCGAACCCGTACGTCCGTGAAGACAAGGGATTTTAAGTCCCTCGTGGCTACCATTACACCACTCTGGCTCAACTATTTATGCGAATAAATTCGCAAGTGCATTGGTTGTAAACAAAAAAGACGTTGCGGTAAGGCAACGTCTTTTTTCAAATCATTGGAGCGGGAGACGAGGTTCGAACTCGCGACCTCGACCTTGGCAAGGTCGCGCTCTACCAACTGAGCTACTCTCGCGGGAGGTTCAATGCGACGGCTTTTGATTTCCGTAGCGCTGAATGGTTCGACAAAGGTAAGGGGCTTTTTTGGCGAAGCAAGTAGTAGGTGTGGAAATTTTCATTCCAGAGGTCTTTCCGCTTCATTTTCAGGCCGAAAAATTACCCTTTCCCCATCGTTAGCTTCAGCTCGTTCAGTTTCATCAGCGCTTCAATGGGCGTGAGGGTGTTCACATCGAGGTGCTGGAGCAACTCGCGGATGCGCTCCAGGGCCGGGTCGCTGGGCTCGAAAATGCTGAGCTGGGCGCGCGGAGCAGTGGCCACGGCCGCGGTGGCGCGGGGCTGCGGCTGGGCCGCAGGTTTCTGGTTGCTGATTGCTGGTTGATGGTTCTGGACAGGCTCAAGGCCCGCCAGCACGTCGTCGAACTCGGTGGGTACATCGCTCTCGGCCCCGGTGCTGGTGCGCTCCACTTCGAGGTGGTGCATAATTTCGTTGGCGCGCAGCACCACGCTGGTAGGCATGCCGGCCATGCGCGCCACGTGGATGCCGAAGCTGTGCTCGGAGCCGCCGGGCTGCAGCTTGCGCAGGAAGAGCACGCGGCCGTCGGCCTCCTTCACGGCCACGTTGTAGTTGCGCACCCGAGGGCAGTCGTCGGCTAGCTGGTTGAGCTCGTGGTAGTGGGTGGCAAAGAGTGTTTTGGCCCGGGCACGGGGGTTGTTGTGCAGGTGCTCGACAATGGCCCAGGCGATGCTGATGCCGTCGTAGGTGCTGGTGCCCCGCCCGATTTCGTCCATCAGCACGAGGCTTCTATCCGACAGATTATTCAGAATAGAGGCGGTTTCTGTCATCTCCACCATGAAGGTACTTTCGCCCTTGCTCAGGTTGTCGGAGGCCCCCACGCGGGTGAAAATCTTGTCGATGATGCCTACCGTGGCGGCCTCGGCGGGTACGAAGGAGCCAATCTGGGCCAAGAGTACGATGAGGGCCGTCTGGCGCAGCAGGGCCGATTTGCCGGCCATGTTGGGGCCGGTTATCACCACAATCTGCTGGTCGTCTTGGTCAAGACGGATGTCGTTGGGAATGTAGCTCTCGCCGGGCGGCAGCTGGCGCTCAATCACGGGGTGGCGGCCGGCGCGGATGTCGAGCAGGGTGCCGTCGTTGACTACGGGCTGCACGTATCGCTGCTGCCGGGCCGTGAGGGCGAAACTGGCCAGGCAGTCGGTCACGCCGATGGCGCGGGCGTTCTGCTGAATCTGGGGCACGAATTCGAGGGCGGCCAGCACCAGCTCGTTGTAGATGCGCTGCTCAATCACGAAGAGCTTTTCCTCGGCGTTGAGGATTTTTTCCTCGTAGGTTTTCAGCTCCTCGGTCACGTAGCGCTCGGCGTTCACCAGCGTTTGCTTGCGAATCCACTCGGCGGGCACCTTGTCTTTGTGGGCATTAGTCACTTCGAGGTAGTAGCCAAACACCTTGTTGTAGGCCACTTTCAGCGACGAGATGCCGGTGTTGCGCTGCTCACGCATCTGCAATTGCAGCAGGAAATCCTTGCCCGAAAAGGCCAGGGCGCGCAGCTCGTCCAGCTCGGCATCGACGCCCGCGTTCAGCACGCCGCCCTGGTTGGTGAGGATGGGTGCGTCGGGCTTGATTTTGGCCAGGATTTCCTGGCGCAGGTTGGCGCAGGGGTTGAGCTGCTCGGAAAGCTTGACGAGGGCGCGCACACCGGAGGCAGCCAGCCGCTCGCGCATGGGGGCAATGGCTTCGAGGGCGCGGGCCAGCTGCAGCAGCTCGCGGGGGTTCACGCGGCGCACGGCCACCTTGGAAATCAGGCGCTCCAAATCATTGATTTGGCGCAAGTGCTGGGTGAGGTCGGCCAGCAGTTCCTCATCGGCCACCAGCGCGGCCACGGTGTCGAGGCGGCGCTGAATCTGGCTAACTTCCTTCAGGGGCAGCACTATCCACTTGCGCAGCAGGCGGGCGCCCATGGGCGTCAGGGTCTGGTCGAGCACATCGATGAGGGGCACGCCGCCGGGGTGCTGGGCGTGCACCAGCTCCAGGTTGCGCACCGTGAAGCGGTCGAGCCACACGTACTTGTCCTCCTCCAGGCGGCCGAGGCTGGCGATGTGCTGCACGTCGTTGTGCTTGGTTTCGGCCAGGTAGTGCAGGATGCAGCCAGCCGCGATGACGCCCTCCTTGAGGTTATCTACGCCAAAGCCTTTGAGCGAGGTGGTGCGGAAGTGGCGGGTGAGGGTGTCGTGGGCGTAGTCGGCCCCGAAAACCCAGTCGTCGAGGGCGTAGGTGCAGTAGTCGGGGCCGAAGTGCAGCTCGAACTCGCCCCGGCTTTTCTTGCAGAACAGCACCTCGGCGGGGCTGAAATTCTGCATCAGCTTGCCCAGGTAGTCGAGTGTGCCCTGCGCGGCCAGAAACTCGCCGGTGCTGATGTCGAGGAAGGAAATACCGGCCTCGGTTTTACCGAAGTGAATGGCCGCGAGGTAGTTGTTCGAGCGGCGTTCGAGCACGTTGTCGTGCATGCTCACGCCGGGCGTCACGAGCTCGGTGATGCCGCGCTTTACCAGGCCTTTGGCTTCCTTGGGGTTTTCGAGCTGGTCGCAGATGGCTACGCGCTGGCCGGCGCGCACCAGCTTGGGTAGGTAGTTGTCGAGCGAGTGGTGCGGGAAGCCGGCCAGGGCTACTTCGCTGCTGCTGCCCGCGCCGCGCTTGGTGAGGGTGATGTCGAGAATGCGGCTGGCCGTGACGGCATCCTCCCCAAACGTCTCGTAAAAATCGCCGACCCGGAACAGCAGCACCGCCCCCGGATGCTGCTGCTTGAGCTGGTAGTACTGCTTCATCAGCGGCGTTTCGGTCACGGCCGGGATGGGCACGGTGAAGTGGTCGGGGCCGACGGACTTGATGACGAATTCTTTTTTAGGTGCGGGCAAGACAACGGCGCGCGACCTTTGTGGTGCGCAGATTTTTGAAGTGAACGGGGAAGTAGCGGCAGCTTCCGAATTTACGGACGGTGCCTGGCGAAACTCGCCAAACCCTGCTGCCACCCTATTTTAAACCGACAAAGCGAGCTGCAAAGTTCGCGCTATTCTCATGCGAAAACTCACAATGGCCGAGCTAAACCGGCTGGCCGTGGACGACTTCAAAAGTACGCCCAAAAGCCCCGTCGTTTTGGTGCTCGACAACGTGCGCAGCATGCACAACGTGGGTGCCATCTTCCGCACGGCCGACGCGTTTGCGCTGGAAAAAATCTACCTCTGCGGCTACACGCCGCGCCCCCCGCACCGCGAAATCACCAAAACCGCGCTGGGCAGCGAGGAATCGATGGCCTGGGAATACGCTGCCGAAACGACCGTGGCTTTGGCCGCGCTGAAGGCGGCCGGCTACCAGCTGGCCGCCGTGGAGCAAACCACCGGCAGCGTGGCGCTCCCCCAGTTCCGGCCCGAAATTGGCCGGCCGCTGGCGTTGGTGCTGGGCAACGAGGTGTTCGGCGTGGACGATGCCGCTTTGGCCCTGTGCGACCTGGCCGTGGAGATTCCGCAGTTCGGCACCAAGCACTCGCTGAACGTGGGCGTAGCCGCCGGTGTGGTGCTCTGGGACGCGCTGGTGAAGCTGGGCGTGGTGTAGGTACTAGGGCTTGGCAACCATTGGCCCGGCCGGCGGTTGGGAACGTATGCTCTCCTCCCCTACTGCCGCCGCCGCCCGGCCCGATGCGGCCCTACTGGCCCTGCGCCCCGTCATCATCACCGCCGAAACCGATGCGGAGGACAGCGTGGGCTACTTCCTACACGCCACCCTGCGCCCCGTGCTGAAGCTGCAAAACGACCTGCTGCTGGACTTAGTGGCCGATTTCGTGCGCGACCACCACATCACCCTGCGGCCCACCGACCAGCACCACCAGCTCACCGAGCTGCTTAGTCGCAACACCCGGCTGCGTGCTACCCTCGTGGGCCTGGCAACCGGCCAGTTCACCGCCGCCGAGTACGCCTTTTACCGCCTGCACCGCTCCGAGCTGAACCGCCGCCTGCTGGAAATGGCCCTACACCGCGTGCTCGACCAGGCGGCCGTGGTGGTGGCTTTGGCTGCCTGAGTGGCTATAGCCGCCAAAAAAAGAACGTCATGCTGAGCGAAGCCGAAGCATCTCTACCGCAGTTGTAAACTCAATCGAAAGGATTAGTTACGCGGTAGAGATGCTTCGCCTTCGCTCAGCATGACGTGCTGGAGGTATGGGGTTCCTGCTAGTCGTATTGCGAGTCGCGCAGCTTCACGGGCTTGTTCTTTTTGCGCAGGCGCAGGTTCAGCAGCTCCACAATCAGCGAGAAGGCCATGGCGAAATAGAGGTAACCTTTCTCAACTTCTTTGTGAGCGGCTTCCATCACCAGCATGAAACCAATCATGATGAGGAACGAGAGGGCCAGCATCTTAATGGTGGGGTTGTTATTGACAAAGTTGGCCACCGCCCCGCTGAAGGCCAGCATAATGCCCATGGCGCAAATCACGGCCGCAATCATCACCAGCACGTTATCGACCAAGCCCACGGCGGTCAGGATAGAGTCGAAGCTGAACACGATGTCGATGACCACAATCTGGGCGATGATGGCCATCATTGAGGCGTAGGCCTTGCCCATGCCCTCTTCTTCTTCCTCACCCTGCAGCTTGGTGTGTATTTCGGTGGTGCTCTTGTACATCAGAAACAGGCCGCCGGCGAGCAGAATCAAATCGCGGCCGGTCACGCCGAAGTGGTCTACCATATCCGGGATGTTGATGGTGAACAGCGACGTGCGCAGGCTCACAATCCAGGAAATACTCAGCAGCGGGCCAATGCGAAACAGCAGCGCCAGCAACAGCCCGATGGTGCGGCCGCGGGCCTGCTGCTCCTTGGCCAACCGGTTGACGACGATGGAGATGAAGATGATGTTGTCGATACCCAGCACGATTTCCATGAACGTGAGGGTGACCAGACTAATCCAGGTAGCGGGGTGAGTGAAAGCCGAAAAATCGTACACTTTTTTTTAATTATGAGTTATGAATTATGAGTTATGAATTGGAAATCATGGCTGCCGATTGAGCTGACTCATAATTCATAACTCATAATTCATAATTCCTTTTTAGGATTTCATGTTCACGAACTGCAGGGGCAGGCCGATATCGGCCTTGCGCAGCACGGCGATGGCGGCCTGCAGGTCGTCTATTTTCTTGGCCGACACGCGCACCTGGTCGTCCTGCATCTGGGCTTCCACCTTCACCTTGCTGTCTTTGATGGCCTTGATGATTTTGCGGCCGAACTCCTTGTCGACACCGGCGCGCACCTTGATGGTTTTCTTGATGAGCTGGCCGCTGGGCTGCTCATCGGCCGAAAAATCGAGGCTGGTGCCGTCGATGCCCTGCTTCACCACGCGGCCGAGCAGGATGTCTTCGAGCGCCTTGACGCGCATGGAGTTTTCGGACGACAGCAAAATGGTGTTGTCCTTTTTGTTGAGCTCGATGCCGCCCTTGGTGTCGCGCAGGTCGTAGCGGGTCTGGAGCTCTTTCTGGGCCGTATTAACCGCGTTTTCGAGGGTTTGCGGGTCAACTTTGCTGACGATGTCGAAGGATGCCATAGCAGGTGGGATGTAGTTTTGAGAGAAAGCGGCCGGCCGCTGCCGGACCGCAAAGGTAACAGTCCGTCCGGGCCGTGGTTGCCCCCGCGCTTCACGCCTCACTCATGCCCGTCGCTCCCGCCATACGCCCGCCCCGCACGCCCGCTGAATGGGCCGCCTACTACCGCCTGCGCTACGCCGTGCTGCGCGCGCCCTGGCAGCAGCCCCCCGGCTCGGAGCGCGTGCCGGCCGACGACGAGCCCGGCACCATGCACGCCCTGCTGCTGGCCGACGCGTCGTTAGCCGCGAACGCTACGCCCGAGGCGCTGGCCGTGGGCATGCTGCAGCCCACCGGAGCCGGGCAGGGCCAGATTCGCTTCATGGCCGTGGCGTCAGCGGCGGCCGGCACGGGCCTGGGCAGCCGCGTGGTAGCGTGGCTGGAAGAGCAGGCGCGAGCGGCAGGGCTGCGCGAAATTGTGCTGCACTCACGCGAGGCGGCCGTGGGCTTTTATGAGCGGCTGGGCTATGTGGTGGTGGAGCCGTCGCACACGCTGTTCGGGGTGATTCCGCATTTTTTGATGCGGAAGGAGTTGTAGCATGGACTCTGTGAGTCCGCGCGTGGTAACGTTGGGCCAGTCGTTCACCCGCGCGGACTCGCAGAGTCCACGCTACAACCTCCCACGCGCGGACTCACAGGGTCCACGCTACCGCTCCCCGAATTTTTCGCGGCCACGCAAGAGGTCGAAATACATGCGGAAATCGCCCAGCAGCGAGTACCACGGGTGCTGAAAAGTGGCCGGCCGGTTGTGCTCGACGAAGAAATGGCCCACCCAGGCGAAGCCGTAAGCGGCCACTATGCCCGCCGCCAGCCAATTCCAACTGCCGGTGCGTAGTAGCTGCACCAGGCAGATAATGAACAGGGTGGTGCCCACGAAGTGCAGTACCCGCGTGCCCCGGCGGCTGTGCTCGCGCAAGTAGCGCGGGTAGAACTCGGCAAACGTGAGCGGCTGGGTGGACATGGCAGGGAGCTTTAATGAAAGAAACCACGGCGCGGCGGCAGCAAAAATACCGGGCCGAACAAATGAAGCGAATTTTCCGGCAAACTTGCCACCTCAATTCCCGTCCTCGTTATTTATGTCCGACCTCCCCCCGCTTCCCGACCTCGCCACCATGGTGGCCGCCTACGACCAGATGAACCACTTCGGCCGCAGCAACGGCATGGCCCTGACCGTGAGCCAGCCCGGCCAGGTGGAATACCGCATGAGCATCCGCGACGAGCACCTTTCCTCGCCCAACACCTGCCACGGCGGCGTGCTGGCCGGCCTCATGGATGCGGCCCTGGGCGCGGCGGCTCTGTCGCTGGCCTTCACCAAACTGGAATTTGTGTCCACCGTCGAGTTCAAGATGAACTACCTGCACGCCGTGCACCTGCACGACGTGGTGGTGGCCCGCGGCGTCGTCGACCACGCCGGCAACTCGCTGGTGGTGAGCAGCTGTGTCATCTACCGCGTAAAAGAGGGGCACGACGACGTGGCCGTGGCCCGCGGCCTGGGCACCTTCAACCGCTACCCGGCCACCAAACGCGACTTCGCCAAGCTGGTGATGGGGAGCTGACACGTGGCGGCCCGCAGCCGGGCTACGCAGGGGGCTTTCTGGAGATGTCAGCGCAGGCCAGCCCTGGCCACTGGCCTTACCCGCGCAGCTCGAACGCATCCCCGTCCTGCAAAGCGGTGAAGCGGGCGCGGAAAGCGTCGAGGTCGGCGCGCACAAGAGCATGGGTGAAGATGCCCGTTTCTGTATTCGCTTCAACGAGGTAGTTGCCCTGAGCATCGAGCAGGGCCGAATCGCCGGCGTAGGCGTGGCCGGCGCCGTCGTGGCCCACGCGGTTCACGCCCAGGGCGCAGGCCACGTTTTCGATGGCGCGGGCCCGGAGCAGCGTCATCCAGGCGAGGCGGCGCACGGCAGGCCAGTTGGCCACGTACAGCACGAAGTCGTAGGGCGCGGCGGGCTGGTTGCGGCTCCAGACGGGGAAGCGCAGGTCGTAGCACACCAGCGGGCAGATGCGCCAGCCGCGCCAGTCTTCCACCAGCCGGGCGGTGCCGGGCGAGTAGGTATGCTGCTCACCGGCCAGCGTGAAAAGGTGGCGCTTGTCGTAGGAGCTTAATGTGCCATCGGGGCGCACCCAAAGCAGGCGGTTGTAGTAATTCCCGTTTTCTGCAATGATGACGCTGCCCGTGACCACGGCATCGAGACGGGCGGCGGTGGCGCGCAGCCAGGCCACGGTGGGGCCGCTCATAGGCTCGGCCTGCCCGGGCGCATCCATGCTGAAGCCGGTGGTAAGCATCTCGGGCAGCACCAGCAGGTCGGTGGGCTGGGAGAGACCAGCCAGCAGTTGGTCGAAAGCGGCGCGATTGGCGGCCGCATCGTGCCAGTGCAAAGCCGTCTGGATGAAGGAAACGGTGAGGTCGGACATTTTCGATGTGCTGATTTTTTGATGTGCTGATGTGTTGATTGTTGATTCCCTGATGTGCTTCGCACAGTACCGCTAGCTTCTTGAGGGCAGGAGTTCGCTCCGGAAGAGGTGTTGAATCATAACCGAAGTACGGCCTTAGAGCGGTTTCGGGGTTAGTACACAGTCAAGAACGATGTAGGGGCGGGGCTTGCCCCCGCCCACCACTCGCGCCATTTATACTCGTCACGAAGTGGGTTGCGCGTCGAGAATGTGAAATTTACGGGTTAGCCGGGACGCGAGGTCTTGCCCAAACTCGGGGAGCCGGTCAAAAAAATCAAGGATGGCCTTTTTGAACTGGCCTTTGGTGCGGTA
>JANXMN010000454.1 GCA_025354605.1 Hymenobacter sp. | reverse complement strand
GGCGGCCATCTGGGCCGCAAAGGCGACGGACCACCCGGCTGGCAAACCCTGTGGCGTGGCCTGATGAGCTTGCGCTTGCTCGTCGAGGGCGTCCGGCTCGCCACCCAACTTAACCAGTCCTGAGATGTGGGTAAGGACAAGTGCTTTTCGCAACGGGCTTTTTTGCGCCCTTATCTTTGGGCTGGCACTGGGTTTGTCTTGGCCGGCTTTAATTGCCCAACTCTTTTTGATATGACGCGACGCTGGCTCTACGCTATTCCACTTCTGGCCCTGCTACTGGCCGCCACGCCTGTCCTGGGTCCCGGTGATGCCGTGCGCAGCGTGCCGCAAAGCAGTTTCGGGCGGGGCGAAACCATTAGGTACACCGTGCACTACGGCCTCATCAACGGGGGCGAGGCGACCGTCGAAACCGCCGGCGGCCTCGAACATTTCAACGGCCGCCCCTGCTATCGGGCCTCGGTGAGCGGCAAAACCACCGGCTCGTTCGATTTCTTCCTGCGCATCCGCGACCAGTGGCGCGCCCTTATCGACACCACCAGCATTCTGCCCCTGCGCGCCCAGCGCGAGATTGCCGAAAAGAACTACCGCAAAAAGGAAACCGTCGATTTCGACCACCTGCACGACGTGGCCGAAGTAACCGACCACTCCCACGAAAACGCGCGCTCCACCGTGAAGGTGGCCAACAACACCCTGGAACTGGTGAGCGGATTCTACTACCTGCGCACGCTTAATTTCGACCGGATGAAGGTGGGCGACGTGGTCCGGATACCGGGCTATTTCGACGGCGACAATTTCATGCTCGAAGTCGTGTTCAAGGGCCGCGAGGTGGTCGAAACCAAGGCCGGCGATGTGCGGGCCTTCAAACTGGTGCCCCGCATGCCCAACAACAAGCTGTTTCGGGGCGAAAACGCCATTTCGGTGTACTTCTCCGACGACCGCAACAAAATTCCGGTGCTGTTTCAGGCCGAGATGTTTGTGGGTACGGTGAAGGTAGATATGGTGAAATATCAGGGCCTGCGCTGGAAGCTGAACATGGTGCAGTAGCAGCGCCTGCTAAACCAGCCCCTGCTACTTGCCCCCTTTCCCCGAATTCCATAACTTCCTGCCGACGTGGCCAGGCTTCGTGAATAACGTTCTTTTTTTGATTCAGGAGTTAGTCATTGTGCCGATGCTGATGGCGGCGGGCATTGGCCTGGTGCGGTACCGGCGGCTGGGCCTGCCGCAGCGCCTGTTGCTCCTGCTCACGTTGCTGTCGTTGGCTACCGAGGTGGTCGCGCGCACCCTGGTCCATTATCACCGGCCCAACCTGTTTCTGACTCCCATCGATACGGCCATTGAGTTCACGCTACTGGCGCTGATGTACCGCTTGGCCCTGCGACCCTCGGGGCTCAGCCGTTCGATTCCGTGGCTGGTAGGCGCCTTTCTGCTCGGTACGGCGCTTTCCTACACGCCCCGGCTCGACGTGGCCGAGTTCAACCCGGCCCAGCACACGCTGGAGGCGTTGCTGTTGCTGAGTTTCGTGGGCAGCTATTTCTACCGCGAAGTTATCCGGCCCGTTGCTGCCACCGGGCTCAAGCAGGACCCCATGTTTTGGGTTTCGGCCGGAAGCCTACTGTATTTCGCCGGCAACCTGCTGATTTTCTTGACCAGCAACTACGTGCTGCACCTGTCGCAGGCGCTCAGTTTGCAGGTGTGGACGGTGCACGCGCTGCTTTTGGGATTGTTGAACGTACTGTTTGCCGTTGCCTTGGCCTGCCCGCCCCGGGTGCCCCGGGTCGGCATCACATAATCGTAACATGGGGCCGCCCGCCAGGAGCGGTACTTTTGCCCCACCATCGTTGCTTCGCTTCACCTAAGCCCATTCGCCGTGACTGCTGCCAAATCGCCCGTGTACAAGATTCTTGTAGTCGACGACGACCCCGACATTGTTGAGCTGCTGGAGTTCAACCTGAAAAAGGAGGGCTACCAGACGGCTTCAGCCGCCGACGGCCGCCAGGCCCTGGAAGTGGCCACCGACTTCCACCCCGACATCATCCTGCTCGACGTGATGATGCCCCACCTCGACGGTATTGCGACCTGCCGCCTGTTGCGCGAGCAGCCGAAGTTCAAGGACACTTACATCCTGTTCCTCACGGCCCGGGCCGAGGAGTTCTCCGAAGTAGCTGCCTTCGATGCCGGCGCCGACGACTTCATCGCTAAGCCAATTAAGCCGCGCGCCCTGCTCGGCCGCCTGGCCGCCGTGAAGCGCCGCGACCAGGACCCTCACGCGGGCGTCGACGCCATCGACATCAACGGCCTGCGCATCGACCGCACGGCCTTCGCCGTGTATCAGGACGGCAAGAAAATCAGCCTGCCCAAAAAGGAATTTGAGCTGCTCGCCTTTCTGGCTTCCTCGCCCCACAAGGTGTTCAACCGCGAAGAGCTGCTCCAGAATATTTGGGGCAACGACGTGTTTGTGCTGGCCCGCACCGTGGACGTGCACGTGCGCAAAGTGCGCGAAAAGGTGGGCGACCACCACATCCAGACCATCAAAGGCGTAGGCTACAAGTTCAACGCCGACTAAACGAAAAAGCGCCGCCGCCCAATGGGCAGCGGCGCTTTTTCGTTTAGCGTGCTAAGCGAGGGCTTAGAACGCGTAGCCCAAGTTGAGACCCGGCAGGAACGTAGGACCCTTAAAAGAGCCCGTGCTGAAGTTGTCACCGCCCGAAATAGTGTTAGTAGAGCCCCCGTTGTAGCCGACTCGCAGGAAGGGTTCCAGAACGAAATGCTCGCCAAAAATCCACTCGTAGCCGACGTTCACACCGCCACCAAAGGTGTTCAGTGAAGCTTCATCGTGGGTGGTTGTAGGCTGGCCCGAGTTATTGTAGCTGTTGTAGTCTGACCCCTTCAGGTTCAGGTGGGTATAGCGCAGGTATGGCCCCAAGAAGAAGCCCTGCATTGACTCACCAGTCAGATAGAAGCGATATTCCGGCGTGATGCCGAAACCACTGAACTTGGTGTCTAGTACACTGAAGCCGGTGTAGTAGGCTCCTAGCTGGAAAGATGTTTTGTCGCTGAGCTTATGCTCGAATGATATATTGCCCGTCGCCACGAAGACGCTGGTCACATTGAGCTTGATGGCGTTGGTTTGCGCCTGTGCAGCCATTGAGGTACCTGCGAGCAGGCCCAGAATGTAGAGTGCTTTTTTCATGCGAAAATAAAAGATGATTGTGGTTAGGGAAATTTTGCAGCGTAAAATTAAGATGAATTTCGCATTAAACGGATGTTATTAGTCGGAAATTGCAGGATTATCAATTAAAAATATCAGAATATTTTCTACGATTTAGCTGACCTTCTCCATGGCTTTGAAAGTTGGTAATTTGCCGCTGGGTCCGGCCCCGGAAAATTAACTGCCCATGAATTTCTCTTCCCGCACTATTGCCATTTTTATCGCGCTGCTGGTGGCGGGCGTGCTTACCACCTACGCCCGTATGGGGCCCACGCTACCGTTTCGGGAGGCTTTTCTGGCGGCCGGCATCACGGTGGCCGCCTGTTTTTTGCTAGTCTATCTGTCGTTTGAAGCGCTGCTATTCCGCGAAATCAATGGGGTATACGCGGGCCTGGAAAACATCAAGCGCAAGGAGTTCAAGAAACTCAGCAACAAATTTCTGCTCCGGCCCGAACCAGTGAAGCGCGTGCGCGACGAGATTCTGCAGATGGCCGAGCGCCGGCAGCAGGAGCTGGAGGAGCTGGTGCGCCTGCAGGCGCTACGCCGCGAGTTTCTGGCCGACGTATCGCACGAGCTGAAAACCCCGCTCTTTGCCGCTCAAGGCTTCGTCCACACCATTCTCGACGACGAAGACGACGACATTGACCTGGCTACCCGCCGCAAGTTTCTGCGCAAGGCCGCCGCCAGCCTCGATACCCTTGATGCCCTCGTGCAGGACCTCGTCACCATCGCCCAGCTCGAAAAAGGCGTGGTGCGCATGCGCCGGCAGCGCTTCGACCTGGTGGCTCTGGTGCGGGAAATCTTCGAGCTGCTGGAGCAGCAGGCGGCCCGGCGCGGCACTGCCCTGGCCCTTTTTCCGCCCCTGCTGCCCGAGGAGGGCCTGCTGGTAGTAGCCGACCGGAACCGCATTCGCCAGGTTCTCATCAACCTGATTGACAATGCCATCAAGTACGGTCGCGAACAGGGTCGGGTGGTCGTGTCGCTGGTCGAGAGCGGCCGCGCCGTGCGCATTGCCGTGCGCGACGACGGGGCCGGTATTGCGCCCGAGCATCAGAGCCGCATTTTCGAGCGCTTCTACCGCATCGACAAAAGCCGTTCGCGCGAGTCGGGCGGGTCAGGGCTGGGCTTGGCCATCAGCAAGCACATTGTGGAAGCGCACAAGTCCAGCATCCGGGTAAAGAGCACCGTGGGCGAAGGCACCACGCTGGAGTTCAAGCTGAACAAGCCGAAGACCGGGCTGGGAGGGTAGGGGAATTGGTTTGAAAGAACGTCATGCAGCGCATTCTG
>JANXMN010000453.1 GCA_025354605.1 Hymenobacter sp. | reverse complement strand
GCGGCCCTGTCGTGGGTGCTGCGCAAGCTGCTGGGCCGGATGCGGGGCTTTTTGCTGTGGTCGGCGCTGGTGGGGCTGGCCATTATTTGGAGCTACGCCTTCCTCACGGGGCTGTCGGCTTCGGTGCTGCGGGCCACGGTCATGTTCACGGTCATCATCGTCGGGCGGGCGCTGGGGCGGCAGGATTCCATTTTCAACACGCTGGGCGTGGCCGCGTTTGGCCTGCTGCTCTGGAACCCGTTTCTGGTGGCCGACGTGGGCTTTCAGCTCTCGTTTCTGGCGGTGCTCAGCATCGTCTACGTGCAGCCCCGAATTGCCCGCTGGCTGGATGTTTCGGCGTATTTCACGGCCCGCCGGCGCCCCTGGCAGGCCCGGCCGGTGCAGTGGGCCTGGCGTGGCACCGGCTGGTTTTTGGAGGCTGTGTGGCAGGCCGTGGCATTGTCGCTGGCGGCGCAGGTGGCCACGTTTGGCTTGGGGCTGTACTACTTCCACCAGTTTCCGTTCAGCTTTTTATTTTCCAACCTCATCGCGGTACCAATTTCAAGCGGAGCCGTATACGTGGGCTTGGCTCTGTTAGCGCTGAAGGGTTTGGTTGCCCTTATTGGGGCCGCGCTGCCGGCGGCGGCGGCCCCGGTGCTCGACCTGCTGCCCCGCGTCGTAGCCTGGCTTTTCGAGCACGCGGTGTGGCTGTTCAACGAGTACATCTTTCTCATTAGCCGCCTGTTTGCGGACTGGGTGGTGCGCGATATCCACGTGTCGGCCCTGCAAACGGCGCTGCTTTTCGGCATGATTGGGGTGGCGCTGGCCTGGCTCGATACCCGCCGGCTGGGCTGGCTACGGAGCCTGGCGCTACTGCTGCTGGTGTACGCCGGCAGCCGGGTGGCCGAGGCCCGGGCCGTGGCGCCCACCGAAGAATTCATCGTTTACAGTATTCCGCGCCGTTCGGCGGTGGGTTTCTGGCAGGGCGCGGCGGCTGAGTTCGTCACCCCCGATTCGTTGCCGCTCACCGAAACCGAGCGCACCTACCGCCTGCTACCGGGCATCATCCGGCGGGCGGCCCGGCGCACGGCCTATCGGGTGGGCTGGCGTGGCTGCACCGTACCGGTACACCGCCTGGCCGACCCCGACAGTGCCAACCCGCGCCTCTACGCGCCGCCCGGCCCGGTATTGCTGGCGCGCTGGCGCGGCCTCCGCCTGGCATTCGTGGCTAACCGAATAGCTTCCGCTACGCAGCCCACGCCGGTGGATATCGTGGTATTGCGCCGCAATGCCCGCGTGAAGCCCGAGATGCTGGCAGCCGTATTCGGTACGCAGGCGCGGGTGGTCTTCGACTCTTCGTGTAAAATATGGTACGTGGCGCGGCTCGATTCCAGCCTCCGGGCGCAGGGATTTCGCACCTGGGACGTAACCGCGCAGGGAGCTTTTCGCTGCGCCCCGCCGCGGGCTGCAAGGGCCGAATAGAAAGTTAGGCCGCTCGTGGCGGGGCAATTGGCTGGGGGCAGGCAACCCCAACCCGGGCGCTCTTCGAACTAAAGTCAATGCGGTCAGTGGTCCACAGCTCCAAGCTGTTTCGGCGGGAATGCGGGCGGATTGGTCGAGTCGGCAAGTCCGTCCGCAGTTTTTTTGCGTTACTTGTCACAACGGATGCCACCTTTCCGCTACCAGCCGACTCCTTCGTTTAGCCATCCGTCCGCGCCGTTCCCCCGCCCTATGGAAAACTTGCTCACCCCCGAACTTGAAGCCCTCCGCTACATTCAATATGCCGCGCAGGACCGTATTGGGTACATCACCCTCAACCGCCCCGACAAGCGCAACGCCCTCAACGCCGACGTAGTAACCGAGCTGAAGCAGGCGTTCGAGTTTGCCGAGAACGACGAAAACGTCAAAGTCATCGTGCTGCGCGCGGCCGGCGAAGTATTCTGCGCCGGAGCCGACCTGAGTTACATTCAGGATTTGCAGGGCTACGGCTACACCGACAACTTGGAAGACAGCACCCACCTCATGCAGCTCTTTCACCAGATTTACACGCTTAAAAAGGTGGTTATCGGGCAGGTGCAGGGCCACGCCCTGGCCGGCGGCTGCGGCCTAGCCGCCATCTGTGACCTGACGTTTGCCGTGCCTGAAGCTAAATTTGGTTACACCGAAGTCAAAATCGGCTTCATCCCGGCCATCGTGAGCGTGTTTCTGCTGCGCCGAATCGGCGAGGCCCAGACCAAGCGCCTGCTGCTGAGTGGTGACGCCATTCCGGCCCAGACCGCCTTGGATATGGGCCTCATCACTTTCCTGGCCCCCAAGGAAGAGTTGGCCGAGAACGTGCGCACCTACGCCCAGCGCCTGTGCCGCGAAAACTCGGGCCAGAGCATGGAGGTCACCAAGGAGATGCTGGCCCGCCTGCCCGAGCTCGGCCTCGAAGACGGCCTGCGCTACGCCGCCCAGCGCAATGCCGAGGCCCGCGGCTCCGACGATTGCCGCCGCGGCATCGCGGCCTTCCTCACCAAGGAAAAGCTGAGCTGGTAGGGACTATCAAAATTTAAAAAAGACGGTCATGCTGAACGCCGGGAAGGATGACGGGTTGCCAGCTTTCTTAACATAAAAAGCAAACCGCCGTTTCGTTCCCATCTTTACCGGGACGAAACGGCGGTTTGCTATTCGGATTTTAAACAAGTCTTTCTGCGCTTCGGTTATTTCGGCATGACTGCACCGGCCGCCCTCGGCATCACTCTCGCCACGTTCGGATTCATGGAATTCTGGGCTTGGTTCATGCACAGGTTTGTGCAGCATGGGCCGCTGTGGTTTCTGCACCGCTCGCACCACGTGCGGCACCCGCACCCGGTGGAACGCAACGACCTGTTCTTTCTCATTTACGGGGCTATCTCAGCGGCACTTTTCATGACCGGCAGCAATGGGGCACGCTGGTGGTTTTGGGTGGGAGTGGGCATTGCCTGCTACGGCACGGTGTACTTCGTCGTGCACGATGTGCTCATCCATGGCCGCCTGCGCTTGTGGCAAAAGTCGCAGAATACGTATCTGCGAGCCCTGAACATGGCCCACAAAATGCATCACAAAACCAAAGGACGCGACGGCTCGGCCGAGTTCGGCCTGCTCTGGGTATCACCCAAATATCTGCAGTTAGCTAAATCACAATTAAAAGTTAAAAACGAGAGAATTAAAAATAATTCCAGAGCGGAATTCACTAGCAAATAACCCGTTCACTGATTTTTAATTCATTATTCATCGTTATTAATTTAAGGTAATGGGCCACTTTTCCATTAGTGACTTAGAGCAGCTTTCGGGCATCAAGGCGCACACCATTCGGATGTGGGAGCAGCGCTATGACCTATTGCGTCCGGTGCGCAGCGCGACCAACATTCGGATGTATTGCAACGACGACCTGCGCCGTCTGCTCAACGTGAGCACGCTGTGCGCGCGGGGTAAGCGCATCTCGCAAGTGGCGAGCCTCAGCGATGCCGAGTTGCAGGCAGCCGTACTGGCCTGCAGCAACGATTCGCATGACTACCACCAGCAGGTGAACGCGCTGCTGGCGGCCATGCTCAGTTTCGATGAGCAGCACCTCAACCATTTGTTCAACGAAGCCACGAACTGGCTGGGTTTCGAAAAGATGATGCTTTACGTAGCGTACCCGCTTCTGCAACGCATTGGGTTGATGTGGCTGGCCGGTACCATGAATCCGGCCCAGGAGCATTTACTCACCCATTTGCTGCGCCAGAAAATGCTGGCTGCAACCGACGCGCTGCCGGGCGTGCCCAATTCGGCGCGCCGTTGGGTGTTGTTTCTGCCGGCTAATGAGTTGCATGAGCTGGCACTGTTGTTCATGAACTACACTTTGCGGGCGCGGGGCCAGCACACCCTCTACTTGGGCCAGAACTTGCCCGTGGAGGAACTGACGGTAGTGTGCGATACCTACCTGCCTGATGCCGTGGTGACGGTGCTCACGTCACAACCCGAACGGAGCCGCGTGGCCGAGTTTGCCCAGGAAGTCTCGGTCAGTTGTGGCCACAAGCTGGTGGTGCTTTACGGCCCGCTGGCCCGGCAGGAAGGCCTGAAGCTGCCCGCTAACTGTGTTTCGCCGACCCTGATGACGGATTTTCTGGCTTTGGTGGCCGAGCAGGAACCCGAAACAGTTGCTGCTTAAGCGGCATTCTGTTCCACTCGGGTGGGCTTTGCGATTGGGCTGAAAAGCTTCACAAAAACATCACGGGTCTTTGTCCAGATTCATCGGGTTAAAATAGGGGCTAGCCGTACCTTGCTGTAACTACAACGAAAAAGTAGGCGTGCCGAATAAAATACTTTTAGCGGAGACTAGCCGGATTGGCGGCCGGCTCGTATATTTGTTTAACAATCGGTCACGAAAAGCTAAACAGCATGACTTCGCTCGAATTCACCTCGCAAGTGCAGAAAATTTCGCTGACGCTCCGGCCCGCCGCCATGAATTTGACGCGAGACGCTGACGACGCCAAGGATTTAGTGCAGGAAACCCTTCTCAAGGCCCTGCTCAACAAGGATAAGTTTAAGGCGGGTACCAACCTGAAGGCGTGGTTGTACACCATCATGCGCAACACCTTCATCAACAATTATAACAAGATTACCAAGCGCAGCTCCAACATCGATTCGACGGAGTATTTCCAGTATTTCAACACCGACCAGAACTATATCACCCACAACGGGGCTACGTCCGATTTTGTGGTTCGCGACATCAACGAGGCCATTTCCAGCCTGGGCACCGACTACCGCACGCCGTTCATGATGTACTACATCGGCTACAAGTACATGGAGATTGCCGAGAAGCTGCAGATTCCGATTGGCACCGTGAAAAACCGTATCCACATTGCCCGCAAGGACTTGAAGGCCGCCCTGCAGGTGTATGCGCCGGTAGGGGCCTCGGCCGGATTGGCGGACGCGGCCGAAACTTTGGAAGACTAGTCTGCCCGCGTTTGCGCGGTGGCCGCCGGCCCTGCTGCTGCACTTGCGGCGCTGGGCCGGCGGCTTCTTTTTTGGCCTTACTTCGCCTTTTCAACCGATTTCCGTATTCCCTCGCTCTTGTCACTTAATCCTTCTCAACCCAAACAGGCCGTTGTTGTCGGAGCCGGCTTTGCCGGGCTGGCCGCTGCCACCACCTTGGCCCAGGCGGGCTGGCGCGTTACGCTACTCGAAAAAAACGACGGCCCCGGCGGCCGCGCCCGCGTGTTCCGCGCCCAGGGCTTCACCTTCGACATGGGCCCGAGCTGGTACTGGATGCCTGATGTATTCGAAAAATACTTCGCCCGCTTCAGCAAAAAAGTATCGGATTATTACGAGCTGTTGCGCCTCGACCCCTCGTATCAGGTGATTTTCAAAGGCCCGGAGGCGGTGGATATCCCGGCGCGCATGAGCGAGTTGCGGGCGTTGTTCGAGCAGTACGAGCCGGGTAGCGCTGCCCGGCTCGACAAGTTTCTGAAGCAGGCGGCCTACAAGTATGAGGTGGGCATCAACCGGCTGGTATACGCGCCCAGCCGCTCTATATTCGAGTTCGCCGACCCGAAATTGCTGGTCGATATGGTGCGCATGGATGTGCTGCAAAGCATGCACAAGCACGTACGCCGCTTTTTTAAGGACCCACGCCTGCTGGAATTGGTGGAGTTTCCCATTCTTTTCCTGGGGGCCACGTCGGAAAATACCCCGGCCCTCTACTCTCTGATGAACTACGCCGACTTGGCCCTAGGCACCTGGTACCCCAAAGGCGGCATGCACAAGATTGTGGAAGGCATGGTGCGCCTGGCCGAAGAACTGGGCGTACGCATCGAATACGAGCAGGAAGTGACGGAGATTGTGGTTGAAAACGGCCGCAGTACCGGCGTGCGCACGGCCGGCGGCTTCTTCGCCACCGATGTCGTAGTGGCCGGAGCCGACTATCATCACATCGAGCAGGAAGTGCTGGCCCCCGAATACCGCCACTACGACGCGAAGTACTGGGATTCGCGCGTGATGGCCCCGTCGAGCCTGCTCTTTTACCTGGGCGTGAACCGCAAGCTGGAAAAGCTGCGTCATCATAACCTGTTTTTTGATGAGGACCTGAACCAGCACGCCCGCGAGATTTACGAGCAGCCGCAGTGGCCCACGCGGCCGCTCTACTACGCCTCGGTGCCCAGCATAACCGACCCCACCGTAGCCCCCGCCGGGCAGGAGAACCTGTTCCTGCTGATACCCGTGGCCCCGGGCCTGACCGACGACGAAGCCACGCGCGAGCGCTATTACGAGCTGTTGATGGACCGCCTCGAAAAGCACTGCGGCCATTCCATCCGCGAACACGTGGTGTACAAGCGCAGCTACGCTCACCGCGACTTCGTGGCCGATTACCACAGCTTTAAGGGCAATGCTTACGGCCTGGCCAACACGCTGCGGCAGACGGCCATTCTCAAGCCCACACTCAAGAGTAAAAAAGTGGCAAATTTGTATTTCACGGGCCAGCTCACCGTGCCCGGACCTGGCGTGCCGCCCTCGCTCATTTCGGGCCAGGTAGTGGCGGGGGAAGTGCTGAAAGAGAATTTTGAATTATGAGTTATGAATTATGAGTTGGCCTAGCTGACTCAAGCAATTCATAACTCATAATTCATAACTCATAATTCGAAGAAAGTGGACCACGTTAAACTCTTCACCGACACCAGCCTGGCCTGCAGCAAGCTCATCACGGGGCGCTACAGTACCTCGTTCACGCTCGGCATCCGCACGCTCGACGAGCGGCTGCACCTGCCGGTGTACGCTGTGTATGGCTTCGTGCGCTGGGCCGATGAAATCGTGGACACCTTCCACGAGCACGACAAGGCCGCCCTGCTGGCCGATTTTCGCCGGCAGACCTACGAGGCGCTCGATGCCGGCCTGAGCTTCAACCCCATTCTGCACGCCTTCCAGCACGTGGTGCGGCGCTACGGCATCGACCGTGAGTTTATCGAAGCCTTTTTGCACAGCATGGCCCTCGATTTGGAGGACCAAAACTACCACCCCGGCCTCTACCACGAATACATCTATGGCTCGGCCGAAGTGGTGGGGCTGATGTGCCTGCGCATTTTCTGCGACGGTGACCTCGCTCTGTTCGAGCGCCTGCGCGCGCCGGCCCGGCGGCTGGGCGCGGCATTTCAGAAGGTGAACTTTCTGCGCGACATCCGCTCCGACTACGAGGACCGGGGCCGCGTGTACTTCCCTGGTGTGGTGTATGCCCGCTTCAACGATGCCACCAAGGCGGAGATTGAAGCCGATATTAAAGCTGACTTCGAAGCTGCTTACGTGGGCATTCAGCAGCTGCCGCGCTCGGCTAAGCTGGGCGTATACCTGGCCTACGTGTACTACCTCAAGCTCTTTTACAAAATTCGCCAGCTGCCAGCGGTCCGCATTCTGGGCGAGCGGGTGCGCGTGCCCGACAACACCAAGCTGCTGCTGCTGCTGGGCTCCTACTTCCGCTACCGTCTCTCGCGCATCTGAGGTTGAGGTGTTCCTGAAACTGCAAAAGCGCTGCTCGATTCACTCGGAAAGCGCTTTTGCAGTTTTTAAGATGAATGCCGGCCGCTATTCGCGCACCACGCGGGCGCTGAGGTGGTGGCGGCCCTGCTGGAAGTGCACGATGTACATTCCCTCGGCCCACTCGCGGGCGGCGGGCAGCTCCAGGGCAGTACTGCCGATGGCTAAATTCAGCGTCTGACGAAGCACGGGGCGGCCCAGCACATCGGTAATGAACAGGGTAGCCGGGCCGGCTTCGGGGGTGCGCACGCGGCCCAGCAGGGCCTGGCCGGTGGGCAGGTGCGTAGGGTACACCTCGAAGACCAGCCCTTCGAACGGTATGCTCAGCGTGCGAACAGGGGAGTAGGCAATGGTGCTATCTTGGTCGACGGAGCGCAGGCGGTAGTACAGCAGCTCGGCTCCGTAGCGGGCCAGATTAGCATCGGCAAAGGCGTACTCGTGAGCTGTGGTGCTGCTGCCCTGACCGCCGACGCGGCCCAGCTCGCGGTAGGTTTTGCCATCGGCGCTGCTTTCTACGACGAAGTAGGCGCTGTTTTTCTCCTGGGCGGTGCGCCAGCTCAGCAGGCCGTCGGTCCCGCGCCGCTCGGCAGCAAAGGCCGTGAGCGTCACCGGCAGCGGGTTGGTGGCGTTGCTCACCGTGAAGCGGGCCAGGGAGCCCGGCGAAGCACTGATGGTAAGGCTACTGGCATTGGTGGCCGCGCCGACAGCGCCCCAGGCCTGCCCGGCCGCCGCCTGCTGATACACGCGGGCCTGCGAAAAATCGGTGAGGCCATTGTTGTCGTCGGCCAGCCAGCTTAGGGTGAGGGGCAGGGCAGCCGTGGGTTGGGTGGTGGGCTGCACCGTCCAGATACGGTCGATGCCCTTGTAGCCGGGGCTGCCCAGATTCTGACCGTAGCTTACATTCACGGTTTGCAGGCCGGCGGTGCGGGTGATGCTTACCGCGCCGAGCGCCTGGCCGGTGCCGTTGAGGATGGCGCCGTTGCCGAAGTTTACCGGCCCCGTAACTGTGTTGCGCGTGATGCGCACATTGCCCTGCACGTAGCGGCCGGCAGTTTCGCCGCTCAGGCTGGCCCCATCCGGCAGAATCAGGGTGGCGCTGGCATCGGTGCGCAAGAGGCCAGCGCTCAGCATGGTAGCGGTGGTCGTGGTTAGGTCACCCTTCAGCAGCACGCGGTTGGCTCCGGTGGGGCCGGTGTTGGCGATGGCCAGGGTGCCGACGGTGGCCCCGGTGCCAGGAGTGAGCTGCTGGTCGGTGGGGCCGCTGAAGCGCAGGGTCCCCGTGCCGTTCAGGGCACCGGCGTTGGTGAGGTCGCCGGTGAGCTCCACCGTGCCATCGTTGGTGAGTGTGCTGCCGGCCGTGTTCTGCACGCTGCCGCTCACGAAGAGTAAGGCCCCGCTCTGCACGGTAATAGTGGCGCCTGAATTCGTCAGGGCCTGAGCAAAGCCAGCCAGGGGGGCCAGGGCCAGGGTGAGGGTAAAAAGTTTTTTCATCGGTCGGGCAAGGAAAGTTGGGGCGATGGAGCCAGAATGACAACAGTCGGGGCAGGTCGAGGATGCTGAAGCCAACAGAAACCGGCAATCCGGCTCCTGGTCGTCCCTCCTATCGATAACGACGGGACAGAGAGCTCCGGCAACTGATTGGGCGCTACACAAAAGAACAACCTTGCCACCGAAATCCCAGTTGCTGGTGGGTGAACAACCAGAGTTGGTATGTGAACGGCCGCCCCATGAATACTTGCCGACAGCCAGACCTTGTGGCTGGGTCTGGCCCAATCCGGGCACGGGCAATCATTGCCGGGCTTACAATCTGGAATAGGTCCGGATACCGTATTTTTGTCCGGATGATAAAAATCGCCGGAGTATTGCTGGTGGTCTGTGCCAGTGTCGGGCCATTTAGGCTGGTTGCCAATCCGGCGGCCCGGTCCGGGGCCAACACTCGCCCCAGCCGCCCGGCCGTATCGGCCGGCCGAATTACCTCTCTCACTCCATTTCCGCACACTTTGACTTCCCCCTTCGCTCCCGCCACCCTCCGCCGTCATTTCGAGCAAGCGGCCACCGATAAAGCCGCCGGCGAAAAATTTTACAAGCTGCTGGCCGATTATAAAGACCACGACGGATTGGTGCTCGCCTACAAGGGCGCGGCCGAAGCCATTCGCGCCCGCGATGCGTCCATGTTCAACAAGCTCACCTACGTGCAGGATGCCAGCCGGACCTTCGAGCAGGCCGTCAGCATCGACCCGCGCAATCCCGAAATCCGCTTCCTGCGCTTCACCGTCGAAAGCAACCTGCCAGGCTTCCTTGGGCTGAGCAAGCACGTTGAGGAAGATAAAAGCCTGTTGCTGAGTGCCGCCCTCGCGCACCCCGGTACCGGCCTCGATGCCGAAGCTTTCCGCACGGTGCGCGACTACCTGGTGGAGCGCGGCCACGTGAGCGAAGGTGATGCCCAGCGCCTGAGCAAGGTGAAAGAATAGCTCGTTTTGCCCTGGCCGGGGTAAAATTTTAGCGGCATTCCGGGGGCAGTTCAAACTGGATTAGCCCTGACCAGCGTATTTTCGGCCATCCGGCCCGGCCATCTGCAACCTTGCGGGCACTGTGTTGGTTACCGAGGTCCTATGCCGAACCTGTCGCTCAGCGTCCGAATTGACCCCAACTCCGGCTTTTGCTTCGGTGTTATCTACGCCATTCAAATGGCCGAAGACCTGCTTGACGAGCAGGGCTACCTGTATTGCCTGGGCGATATCGTGCACAATGATGAAGAAGTGCAGCGTTTGGAGGCGCGCGGCCTGCGCATCATCTGCCATGAGCGCCTGGCCGAGCTGCGCGATGAGGCCGTGCTCATCCGGGCCCACGGCGAGCCCCCGGCTACCTACCAGATGGCGATGGAGAATAACCTGACCCTGATTGACGCCAGCTGCCCGGTGGTGCTCAAGCTGCAGAACCGCATCAAAACCAGCTACGATAAAAAGGAAAAAATATTCATCTACGGCAAGCATGGCCATGCCGAGGTGCTGGGCCTGCTGGGCCAGACTGGCGGCGATGCCGTGGTGTTCGAGAGCCTCGATGAGCTGCTGCACCACGAGCTGCCCGCCAACATCACCCTCTACAGCCAGACCACCAAAAGCACCAACAGCTTCTATAACATTAAGAATCAGTTGGAAACCCGGGGCTACCAGGTGAATGCCAACGATACCATCTGCCGGCAGGTGAGCAACCGGGATAAGGACCTGCGCCGCTTTGCCGCGCAATACGACCAGATTGTATTCGTGTCGGGCACCAAAAGCTCCAATGGCAAGGTGCTCTATCAGGTGTGCCGGGAGACTAATCCGCAAACGCATTTTATCTCCAACGTGGCCGAAATTGACGCGGCCTGGTTCCAGCCGGGCCAGTCGGTGGGCATTTGCGGAGCCACCAGCACGCCGATGTGGCTGATGGAGCAGGTGCG
>JANXMN010000441.1 GCA_025354605.1 Hymenobacter sp. | reverse complement strand
TGACCCGGCTCGGGGCGGACGTTCGGACCGACGGGCACCATGCCGTCGTACGCGGGCGCGAGCGGCTCAGTGGCGCGCCGGTGCGGGCGCATGACATCCGGGCCGGGGCCGCGCTGGTGCTCGCCGGTTTGGTGGCCGACGGCGTGACCGAGGTCGGCGACGTGCAGCACATCGACCGGGGCTACGAGCATTTCGTGGCCGACCTGGTGGCCCTGGGGGCGGACGTACGGCGTGAGCCGGGGCCGGACGAGCCCTACTGAGCGACGAGCTGGCGGGCCCTCGATGCGTCGGCGCGAAAGACCAGCACCAGATGGGCCGTGGCGGCCGTGCTGCCGCCCGCGTCGTCGTCGGTTACGAGCAGCAGCTCGAACTGGCCGGGGGCGAGCTGCTGGCGCACGGCCACGCCCTCCACCTTGCCGAAGTAGGGCCGGCCATCGGCCCAGGCCAGCAGGGCCAGGGTAGCTCTGCCGGTCGCCACGTCCACCACGCCCACGTAAGAGCCCAGCACCGCCCCGTCGAGCACCGCATCGGCCGTATTTTCCACCGAGGCCGACACGAATAACAGGCCATCGGCAAACGTAGCCCCCGAGAAGCCGGCCGGACAGCCGCCCAGCAACGGCAACTCAAATACCAGCTGGTGCACGGCCGGGGCCGGGCTGCCCGGTACCGTAAGCAGGCGCAGCACCTCGGCCAGCGGCAGCACGAACAGCAGCGCCGCATCGGCCCGCCCCACGGTGCGCTGAAACAGCAGCAGCTCGGCATCAGTAGTGGCGGCGGCTTCGAGATTGAGAACCACGCCGGCCGGCAGCAGGGCAGCCAGTTGGGCGTAGAGGGCGGTGAGGTCGACGGGTTCGGGCACGGCGTTTTCGGTGGGCACAAACCAGCCGCGGGCGCGGTTGGGCCGGCTGCCCGAGCCCAGCAGCAGCAGGCCGGGGCGGCCGTCGGGCCAGACAAGGGCAGCCATGCACTCCAGGTCGGGCTTGCCGGGCTTGGCCAGGCGGCCGCTGGCAAAGGCCTCGCCCGCGTCGAAGAGCGGGATGCGCGCCGTAATGGCCAGCGTGGCGGCATCGAGCTGGTAGAGCAGCGGCGAGTCGTCGCCGATGACGTAGGCGACGGGGCCAATGATTTCGACGCCGGAGGCCGAGGGCAGGCCGGACAATGAGTTTTCGGTGAGGATGGTGGCTGTCATATCGTAGCACGGAGCCTTTGCTCCGTCGTCGTAGAACTAAGGTAGCGCCTTCCCCATGCCCCCGGTGCCGACGCAGCAAAGGCTGCGGGCTACGTTGGCGCTTACTTCACAATGGCCAGCTCCACCCGGCGGTTCAGGCGGCGGGTTTCCTCGCGGTCGTTGCCGTAGCGGGGCTTGGTGCCGCCGTAGCCGATAGTCGTGATGCGGGTTTCGGCAATGCCCCGGCCCACGAGGTAGCGCTTCACCTCGGCCACCCGGTCTTCGGAAAGCTGCTGGTTTTTGTCGGCCGGGCCTACGTTGTCGGTGTGGCCTTCGAGGCGCACTTCCACGGCGGGGCTGGCCTGCAGGGCAATGGCCAAGCGGTTGAGCTCCAGAAACGACGAGCCCAGCAGCGTGGCCTTGCCCTGGGCGAAAATGATGCTGGGCAGGTCGACTTTGTCGCCCACCGCCGCCGGGCGCAGCAGCAGGTCGCGCCGGGGCGAGCCGCTGGCGGCCAGCGTGTCGGCCATCGTGAGTAGGCCGCCTACAGCGCTCAGCGCGTAGCGGCCGGGCAGCAGCGACATCTGGTAGTTGCCCGAGTTGTCGGAGCGCACCGAAGCGTTGAACTGCGTGCTGTTGCGGCCGGTGCCCAGCAGGTTGGCCTTCACTAGCGCGCCGGGAATCGGCTGCTTAGTGCGGGCATCGAGCACGCGGCCGCTCAGATAAGCGCGGCCGTTGGCTTCCGACACCTCGGCCACTTCGGCGGATTTGGGCAGCGAGTCGGCCGGTACGGCGCGGCCGGTGCGCCAGATGTCCTTGGTGCCGTTGGCCGTGGCCGACGACGAAAAGTAGGCCGTTTTGCCGTCGGCGCTCAAACTCAGGTAGGCGTTGAAGCCGGGGCCGTTCAGGGCCGGGCCGAGGTTGCGGGGCTCGCTCCAGCGCGTCCAGGAGTCGTCGAGCCGGGTGCTCACGAACAGGTCGGCCGAGCCGTAGCCCATGTGGCCGTAGGAGGCGAAATACAGGGTTTTGCCGTCGGGGGCCAGCCAGGGGGCGAAGTCGAAGCCCGGCGAGTTCAGCACCGGCCCCAGGCTCAGGGGGTCGCCATAGCCGCCATCGGCGCGGCGGCGGCTCAGGTACAGGTCGTTGCCGCCCTCCGAGTCGCCGCGCTCCAGCGAGAGCAGCAGCAGCTTTTCGTCGGCACTCACGAAAAAGCCCGTGGCCGGCGAGGCCGAGTACAGGTTGTTGATGGCGATGGGCACCGGATGCACGCCCTTGGCCGCGCCGCTGGTAGCCGCCACCACCGGGAGGTGGCTGATGCCTTCGTCGCGGAAAGCGCCGGGCTCGTAGGTACCGCGCACCACCACCTTATCGGCCCGGGCGGCCACCACCTCGTTGTTCTGCTGGGTGTTGAGGGCATCCAGCCGCACGGGCGGGCCCCAGGTCTGGCCGTGGTCCTTGCTTTCGCTCCGCCAGGCATCGCCCGAGTCGGTATTGCCCTCGGTGTTGCCGGCAAACTTAGTGCGGGCGAAGTACAGGGCCGTGCCGTCGGGGCTCAGCAGCGGGTGCAGCTCATTGCCGATGGTATTGACCGCGCCGGCCAGCAGCCGGGGCACCCCGAAGGGCGAGGGGCCTTCCAGCACGTTGAGGCGCAGCCGGAACAACCGCCACTGCTGGGTGGCGCGGCCATTGTTTTTCTGCAGTACCACGGCCGTGCCGTTAAATTTATCCGATACCGCCAGGGCGGCCACCCGGGCCTCGCTCTTGTTTTCGAGCTGAAAGCTGCCCAGCGGCCCAGCCGGCACCAGCTTCCACTGCTGCTGCTCGCCGCCCTGAAACGGCCGCTGCACCAGCGCCGTGCCCTCGCCGGCCTTCTCCACCGTGAGGCACTGGCTGCTGTGGCGCGCCTCGATGCGGTAGTACTCGCTGCCGGCCCGGATGGGCACGAAGCGCCACTGCTGGCTAAGCGCGTGCGTGAACTCCCACTGCACGGTGGCCGTGCCGCTGGCAGTGCCGGCGCTGGTCAGGTCGAGGCAGCGGCCGCTGCCCCGGTTTATCAGGCCGTAATACGCCCGGTCGTCGGGCACGAAGGGCGTTTGGGCATCGGCAAAACCGGGCAGCAACAACAGCAGCAACGCAAGCAAACGGGACATGAACGGGGGCGCGGCAGAAGGAAACGCGCATGGTTGGACACCACAAAGAACGGTGAAACCCGGCGTTGGTATTCGGGGCCACCTGGCGGGGCCGCACGCCCCTCCCCTGGCGGGCGCGCTTCAGGTCAGCAGCTTGTGCCGGATGGCATACTGAATCAGGCCCACCACCGACTTGCAGTTGGTTTTGGTGAGGATGTTCTTGCGGTGGGTTTCCACGGTGCGCTCCGAAATAAAGAGGGCGGCCGCAATGTCCTGGTTCGACTTCTCGGCCGCTACCAGGCGCAGAATTTCCCGCTCGCGGGTGGTGAGGACAATTTCCGCGTCGGCGGCGGCCCGCTGGCCGGAGCCGCCCAGGTTTTGGAGCAGCGTCTGGCCCACCTCCTGGCTGAAGTGGGTACGGCCAGCGGCCACGTCGGCAATGGCGGCACTGAGCTCGGCTTTGGTCGTGTTCTTCAGCAGGTAGCCTAGGCCACCGGCGGCCAGCACCTCGGTCACGGAGGCGTGGTCATGAAACATGCTCAGGGCCAGCACCCGCAGTTGCGGAAACCCGGCCCGGATGCGCTGCGTGAGCTCGATACCGTCCATGCCGGGCATGTGCAAATCAAGCAGCACCACGTCGACTTCGGGATGCTGGGCCAGCTTTTGCAGGGCTTCGGGGCCGGAGTTGGCCTGGGCCACCACGCGCACGCTGGCATCGGTGCGGAGCAGGGTTTTGATTCCTTCAATCACCAGCGGATGGTCGTCGACCAGCAGCAAGTTAATTCGGACGGCAGCAGTAGCAGTAGAGTTTTCGGACATAAGCAAACGGGTCAGAGCGCGCCCTAGTAACAGCCGGCTGGCCCGGATGCTTCAAACATACTGCGAATTATATGCACTTGCCGAAATATGCGGTTTTATGCCGTCCGTCGCAGCAGGCCGGGCAGCGGAATTTCCAGGCTCACGCTGGTACCGTGGCCGGGCCGGCCGTCGAAATGCACGCTGCCGCCAAGATAGGCCACGCGACTGGCAATGTTCTTCAGGCCAATGCCGGCCGCATGGTCGAGGTTGCCCGCCTCGAAGCCCACGCCGTTGTCTTCGACCAGCACCGTGAGCTCGTTGCCCTGGCGCCCGAGGTGCAGCGTGACTTCGGTAGCGGCGGCGTGCTTCACGATGTTCTGCACCAACTCCTGAATCACGCGAAACAGCACGGCTTCCATTTCGGGGGCTAAGCGGCCGTTATCGTCCATGCCCACCATGCTCAGCGAAAAGCGCAGGCGGCCATCAGGCGAAGTTTTAAGCAGAAAATCGCGCACCGCCGAGCCCAGGCCACCCCGGCGCAGGGCATTGGGCATCAGGTTGTGGCTGATGTTGCGCACCTCGCGAAAGCTCTCATCTACCACGCTCAGGGCCGTATCGAGCAGCTCGCACTGCTCGGGGCTGTGGGCCGGCAGCAAGCTTTCGCCCAGGGCGTGCAGGTTCAGCTTAGCGGCCGTGAGGAGCTGGCCCACCCCGTCGTGCAGGTCGGCCCCGATGCGGCGGCGCTCGGTCTCCTCCGCATCAAGTACGGCGGCGGCCCGCTGGCGCTCCAGCTGCTGCCGCTCCTGCCCAAACTCTACTTCCCGCCGCAACTGCCGGCGGGTCAGCAGCAAATAGGCGAACCCGGCCGCCAGGGCCAGCCCCAGCAGGCAGCCCAGCAGGAGCCGCTGCCGCCGCTCCGCCACCGAGTCCAGGCGCTTTTCGGCCAGGGCCTGCTGGCGCATTTGCTCGCCAAAAGCCAGCGCCTGCATCTGGGCCACTTTGGCCTTGCTAAAGAGGCTGTCGCGGGTGGCCACGGCGGCCGCCAGCGAGCTGTAGGCCTGGGCATGGTCGCCGCGCGCGCTGAAAATGGTGGCCAGGTAGCTGCTGGCTTCAAACAAACCCTTGGCGTAGCCGCCCTGCCGACTGGCCCGCAACGCTTCGCGGCCGTAAGCCAGGGCCTGCTCGGGCTGGCCAGCCTGGCCGGCCAGGCGCGACAGGCCCAGCCAAGCCCGGCACAGCGCGTAGGAAACGGGCATACTCTGGGCTCGGTTGATGGACTGCTGGTAGTAGTGGCGGGCTTCAGCCGGATGTCCGCTGCCGGCCTCCACGTCGCCGAGTAGCGAGAGGTCGCCGATTTCGCTGTGCCGGTCGTGGAAGCGCCGGTCGAACGCATAGCCTTCGCGCAGGTAGCGCCGGGCCGAGTCGGCCTGGCCCAGTTGCTGGTAGGCCTGGCCGATGTTGCCCAGAATGGGGGTGAGCAGCACGTAGTCGTGCCGCTGCCGGGCGCAGGCGCTGGCCCGGCGGTAGTAGCCCAGGGCGGCCAGGTAGTTGCCCTGCTCGGCGTAAGCATAGCCGAGGGCATTGTCGGCGTGGATGATGCCACCGATAAACCCGATGCGTTCGGCCAGATGCCGGGCTTCGAACTGGGTTTGCACGGCGATGGGGTAGTTGCCGGCGCGCATAAAGGCCCAGCCCAGCATCAGCAGCGAGCGGCACTGCCCCACCGGGAAGTGCAGCTGCCGGGCCAGGGCCAGGCTCTGGCGGCCATAGCTAATTGCCGCCAAGGGGTTGTCGTCGGTGCGGTCCCAGGCCAGCTGAATCAGGTATTCGACGCGGTTGGTATCGGGGCGGCTGGCAGCCAGCAGGTGCTGCAGGCTGTCGGCCCGGGCGCTGGGGTGCTGCGCTCTTGCGCGCGGAATAGCCCCTGGCTGGGCGAGCAGCAGCAGTAACAGGAAAAAAGCTCCGGGTTTCAACGACAGCATAAGTGAGCGGGCAGATGGGCGGCCAGGCCACCAGCAGTTACAAAAGGTGCTGGTGCGCGGGATGTTTCTGAGGGGGAGTTTGCTTTTTGTCAAAACCGCACCTAAAGTAAACAGATTATAGGGCCAGCTCCTGAAAATCAATCATAAATTGCCGCGCAAGGCCCAAAAAAGGGGCCTGACCGGCCGCTCAGGTAGGCAGGGGCAAGCGGGCGGCAATGGTAGTGCCGTGGCCGGGGCGGCTGTCAACCGTCAGCTCGCCGCCGAGGTAGGCCAGGCGGCTGCCCATGTTCTGCAGGCCCACGCCGGCGGCGGGCGTCAGGGTGGCCGGGTCGAAGCCCACACCGTTGTCTTCCACCAGCAGGGTGAGCTCGTCGGCGTGGCAGATGAGCTGGAGGTTGATTTCGCTGGCGTGGGCGTGCTTCACGATGTTCTGCACAGCTTCCTGCACTACCCGGTACAGGGCGTATTCCACGCCGGGCGGCAGGTGGGCCTCGGCCAGGCCCAGGGTTTCGAG
>JANXMN010000418.1 GCA_025354605.1 Hymenobacter sp. | reverse complement strand
CCCTCGTCGCGCCGCTACCCATACATCGCCTTCAAGCCCGAGCGCGAGCCCGGCAACCAACTGCTGAACGTTGAAAACGTGAGCGCCAAAGTCGATGGCAAGCACGTGTTCAAGAACGTAACGTTCTCGCTCGACAAGGGTGATAAGGTGGCTATCGTGGGCCGCGATGACCGGGCCGCTTCGCTGCTGTTTGATATCCTGTTTGGGGAGGCTACGCCCGCTACCGGCGATTTTAAATGGGGCACTACGATTACACCGAGCTATTTCCCGAAGGAAAACAACAAGTATTTCCAGTCGGGCGAGATGAACCTCGTGGACTGGCTGCGCCAGTATTCGGTTGATAAGGACGAGAGCTTCGTGCGCGGCTGGCTGGGCCGCATGCTGTTCTCGGGCGAGGAGTCGCAAAAGAAGTCGAACGTGCTGAGCGGCGGCGAGAAAGTGCGCTGCATGCTCTCGAAAATGATGCTCGAAAGCGGCAACGTGCTCGTGCTCGACGACCCGACGAACCACCTCGACCTCGAATCCATTCAGGCTCTCAACAATGGCCTGCGCGACTACACCGGTGCCATGCTCTTCGCCTCACACGACTTGCAGTTTATCGACACGGTGGCCACGCGCATTATCGAGCTCACGCCGGGCGGCATCATCGACCGCCGCATGAATTACGAAGAATATCTGGCCGACGAAACCCTGAAGGCCCAGCGCCAAAAAATGTACCAGCTGGCTTAATCAATCGACGAATTGGGACCGGAAAATGAATAATTTTCCGGTCCCGCTTGTTTACGAACCGGCACCAATTGCTTCCCCACCTCACTTCGCCTTTTTGCATGAAAACCTATCTGCTTCCCTTACTGCTGGCGGCCGCCAGTCTCACCACCCTGCATGTTCAGGCCCAGGATAAACCGGTGCTGAATACCACTCCACCCGGCCCGCCGCCCGCGCCGGCCCGGCCCGTGGAGCCGGCCCCCGCACCCATTACCCCGGCTGAGCCAGCCCAGCAGGCTCCCGTGCAATCCACACCTGACGCGCCTTCGGGCCTTGAGATGCCTGGCCGCGAGCAAACGCGCAAAGCGGCTCAAGCGCACGCTGACCAGTCCACGAAGTTTTTTATCTATTCGGGCTTTGGCATAGGCTATTCTTCGAACGTGTACTACGACGGTGGTTCGCTAAATCTTAGCCTTTCGCCGGCCATTGGCTACCGCATCAACGACCGGGTAGCAGTTGGCCCCGGCATCAGCTACGCTTACACCAATCAGACTTTTGGCAAAGGTAATCCTACGTTAAGCCTGAATAATATCGGGGTGAAGGGATTCGCGCAGATTCAGATACTGGACCAGTTTTTCGTTCACGCCGAATACGAGGTGACGAAAGCGCAGCTTCCTGTGGTGGATGCGAACAACAACTTTATTATTGTAAACAATAAATTTCTAACCGGGTCGCGAACCGTGGAGTCCCCTCTGGCTGGCATCGGCTACCGCACCCCAATCAGCGACCGGGTAGCGGCCGATATTCTTGTGCTTTATAACTTCAATAATTCATTCAACAACAGCATTTACGGCAATCCCGTTATCCGTTTCAACTTCCTGTTTAATATTGGCAAGTAGTTGCTCACGTAAGCAACAAAAAGCCCCGCTGGAATATCCAGCGGGGCTTTTTGAGTTTTTTAGTTAACGCAAGCGCGCAAGCACTATACCGCGCTTCGGCCGCTGATAACGCGCAGCAGGATGGCAATGATGGCAATCACCAGCAGAACGTGAATGATGCCACCGGTGAAGAAGCCGCCGAAGAAGCTAACTGCCCAAATGATGACGAGAATGACGGCGATGATATACAGGAGGTTGCCCATGGCTGAAAGTATGAAAGAGTGTGAAGGGGAGGTGAGAAAAGTGCGAGAAGTGTCTCTGGGGCATTGTACGGGGGGGTAATTCAAAAGGATATTATTTTTTAGAATTTTTTTTCTGTGGCGCTAAACAAAATGGCGGTTCGACCCGCAGCCGTAGCTTTGTAGCCGGCAGGTCAAAAACCGGCTTTTCATATCCCACCCACACTTCTTTCGCATTTTATGAACGTCGCCGTTATTGGCTCCGGCACCATGGGCAATGGCATTGCCCACGTATTTGCCCAGCACGGTTTTTCCGTCGCCCTCATCGACATCAGCCAGCCGGCCCTCGACCGCGCCCTGGGTACCATCACCAAAAACCTCGACCGACAGGTAGCCAAAGCTGCCCTGTCGGAGGACGACAAAGCCGCCACCCTAAGCCGCCTCAAAACCTTCACCTCGCTCGAAGCCGGCGTGACCGGTGTGGGCCTGGTGATAGAAGCGGCCACCGAAAACGTGGACCTGAAGCTGCAAATCTTCCGCGACCTCGACCAATACGCGCCGGCGGATGCCATTCTAGCCTCCAACACCTCGTCGATTTCGATTACTAAAATCGCGGCTGTTACCAAGCGGCCGCAGCAGGTAATCGGTATGCACTTTATGAACCCCGTACCGGTGATGAAGCTGGTGGAGGTGATTCGCGGCTACGCTACCTCAAATGCCGTGACCAGCAAAGTGATGGATTTGTCGCGCCAGTTGGGCAAAACTCCCACCGAAGTGAATGACTACCCCGGCTTCGTGGCCAACCGCATTCTGATGCCCATGATTAACGAGGCCATCATTTCGCTGTTCGAAGGCGTGGCCGGCGTGGAGGAAATCGACACGGTGATGAAACTGGGCATGGCCCACCCCATGGGCCCGCTGCAGCTAGCCGATTTTATCGGGCTTGATGTGTGCTTGGCCATTTTGCGGGTGCTGCACGAAGGCCTGGGCAACCCCAAATATGCCCCCTGCCCCCTGCTGGTAAATATGGCAATGGCCGGCCGCCTGGGCGTGAAGTCGGGCGAGGGCTTCTACCAATACAACGCCGGCTCGAAGGAGTTGGTCGTGGCCGAGCGGTTTCGGAAGTAAGGACTACGCAAGCTTGGCCCAACAAGTCGGGGGCCGCTTTCGGTACTCCTAAAGCCCGTTCCAACTTGTTGGGGTCGGTTTTGGAGGTATTGGAAGCGGCCCCCGACTTGTTGGGGTCGGGTTTTGGAATACCGGGAGCGGCCCCCGACTTGTTGAGATTGGGTTTTTGAATAACGGCAGGGCCTGCCAACTTGTTGGGGCGGGGTTTTGGGGGTGCAGGAGTGGCCCCCAACTTATCGGGGCGGCTGCAAGGAAATAACCTCTGCCGCGTCTACCGCGTTGTTAGGTACAACCAACGAATCAATTTCCTACCCATGCAAAAAGCAACATTTGGCGCCGGCTGCTTCTGGTGCGTCGAGGCCGTATTTCAAAACTTAAAAGGGGTTGAGAAAGTCGTCTCCGGTTACACCGGTGGCCGCATCGCCAACCCGACTTACAAAGAAGTGTGCAGTGGCCTGACGGGCCACAACGAGGTAATCGATATCACGTTCGACCCGGCCATCATCAGCTTCAAGGAGTTGCTGGAGGTATTCTGGAAAACCCACGACCCGACCACCCCCAACCGGCAGGGCAACGACGTGGGCACCCAATACCGCTCGGGCGTGTACTACCACAACGACGAGCAAAAGCAGCTCGCTGAGGAGTATAGGCAGAAGCTCAACGACGGCCACGCCTTTCCCAATCCCGTGGTCACGGAAATTGTCGCGGCCCCACCCTTCTACCCAGCCGAGGACTATCACCAGAACTACTTCAACCTGCACGGCCACGAGCCCTACTGCCAGTTTGTGGCCCGGCCCAAGGTGGACAAAGTGAAGGCGCTATTTGGCGAGAAGCTGAAGGCGGGGGTGTAATTCGCTTGCCTCCTGATGAAAAAAGCCCGCTGATTAGCGGGCTTTTTTGTTGGCCATTGCGGCAAGGTCGGCTTCCATAATATCGAGCCGGCTTAGGAATTGTTCAGCATACTCCCAAGGATAACTTTCGCGCTTACCAGCTTTTTCAGCTTCGTGGCGTTGTCGTCGAAATGCATCAGCAGCCATTTGTAGTATGGCTTTATCAGCTTGACCAGCAATTTTGAATTGTCCGAAAGCAGTTGAAATCACAGCCTTGTCAATTTCGCCATTCAATAATTGTTCATCCCGCGACATGGCATCCATTTGCGCTGGGTCCGTTAACTCCAGATAAGCGACATCAAATCCCCAATCGTTGGCCAACAAGTTACGAAGAAACGTTGCCGCTTTGGCTCCTGCGCTTCGTTCCTGATACCATTCTTCGAGATTAGCTAAAGTATCATTCCCTGAATCGTTACCAATAGGAGAAAATTCATCGGCACAATCATAATAAAAATCGGCCGTCGCATGCTCAACGAAAAAAGGATGGCTTGTTTCTCGAGCCAATCCTACTTCTTCGTTATCGAAATAGTACGCACTCATAGCTAAACGGAAACTCCAAAATCCCGCAATGCATCGTTCAGTGAAGTTTTCAAGTCCGTGCTGGGCTTGCGCTGGCCGATGATGAGGGCGCAAGGCACCTGAAACTCGCCGGCCGGAAACTGCTTCGGAATGGAGCCGGGAATGACGACCGAGCGCGGCGGCACGTAGCCACGGTACTCCTTGGGCTCGGGGCCGGTCACGTCGATGATTTTGGTGCTGCCGGTGATGGTGACGCCCGCGCCGATGACGGCCTCCTTGCCGATGCGGCAGCCTTCGACCAGGATGCTGCGCGAGCCGATGAAGGCGCCGTCTTCAATGATGACCGGGGCTGCTTGCACGGGCTCCAGCACCCCGCCCAAGCCTACGCCGCCGCTCAGGTGCACGCCCTTGCCCACTTGGGCGCAGCTGCCCACGGTTGCCCAGGTGTCCACCATGGTGCCCTCGCCCACGTACGCCCCGATGTTGGTGTAGCTGGGCATCAGGATAACGCCGGGGGCCAGGAACGCGCCGTAGCGGGCCACGGCGGGCGGCACCACGCGCACCTGCTGGCCGGCGTAGTCGGTTTTGAGCGCCATTTTGTCGTGGTACTCAAACGGACCTACTTCCTGGGTGCTCATCTGGCGCAGCGGAAAGTAAAGGATGACGGCCTTTTTCACCCATTCGTTGATGCTCCAGTCACCGCCGTCTTCGGCGGCCGGGGTGGCTACGCGCAGGCGGCCTTTGTCGAGCTCTTCGATGACGTGCTCGATGGCGGCTTTGGTTTCGGGGGTTTGGAGCAGGGCGCGGTCGGCCCAGGCGGCTTCGATTTGGGTTTGCAGGTCAGCCATTTTAGCGAGCGAAGTAAGAATTGAAAAGCCGTCGAGCCAGGTCAGTAC
>JANXMN010000406.1 GCA_025354605.1 Hymenobacter sp. | reverse complement strand
CGCCCGTCGTTGCCAGGAATTGTTGAAACAGTGCGAACGACGGGCGGGGGCAAGCCCCGCACCCTACTTCGTGAGAGTATAATTGCCGACCCATATGGTTCGGCCCGAGCAAGGGACAACCAATAGCGGGGCCGGTGGACTGGGGCGAGTAAGCCCGGGTAGGCAGCGGTGTAAAAATTTCATCCTGAACGTAGGGGCGTATCTTTACCGCGTAAAAAAATCCAATTGGAAGGGGGCTGGTAACGATGGTTCGCGCCGCGCTGCCTGACGCGCTGCGCGGCTATTCACCAAATCCGTTGCTGCCGGGGCCAGCCGGCAAGCAGGCCAAAACATAGCGATACGCGAAGGGTTGTATTCACTTCATTCCCATCCCTGCGCCTTTGAGCACCTATATCCTTAGCCACCGGCCCGACCTCGACATCATTTTTCTGCGCTGGCTGCGCCCCGATACCTTGGCCGAAGCGCAGTTCTCGTACCGCGATACCCTGGCTCTGGCCCTGAAGCATAACTGCAGTAACTGGCTGCTCGACTCGCGCCGCTCGGGCCCGCTCGACCTGGCCGAAACTGCCTGGCTCACCCGCGAATTCTTTCCGGCGGCCGTCGCGCAGCTGGCCCCGCGCCCACTGCGGCTGGCCGTGTTCAGCTCGATGCAGCGCCTGGAGCAAATGCGCACCGATGCGGCCGTCGCCCCGGTGGTGCAGGCCGCCATCGCGGCCACTCAGCCCTACGAGGCGGCCGTCTTCATCGCCGAGGCCGAGGCCGTGGACTGGCTGCAGGCCCCGGCCGCGTAGACGTTCCGTGGGCCGGAAGCACTGCGCATGAGCGGCAGAACGCCGCCTTTGCTGCGTTCGTCGCGGCAGGAGCCCGCCCGTCGCGGGGCGCAGTTAGGTCTTCGGTTCGGCAAATACCTTCGCCAACGCCATTGGCCCCATTATTCCCCCCGCTGCCCATGACCGATTCTGCCTTCCCCGACTACGACTACCGACCTGACCTCGACGTGTTCACCGTGCGCTGGCCCTCCCACGAGCGCACGGCCACTTCCCGCAGCGACTACGAGGCCCTGCTGCTGCTGCCCGAAGCGCTGCGCACCGCCCGCCGGCTGTTCGACGTGCGCCGGCGGCCCTATACCGACCACCGCAGCGCCCAATGGGTGGTGAGCGACTGGCTGCCCCGGGCGGAGGCGCTGCTGCCGGCCCCCCTGCGCCTGGCCATCCTGGTAGCTCCCACCCGCGCCGCCGAGCTGGCTGCCGATACAGCGCTGCGCGCCGTGGTGCAGCTGGCCACCCTGTCTGGCCAGCCCTACCTGCTGCACGCCTTCGCCGACGAAGGTGCTGCTGGGCGCTGGCTGCTGGCCTGAGAGGCAGCCCCTCCACCGGGGCGCGTAATGGTTAAGCACGTATATTCAACGCACTTTTTAAGTTGCCCAGCCAATGTTCGAGTCTGATACCCTTCAACTCACCTATCGCCCCGACCTCGACCTGCTCACCGGGCGCTGGTTTGCCGACTCGCCGCTGCCTGAGCTGCGCGAAGAGTACGCCGCCGTGCTGGCCGCCGGCCTGGCCCATGGCACTACCCGCTGGCTGCTTGACGTGCGCCGCCGCGATTTGCCCAGCGAAGAGGCCGCCAACTGGGTGAGCTTCGAGTGGCTGCCCCGGGCGGCGGCGGCCTGTACTCAGCCCCTGCGCCTGGCCTACCTCGTCTCGGCTCTGCGCGCCGAGGCGGTGCGCAGCGACGGCCGCCTGCTGGCCAGCGTGCACGAGGCCCTGGATTTGCCCCAGCCCTACGTTCTGCAGCTGTTCCGCGACGAAGGCGAGGCCGTGGCCTGGCTTACCGGACCGGCCGCCGGGTAGTTAATCGGTGGGTTTTCTATAATATCGTATCTGTACGCCTTGCTGCCATTGTCCATGCCGCCTGCCGCTACTTTTCAGCTCGATTACCTCACACCGCAGGGCGTACTGGTGGCCCGCTGGCTGGCCGAAGCGCCGCTGGCCCAACTGCAGCGCCACTACGACGCCGTACTGGCCGCTGGCCTCGCCCACGGTGCCACCCAATGGCTGTTCGACGTGCGCCGACGCTCGGCACTCAGCTCCGCGCTGCTGCATTGGCTCGCCACCGACTGGATGCCCCGCGCGGTAGCCGCCAACCCGCAGCCCGTGCGCGCGGCCTACCTGGTGGCGCGCTCGCCCGTGCCGCTGCTGCGCACCAACCCGGGTCTGGCGGCCAGCTTCCGTACCATCATCGACCCCCGGCGGCCCTATCATTTGCGCACTTTCCTGACGGAGCCCGCCGCCCTGGCCTGGCTGGCCCAGGAGTTTGGGAGCTAGCGGCGGGGGCTAACATCGCGGCGGTGGCAACTACGAGAATCGCCGCCCGGCGGGCCGTCCGGGCGCTCCCGGTGCCCGGCCCGGGCGCGCCGCTCCCATCCGGCAGCGGCTTATCTTCACCGGGCGAATTTCTTCAATCCGCCCATTGCCCATGCTGCTGCCCAACCTGCCACCCGGCCCGCCGCCCGCCGATGCCGCCCTGCTGGCCCTGCGCGCCCGGGCCGAGCAGCGCCGCCACCTGCTCACTCAGGCCGTGGACCCGCGCACCCCCGCCGACGTGCAGCGCCTGGTGCAGGAACTGCAGGCGCACCAGCTTGAGCTGGAGATGCAGCATGAGGAGCTGCTGCTGGCCCAGGCCGAAGCCGAAGCCGCCCGCCACCAGTACGTCGACCTGTTCGACTTTGCTCCCATTAGCTACTGCGTGCTCAGCCCGCTGGGCATAATCGAGCAGTTGAACATGCGCGCCAGCCAGCTGCTGGGAGCCGGGCGGCCGCTGCTGGCGGGGCGGCGCTTCGCCCTGTTCGTGCCGTTGGCGCAACGCCCCGACTTCCACCAGTTTCTGCTACGGGTGCTGGCCACCGACTCGCCGCAGCAGACCGAGCTGCGCTTGGTGCGCGAAGACGGCAGCACTTGTTTCGCGCAGCTCGAAGGCCTGCGCGTGGATACGCCCGAAGGTCCGCAGTGCCGCCTGGCCCTGCTGGACACTACCGCCCGCCGGCTGGCCGCCGAGGCCCAGGCCACCAGCGAAGCCTGCTTCCGCCAGCTCTTCACCCACAGTGCCGATGCCGTGGTGCTGCTGCAAGGGGCATATTACGTCGATTGCAACGAGGCCGCCCTGGCCCTGCTGGGCCTGCCCGGGCGCGAGCACCTGGTGGGCCGGCCGGCGGCGGCTTTCGCCCCCGAGCGCCAGCCCGATGGCCAGCTCACCGCCGACCTGTTTCGGACGACGATAGCCGAGGCCCTGCGCACCGGCTCGCACCGCTGCGAAAAGCTGCTGCGCCGGCACTCCGGCGAGGGCGTTTGGGTGGAGGCCGTGCTCACCGCCATCGAGTCGGAAGGCGGGGCTCCACTGGTGTACATTGTGTGGCGCGACGTGACCGCAGCCCGCACCGCCGCTCAGCTGCTGCGCGAGAGCGAGGCCCGTCTGAGCCTGGCTCTGCGCGCCTCGCAAATCGGCGTGTTTACCTGGGATTTCGCCACCAACCTAGTCGATGGTGACTCCACCGCCCGGGCTGTGCTAGGCCAGTCCCCCGGCTCCGAGCCGCTGCCCCTGGCCATGCTGGAGGCCACTATTGTGCGCGCCGACCAGGGCCGGGCCTGGGGCAGCCTGCAGGCTGCAATTGCCACCCAGCAGCCTCTGGAGCTTGACTTTCGGGTGCAGTGGGCCGATGGCAGCGTGCACTACGCCAGCATGGCCGGCCGGGCTACCACCAACGAGCAGGGCCACAGCACCGGTTTTACCGGGGTGCTGCGCGACAGCACGGCCCAACGCGCCGTGCAGGATGAGCTCAATTACAAAAGCCTGGTGCTGGAGCGGCTGCTGGCCCACATGCCCATGGTGCTCTCGCGCCTGAGCCCCGACGGAAACTACCTCGAATCGGTGGGGGCAGGGTTGCAGGCGCTGGGGCTGGCTCCCGGGGCGCTGGTGGGCCGCAACCTGCGCGAGGTATTTCCGGCCATCCGGCCTGAAGTGCTGGAGGTGCTCAAGGGTGGGCAGGTGGAGTTTCTGACGCAAATGACCACCACGGGCGAACCGATAGCCTTCCAGAGCTACGGCTTTTTCGATGAGCAGCGCCAGCAGGCCGTGATGCTGTCGTTCGACGTGTCGGAAACCATGCACCAGCAGCACCAGCTCCAGGCCGAGCGCGACTTCAGCCGCAGCCTGCTCGAAAACAGCGTCGATGCCATTGTTTCGCTCGATGCCGACGGGCGTGTGCGCCTCTGGAACGCCGAAGCCACACGCTACTTTGGCCGCAGCGCGGCCGAGGTGGTGGGCCAGCGCCTGGTGGAGGTGCTGCCCCACATCAGCGAAATGGCGCGGGCCGACCTGGCCCGCGCCCAGGCCGGGCAGCGCACCGACCACGTGAGCCAGACTTCGCCGCCCCGCCCCGGCCACTTCGACGTGCATTACGTGCCGCTGCAACCGGCCGGGCCGGGGCAGGGTGGCGGCGTACTCATCCTGTTTCGGGATGTGACCGAGCGCGACCGCCTGGCCGAAGAGGCCACCCAGCTGCGCCTGCGCCAGCAGCAGGAAGTGCTGGCCGCCATTCTCGCCACCCAGGAAACCGAGCGCAAGCGCATTGCCGAGGCCCTGCACAACGGCCTGGGCCAGCTGCTCTACGCCACGAAGCTCAGCCTCGACGGTCCCGACGGCGTGCCGCCCAAGCCGCGCGACACGCTGCGGCTGCTCCAGGATGCTATCCGAACCACCCGCACCATCTCCTTCGAGCTCACGCCCGGCATTCTGGAGGATTTTGGCCTGCGTACGGCCCTGGAAGCGCTGGTGAAGCGCATTGCTCCGGCCCGTCTGCCTCTGCACCTGCACCTGGCCGGGCTGGAGCAGCGGCTGGCGGCCCCGGTCGAAATTGGGGTGTACCGCACCGTGCAGGAGCTGCTCAACAACGTGATGAAACACGCCCGCGCCACCGAGGTGGAGGTGCACGTGGCCCACGAGCAGGGTCGCTTGTTCGTGAGCGTGGAAGACAACGGCTGCGGCTTCGACCCCGCCGCGCTGGCCGATGAGCCGCTGGCCGGCATTGGGCTGGCGGGGGTGCGCAACCGGGTGGCGCTAATGGGTGGCGAGCTGGCCATTCAGGCGCAGCCGGGGCGGGGCACCATTGTCAGCTTCGAGCTGGAGTTGTAGCTGGATACGCCCTAACTTTACCCGGAGCCGGCGGCGGCTGAGCGGCACTTTTCGGGCCGGCCGCGCGTCTGCCCGATGACCCCACCGTTACCGACGACTATGAAGCCCCTGACTATGCGCCGTACGACGGCCGGGTTTGCCCGGACAGCCTGCCGGGCCGGGCGCGGGGGCCTGCTGGCCCTGCTGCTGGGGCTGGCTGCCTGCACTTCCGACGGCCGCGATACTCCCGTAGCGCCCGCCGACCCCGAGGGGCCGGTGGTGCCGCCCACGCCCTACGTGCTGAGCGTGCCCACCAATTTCCCGGCCCTGCCCGCTCAGCCGGCCGACAACCCCCTGACGGTGGAAGGCGTGGCCCTGGGCCGGCAGTTGTTCTATGAAAAGGGCCTGTCGGTGGACGCCACTGTCTCCTGCGCCAGCTGCCACCGCCAGGAGCTGGCCTTTACTGATGGGCTGGCCCACGCGCAGGGCGTGCAGGGCGGCCGCACTCCGCGCAGCGCCATGGCGCTGGGCAACCTGGCCTGGGAGCCCACCCTCACTTGGGACGGGGCCGCCACCACGCTCGAAAACCAGGCCCGCATTCCCATCGAAAATCCGGTGGAGATGCACCAGACCCTGGCGGCCGGCGTGGCTCGCCTGCAAGCCAGCACGACTTACCCGCCGCTGTTCCGCCGGGCGTTTGGCAGCAGCACTCTCACCGAGGCGAACATGCTGAAAGCGCTGGCGCAGTTCGAGCGCACGCTGGTGTCGGGCAGCTCGCGCTTCGACCGCTACAGCAAGGGCGACCGCACGGCCCTGAATGCCTACGAGGTGCAGGGCCTCGTGCTGTTCATCACCCACCCCGATGGCACGCGGCGCGGCGGCAACTGCGGTGACTGCCACGCCGGTAACCTGCAAACCGACCACAACTTCCGCAACAACGGCCTCGATGCCAGCTTCACCGACCTGGGCCGGGGCGCGCAAACCGGCCTGGCCGCCGACAACGGCAAGTTCCGGGTGCCCTCGCTGCGCAACGTGGCCCTGACCGCGCCCTACATGCACGACGGCCGCTTCGCCACCCTCGAAGCCGTGGTTGGCCACTATAACGAGCACATTGCCTTCGGCAGCCCGAACCTCGACCCGCTGCTGCTCAATACCACCAACGACCCCGCCCAGCGCAGCTTCACCCTGGATTTGACGACCGATGAGAAGGCCAAAATCGTGGCTTTCCTGCGCACGCTCACCGACTCGACATTTATCCGCGACCCCCGCTTCGCCAAGCCCTGAGCGGGACTTGCCCCCGCCCATCGAACGATTCAGTCGCAATCCGTTCAACGATGGGCGGGGGCAAGCTCCGCCCCTGCATCGCCGACCTGCCCGCCCGGGCAACCTGCCGCCCGGGGCTGCGTCTGTGCACTGCCCCGGCGGCCAGTTTTTCTCCAGTTTTCGGGTGGAGCTTTGCGGTGGTCTGGAGCGGGAGTGCGTAAGCGCGGGACTATTCCGCCGATAAAAAACAGAGAAATAGCGAATGTTTGGAGTGAAGCAGCGGGCCGGTAAGGCCCGGCGAGCCGCCAGCCTGGGGCGGCTTTTTTATGTTTGGAATATCTTCAGCTTGAAAATCAGTCCGAAGCTGCTGATGCTCATGCTACTGCTGGCGGCTTTGGGCGCGGCCGCCCAGGGACCCGGCCGGGTGAGCGGCACCCTGCTCGACGCGGCCAGCCAGCAGCCGCTGCCCTACGCGGGCGTGGTGCTGCTGCGGGCCGCCGACTCCAGCTTCGTGGCCGGCGCGCAGACGCTGGAAACCGGGGCTTTTGCTCTGGAGAAAGTGCCCCTGGGTCGCTACGTGCTGAAGGCCACCGTGGTGGGCTACCGCACCGGCCTGCGCCCCGTGGAGCTGACGGCCGCCGCGCCCATCCTGGCCCTCGGCCCGCTGCGCCTGCGCACGGCCGCCACCAAGCTGGCCGAAGTGGTGGTGCAGGGCCAGCGCGCCATCGTGACCGACAACCTCGACAAGAAGGTCATCGACGTGACCAAGGACCTGACCGCCACCGGCGGCACGGCCGTGGATGTGCTGCAAAACGTGCCTAGCGTGACCGTGGACCAGAATGGCGTGGTGAGTTTGCGCGGCTCGGCCAACGTGAAGGTGTTCGTGGACGGTAAGCCCACCGGCGTGTCCCTCGACCAGCTGCCGGCCAGCAGTATTCAGACCATCGAAGTCATCACCAACCCGTCGGCCCGCTACGATGCTGAGGGCACGGCCGGCATCCTCAACATTGTGCTCAAAAAGCAGCGGCAGGACGGCTGGAACGGCCAGGCCAGCGCCACGGCCGGCACCGGCGACAAGTACAACACTTCCCTGAACCTGAACTACCACCAGGGCAAGTTCAACGTGTTCGGCTCGTACGACTTCCGCGACGACCGGCGCACGGGCTACGGTTCGCTGCGCCAGCGCACCACCCGCCGCGACACCACCGTGCTGCTGACCCAGGACCGCACCGGCGTGTTCCAGGGCATCGGCCACGCCGTGCGCCTGGGCCTGGATTACGCCCTCACCCCCGACCAGACCCTGACGCTGGCCGTGCAGCCGCGCTTCAACCACCAGGATAACCGGGAGGACATTCATTCCGAGCAGGTGAACCAGACCACTGGCGAAATGCCGGCCCTGGGCAATTCTGACCGCGCCAACCGGAACACCGGCACCAGCCGCCAGGCCGATTTCAGCCTCGACTACCGCCGCCTCTGGCCTGCCCAAAAGCGGCGCGAGCTCACGGCCAGCGTCATCTACACGCCCATCATCACCCAGCTCTCGGTGAATTCGGATGTGGCCTACCGCGCCAACCCGGCCGGCCGCTCCGCCGCCCAGCAGCAGTATTTCGACGACCATACCGACCAGGCGTCGGCCCAGGTCGACTACGTGATGCCCGTCGGCGCGAAAGGCCGCTACGAGCTGGGAGCCAAGAGTATTTCGCGCCGCTACGACAACAACTACCAGTACCACAGCCAGCCCGGCCTGGCCTTCGACCCCTCGAACCGCTTCGTGTACCAGGAGTACATCCAGGCCGCCTACGGCACTTATGCCAACGTGGCCGGGGCCTTCAGCTACCAGCTGGGCCTGCGCCTGGAGCAAACCGACACCCGCGGCGACCAGGCCCGTGCAAGTACGGATGCCCACTTCACGCGCAGCTACCTGAACCTGTTTCCGAGTGCCGTGCTGGCCTACGACCTCAGCGACGAGCACCGCGTGCAGCTCAGCTACTCGCGCCGCGTGCAGCGCCCCGGTGCCGACGAGCTCAACCCCTTCCCCGACCGCACCGACCCGCTGAACCTGCGCACCGGCAACCCGCAGCTGCGCCCCGAGTTCGTGCACGCGCTGGAGCTGGGCGAGCAGAAGTTTTTCGGGGCCGGCAGCCAGCTCAGCGGCACGGCCTTCTACCGCTACGAGGAAAACACCATCACCAACATCCGCAACCCGTTTTTCTTCGACGCGGTCACTAATTCCACCGTTACCAACAACCTGCGCCTGAACGTGGGCCACGAAATCAGCTACGGGCTGGAGGCGGTGGCGGCCACCACGCTGGGTAGCCGGGGCAAAGTCAGCCTCAACAGCTCGGCTTTCCGGCGCATCATTCAGGGCTCGACGCCCACCAACGCCGACTTCAACAACAGCAATTTCGTGTACTCGGCCCGCCTGAACACCACGCTGGCCGCCACCAAAAAGCTCGACGTGCAGCTTTCGGGCAACTACCGCTCGCCGGTGGTCACGGCCCAGGGCCGCCGCCTCACCCAAGCCAGCCTAGAGCTGGCCGCCAAGCAGTTGGTGCTAAAGGATAAAGGGGCCATCACCCTGCGGCTGTCCGACGTGTTCAATACCCAGCAGTTCAACTTCGACGCCGCCGGGCCGGGCTTCGACTCGCAGGCCCGCAACAAGCGCGAGTCGCGCATTCTGTACCTGGGCTTCAGCTACCGCTTCGGCAACGAGACCGCCTCCCCGCGCAAGAACCAGAAACCCGACCAGTCCGACGACGCGGGCAGCAAGGGCTTCGAATAGGGGCTGGCCGCGCCTCGTTTACCTTTGGGAGCTGGCTGGCCGCCCATTGCGGCTCACGGCAGCTAATTATCCGCTCCTATGATGCGCTCCACCCTGCGTTCCTCCCTGTTTCCGGCCTTCGGGGCCGTGCTATTAAGCCTGGCCGGTTGCGGCGAAAACCGCCCGCCCGCTGCTACTGCCGCGCCGGCCGCTACCGCCACGGCCGCCGCGCCCGACACCGCCAGGCATGCCGCCCCCCCGGCCACTGCCGCCCGCTACGAGTGCCCCATGCGCTGCGAGGGCAGCCTGAGCAGCCAGCCCGGCAAGTGCCCGGTGTGCGGCATGGCGCTGGAACCCAAAAAGTCGTAGCACGCGTAATTCTGCGGCAGCTGAAGGGGATTGGGTGCTGACCCTAGCGGCCCGGCGGCGACATTTCACAGCAGGGCTACCCGGGCATTATGCGCGCTATTCAACAACGCGCCACAGTTGTGCGCCTCGACAGTGGTTGGCTGATTTCTTAATCTGTTTGGCTGGTTTGCTGGTTGATTTTGCCCGAACTTGCCCCCCATGCCAACTCCCCAGATGCAGGCCGTGCAGGCCGTTTTTGAGCTGCGCTTTGGCTACGCGCCGCTGCTGGTGCGCGCCCCGGGCCGCGTCAACCTGATTGGTGAGCACACCGACTACAACGGCGGCTTCGTGCTGCCGGCGGCCGTCGACAAGGAAATCAGCTTCGCCGTGGGCCTGAACGGCGGCTCGCAAATTCGCCTTGTGGCCCACGACCTCGGCGACGAAACGGTGGAGCTGGCCAGCGCGGCCGACATCAGCCCCGGCCCGGTGCCATGGGCCAACTACCTGCTGGGCGTGGCCAACGAGTTTCAGTGGCGCGGGGTGGCCGTGCCGGGGTTCGACTGCGTGCTGGCCGGCACCGTGCCGATGGGGGCGGGCATGTCGTCGTCGGCGGCCGTGGAGTGCGGCCTGGCCTTCGCCCTGAACGAGCTGCTGCACACCGGCTTCGACCGCCTGGAGCTGGCCCGCATCGCCCAGCTGGCCGAGCAGACTTACGCTGGCGTGCAGTGCGGCATCATGGACCAGTTTGCCAGCCTTTTTGGCCGCGCCGGCCAGGTAGTGCGCCTCGACTGCCGCTCGCTCGACTATCAGTATTTTCCCTTCGATACCGCCGCCTGCCGCCTCGTGCTCGTGAACTCGGGCGTGAAGCATAGCCTGGCCAGCACCGCCTACAACACCCGCCGCCAAGAGTGCGAGCGCGGCGTGGCTGTCCTCCGGCTACACTACCCCGACGTGACCACCCTGCGCGATGCTACCCTGGCGCGACTCGCGGCCGTGCGCGCCGAGCTGGACGACACCGTGTACCGCCGCTGCGCCTTCATTGTGCAGGAAAATGCCCGCGTGGAAGCCGCTTGCCGCCACCTCGAAGCCGGCAACCTCGCCGCCTTCGGCCAGCAGATGTACGCCAGCCACGCCGGCCTGCGCGACGACTACGCGGTGAGCTGCGCCGAGCTCGACGCGCTGGTGGCGGCTGCCCGCGGCCTGCCCGGCGTGTTGGGCGCTCGCATGATGGGCGGCGGCTTCGGCGGCTGCACCATCAACCTGGTGGTGCCGGAGCAGGTGGAGGCGTTCATTACAAGCGTATCGGAGGCCTTTGAGCAGCAGTTTGGCCGCCGCCCCGAAACGTATCAGACCACGATTGTGGAAGGGGTGGGGGCAATTAGCAATTAAGTGCCTGCACAAAATTAAACGAGGTATTAGGCCGTCATGCCCATCTGGCGTCCGCTTGTCGAAGCATCTCTACCGCTTCGTTGAACGGCCCGGACGAAGCGGTAGAGA
>JANXMN010000432.1 GCA_025354605.1 Hymenobacter sp. | reverse complement strand
GTCGGCGTACAGGGCCAGGCCCAGCTTGATGCGCTTCTTCATGCCCGACGAAAATTCGCGCACCAGCTGCTGCCGGGCTTTTCCCAGGTACATTATTTCGATGAGCTGCTCAACGGATACCCCGGGCCGGAGCGGCTTGAAGCGGGTATGAAAGCGCAGCAGCTCCAGCAGCGTCAGTTCCTCCAGCAGCTCCAGGTAGGGCGCGGCGTAGGCCAGGTGCCGGGGCAGGGCTTCCACGGCCAGCGGGCGGCCAGCCATCGCGAAGGTGAGGGTGCCCTCGGTGGGCAGCAGCTGGCCCGAAAAGGTGTTCAGCAGCGTGCTTTTGCCCGCCCCGTTGGGGCCGAGCACGGCCGTGGCGCTGCCCGGCCGGAACGTGCGCGTGAGGCCCCGGAAAATCCAGTCGCGCCGGAAGCGCTTGCCCAGGCCAGTTGCTTCAATTAACAATGAGCAATTAACAATTAACAATTGGCGGAGCCGAAGCTACTCCAACTCGGTTTCGGCGGCCCGGTCGCGCTTGGGACCTTTAATGATGCCGCGCGTAGCCGCCTTGATAAACTCAATGGCGTGGTCACGCTCGGCAAACGGCTCAATCTCGGCTTCGATGCGAGCCAGCGCATCCTGGGTGTTCAGGCCCCCCAGAAACAGCAGGCGGTACAGGTTGTGCAGGCTCGTTACCTGCTCTTCGCTAAAGCCCCGGCGGCGCAGGCCCACCGAGTTCACGCCGGCGTAGGTGAGGGGCTCGCGGGCCGCCTTCACGAAGGGGGGCACATCTTTGCGCACAAGCGAGCCGCCGCCCACGAAGGCGTGCGTTCCGATGCTCACGAACTGATGAATGGCCGAGGTGCCGCCCAGAATGGCCCAGTCGCCCACCGTGACGTGGCCGGCAATCTGCACCGAGTTCGAAATCACGCAGTGGTTGCCGATGGTGCAGTCGTGGGCCACGTGCACGTAGGCTTGCAGCAGGCAGTGGCTGCCCACCACGGTGCGGCCCCGGTCCACGGTGCCGCGGTTCACGGTCACGCACTCCCGCAGCACGGTATAGTCGCCGATTTCGGCCGTGGTGCGCTCCCCGGCGAACTTCAAGTCCTGGGGCACCGCGCCAATTACCGCGCCCGGAAATACCTGGCAGTGCGCCCCGATGCGCGTGCCGCTCATAATAGTTACATTCGGCCCAATCCAGGTTCCTTCCCCAATTTCAACGTCCGCCGCAATGGTGGTAAACGGCTCGACGGTAACACCCGGCGCAAGGCGGGCTTCGGGATGGATGTAGGCGAGGGGGGAAATCATTCTTCTTTCAGAAAATTATGAATTATGAATTATGAGTTATGAGTTGCAAATGGGAGCGGAAATCCTTCAGGCCCATTCATAATTCATAATTCATAATTTATAATTAAAAACTAAGCGTCTTTGCGGACGATGGCGGCGCTCATTTCGGCCTCGCACACTACTTTGCCGTTCACGAAAGCCTGGCCGCGCATTTTGGCAATGCCGCGCTTGATAGGGGCCAGGAGTTGGCAATGATACACAATAGTATCGCCGGGCAGCACTTTTTTGCGGAAGCGGGCATTTTCGATGCCCAGGAAATACTGCCAGTAGTTCTCGGGGTCGGGCACGGTATTCATCACCAGGATGCCGCCGGTCTGGGCCAGGCCCTCAATCTGGAGCACGCCGGGCATCACGGGGTTGCCGGGGAAGTGGCCCTGGAAGAAGGGCTCATTCATGGTCACGTTCTTCACAGCCGTCACCACCTGGTCGTCGAGGTGCACTACCTTGTCAATCAGCAGGAAGGGGTAGCGGTGGGGCAGTACCTGCATGATGCGGTTGATGTCCATCACCGGCTCGCGGGCGGGGTCGTAGAGGGGCACGGGGTTGCTGCGGGCCTCCAGCATCTTCTTCTTGATTTTCTTGGCGAAGGCCACGTTGGCCGCGTGGCCGGGGCGGGCTGCCAGAATCTGGCCCTTGAGCGGGCGGCCCACCAGGGCCAGGTCGCCCACGAGGTCGAGCAGCTTGTGGCGGGCGGGCTCGTTCTTGTGGCGCAGGTCCACGTTGTTGAGGATGCCTTCCTTCTTGACGGCTACGCGGGGCTTGCCCAGCATCTTGGCCAGGTCATTCAGCTCGTCGTCGCTCACCACGCGGTCCACCACCACGATGGCGTTGCTCAAATCGCCGCCCCGGATAAGGTTGTTCTTGTAGAGCATCTCCAGCTCGTGCAAAAAGCAGAACGTGCGCGAAGAGGCAATCTCGTCGGCAAACAGGCCGATATCCGTGAGCGTGGCATGCTGCGAGCCCAGCACCGGCGAGTTGTAGTCCACCATCACCGTGAGGCGGTAGTCGGGCAGGGGCAGGGCCGCGATTTCCACCCCGCGCGCATTGTCCACGTACCGAATGCTTTCCGGAATCTCGTAGTAGTTGCGCAGGGCGTTCTGTTCCTCGAGACCTACGGTGTTGATGGCCTTGATGAACTCGGCCGACGACCCGTCCATGATGGGCGGCTCGGGACCGGAGAGCTGAATGAGTACGTTGTCGAGCTGCAGGCCCACCAGGGCGGCCAGCGTATGCTCCACGGTGTTCACGCGCGCCCCGTTCTGCTCGATGGTGGTGCCCCGGCTTAGGTCCACCACGTTGTCCACGTCGGCATCCACTACGGGCTGGCCGGGCAAGTCGACGCGCTGAAACTTGTAGCCGTGGCCCACGGGCGCGGGGCAAAACGTCATGGTTGCTTCCACGCCGGTGTGCAGGCCAACGCCGCGCACCGTCACGGGCGCTTTTATGGTGTGTTGCTTGTCGTTCATTGGGGTGAGCTATAAGCTGTAAGCTTCCAGCTGCATGCTTTTGGGTGTCGAATGCAAAGGGAGATACTTGCCGTTTGGAGCGTACCGATGGCAGCTTTCCCGCCGCAAAGCTAGGGCTTTTCCGTCGTGTTTTGGGCCTTCTCCAACGCCACGACGCGCTGCTCCAGCTCGGGCAGGCGGCGGAACACAATCTGGGCCCGCTGGTTCTGCTTGAAGTCAAAGGCCGTGGAGCCCTGCAGAATAGTGCCTTCCTGCTTCACGTTCTTGCCCACCCCCGATTGGGCCGTAACGGTGGTTTTGTTGGCCAGGCTCACGTGTCCGGCCATGCCCACCTGTCCGGCCAGCACGCAATAGTTGCCAATTTTGGCCGAGCCGGCAATGCCCGTCTGCGAGGCGATGACGGTGTGTTGGCCGATTTCCACGTTGTGGGCCAGCTGCACGAGGTTATCAATTTTGCTGCCCTCACCCACACGGGTCGAGCCCATAGTGGCGCAGTCGATGGTGGCATTGGCCCCAATGCTGACGTAGTCGCCCAGTACCACGTTGCCAATCTGCGGGATAGTCTTATAGGTTCCGTCGGGCTGCGGGGCAAAACCGAACCCATCAGACCCCACTACCGCCCCGGCCTTGATGACGCAGAAGCTGCCAATAACGGTATCCGGGTAGATTTTGGCCCCGGCGTGAATAATACTGCCCTCGCCGATGGTCACCCGGTCGCCGATGTAGGCCTGCGGGAAAATCTGCACATTGTCGCCCAGCCGGCAGTTCTCGCCGATGTAGGAAAATGCCCCCCGGTAGTGTCCGGTCCCGATTTCGGCGCTCTCGGCCATAAACGACGGCTGCTCGATGCCGCGCTTGCCCGTGCGGGTGGCCTGGGCATAAAACTCCAGCAGTTGGCTGAAGGCGAGGTAGGGATTTTCGACCCGAATCAGGGCCGGACCCACGGCCTGGCGCAACGCCTGCTCGCGGCCGACGATGACGGCCGTGGCCCCGGTTTCGTAGAGAAACGGCTCGTATTTGCTGTTGGACAGGAAGGTAAGCGCCCCGGCCTGGGCTTCCTCAATCTTGGCGAGGCTGGTGACGCGCTGGCTGGCATCGCCCTCCACGGTGCCGCCGAGCACTTCGGCAATCTGCTGAACGGTAAATTCCATAGGCGGCAAAAATAGTGCTTGGTGCTTAGTGCTTGGTGCTTGGGGTTGGGTAGATGCTTGCCCGAATGTACCGGGCCATTGAAAACCAAGCACTAAGCGCTACGCACCAAGCTCCAAAACTTACACAATCTCTTTCGGGTAGCAGATGTAGAACTTCTCTACCCGCTGGCTCAGGGCTTTGATGTTGGGAAGGTCAGAGGCCTCCATCACGTTGATGACATCCCCTTTCTTGGTCAGGATTTCGATGGGTTCCTGGCTTTCGGCGTTGTAGGCGCTGTTGCTCAGCCGGCCCGGAATCATGAGGAGCGCGGCTTCCTCCATCGGCAGGTTGAATTTCTCGGCAATCAGCTCCTGAATGCCCAGCTTGAAATCTTCGTCGAAGGGCTCGGGAGCCAGCACGATTTTGAGCAGGTTGCGGTGCAGGATGCTTTTGGCCAGGTAGCTGAGCACCTTATCCGGGTGCCCGGCCCAGGCCTTGATGGCCGACCAGATGTCGTAGTCGTCGAGCTCGACGAAGTGGCTGAGGATTTTCTCGTCCTTCTCGAACTCGGCCAGGCTCACGGCCCGGCCCAGGAAATAGCCCAGGCAGCTGTTGGCGGGCACTTCCACGCCGCGCCGGGCCAGGTCGCGGGCCCGCTGCACGGTACGAATCACCATCTGCTCGGCCGAGGTCACGGTTTTGTGCAGGTACACCTGCCAGTACATCAGCCGGCGGCTCACCAGGAAATTCTCGACCGAGTACACCGCTTTTTCCTCCAGCACGAGGCGCTCGTCCACCACGCGCAGCATTTTGATGAGGCGGTCGGCCCCCGGGCGGCC
>JANXMN010000396.1 GCA_025354605.1 Hymenobacter sp. | reverse complement strand
CCGCACGGCTTCGTGCATGTCGACCATAATGTGGCTGTCGGCGGTTTTCTGGGCGGTGCGCACGTAGTGGTTCACCATCACTTGGCCGTCGTGGTGCTCGCCGCGCGGGATGATGCGGCCCACGTAGCCGGTTTTCACGGCGTCGTAGCCGTGGGCGAGCATGAAGCGATAGGCGGCATCCTGGCGGCGCTCGTAGTTGGTCACGGAGCTGCTGGTTTCGTGGTGCATCATCACCTTCACGCCCTTGCCGGCGGCGTAGCGCTGCAGCTCGTCCACGTTGAAGTCGGGGTAGGGCGTCACGAAGTCGAACACCTCTTCTTTCCAGTTGTTGGCCCAGTCTTCCCAGCCCACGTTCCAGCCCTCCACCAGCACGCTGGGGATGTGGTGCGCGGCCGCGAAGTCGATGTAGTGCTTCACGTTGGCGGTGTTGGCACCGTGGCGGCCGTTGGGCCGGAGCTTGGTCCAGTCGGTGCCGGCCAGCTTGATGTTGCTGGTGTCGGCGTAGTTCCAGCTGGCGCGGTTGGTCTGCATTGCCCACCACACGCCCACGAATTTCTGAGGATGAATCCAGCCGGTATCCGTGATTTTGCTGGGTTCGTTCAGGTTGAGGATGAGCTTGCTGGCTAGCACGGCCGGGGCATTGTCGGCCACCACGATGGTGCGCCAGGGCGTGTGCTCGGGGGCCTGCAAATACGCCTTGGCGCCCGTGCCGCTGGCATCGGGCACCAACTGGCTGCTGAGGCAGAAAGTCTGGGTGTCCACATTCAGGAACATCGCCGGGTAATTCACCAGCGCCGCCTCGTGGATGTTAATATACAGGCCGTCGTCCGACTTCAGCATCAGCGGCGTCTGCACCCGGTTGGCGGGGGCCCGCTGCTGAATGGCCGGAATCGGCGTGGTGTTCACCTCGCTCAGGCGGCTGGTGGTGTAGGCATACTCGTTCGAATCGTAGTCGCCCGGAATCCAGAACGCCCGGTGGTTGGCGGGCAGGTTGAACTCGGTGTGCTCGTCCTGTACCACGAAGTAGGCCAGATTGGGCTGGGCCGGCACCTCGTAGCGGAAGCCCACGCCGTCGGCAAACACCCGGAACACCACGTCGAGCCGGCGGCCGTTGGCGACCGGCTGGCGCAGGTGCACCGTAAGCTGCTGGTAGTGGTTGCGAATGTCCTTCACCTCGCCCCACACCGGCTGCCAGGTGTCGTCCACGCCCTTCTGCTCGCTGCCCACCAGGGTCAGTGGCCCGTCGAAACCCGGGCCATCGGCCAGCGCCAGGCCCAGCCGCGACGGATTAACGACGGGCTTGGCGCCGTAGGCTACGGCGTAGGTGGGCCGGCCGTCGGCACCCAGCGCAAACGTCAGGGCAACGTTGTCGAGGCGCGCCGTCAGCGGCGAAACGTTCTGGGCAGTGGCCCGGTAGCCGGCCGCGAGCAGGCCAGCGACCAGCAGTAAGTTCTTCATTGAGTTAAATATCAGGACGAAAAGATGGGCCGGCGGAGCCAGCGCCTACTTTTTCAGAATCAGGTATTGATAGGGCTGTAGGGTCAGGAGTTCCAGGGCGGCGGGCTGGCCGTCGAAGGCGTTGCGCCAGCCCGTGCGGCCCACGGCCACCGGCACGGCATAGCTCACCGGGGCGTTGCGCAGGTTGGCCAGCACCAGCACACGCTCCTGGCCTTCGGTTTTGGTGAAGGCGCACACGTCGTCGCTGCTGTAGGAGGCCAGCTCGCCGTTGCGCAAAGCGCTGCTGCCGTTGCGAAACCGGATAAGCCGCTTGTATTCCTGCGTCAGGGCCGGGTTCGGGGTCCAGACGATGGGCTTGCGCTCGCGCATAAAGGGCACCCGCTCGGCGTAGCCCACCTCCTGGCCATTGTAAATCAGGGGCGTGGCCCGCATGTAGGCCGCCACCACAAAGGCCGCCATCGCGCCCCGCTCGCCCTTGAACAACTGCTGGGGCGTGCCTTCCCAGGCGTTGAGGTCGTGGTTGGACGTGTAGCGCAGCATCCGGGTGTTGGGCCGGGCGTTGCGATAGTTGGCGGTGTTCACCGAGTCGATGAGTTTGACGCTCTTGCCTTTGGCGAATATGTCGCCCTTCAGCACGTTCACAAAGCCAAAGTCGTAGCACAGGTCGAAACCGCCGGCCAGGTAGTATTTCTTTTTGTCGCCCTCGGCCAGCAGCAGCAGCTTGTGCTTGGCAATGCCGTGCAGGTTAGCCAGGGCTTCGGCGAAAAATTCCTGGGTGGGGCCGTCGGCGTAGTCGAACCGGTAGCCGTCGATGTTGGCCGCGAACACCCAGTAGCGCAGGGCCTGCCGCATGGCCGCGCGCAACTCAGGCTTGCTGAAGTCGAGCTGGGCAATGTCTTTCCAGTCCGGAATCGGGTTCACGATGGCCCCGGCGGCGTCGTGGATGTACCAGTCGGGGTGCTGCGCAATCCAGGCGTGGTCGAAGCTGGTGTGGTTACCCACCCAGTCCAGCATCACGGCCAGGCCGCGCCGGTGGGCCCCGTCCACGATGGCGCGCAGGTCGGCCAGGGTGCCGAACTCAGGGTTCACGCCCATATAGTCCTGCACCGCGAAGGGCGAATCGACGGCCCGCAGCTTACCGATGGGGAAAATGGGCATCAGGTACACCACGTTCACCCCCAGCGCTTTGATGGAATCCAACCGGGCCAGCACGCCCTGGAAGTTGCCGGCCTGGCTAAAGCCCCGCATGTTGACCTGATAGATGGTCGCGTTCGGCGCGTCGGGCACGCCCGCGAAAGGCTTGCCGTACTGCGCGGGGTCATGGTAAGGGGCCACCGGCCTGGTTATTCGGCCGAAGCCCACCCCGGCCACCGAGAGCAGAGCCAGCAGCAACGAAAAAAAAGCAGTTTTCTTCATGGAAAGCAGCACTGAACAGGCCGAGAATTCGCTACCGGATGGGCAAGCGAGGGGCGGCAGACCCGGAAACCCAGCCGGTTGGCAGGCTCCCGGGCCGCTACCCGAGGGTAGAAGTATGAGAAATTACTGGGTGACGGCCAGGCGGCGGGTGGCCACCCTGTCGCCTACCTGTACCTTCACCAGGTACACGCCCACGGCCAGGCCGGTGCCGGATACTTGCAGGTCGTGGAAGCCCGCATTCTGCCTGGCCGTGAGTAGGGTGCGTACGTCGCGGCCCAGCAAATCGGTGATGCGCACGGCCACGTCCTGCGCGCCGCCCTGCACCTGGTACGAAACGGTTGACTCGCCCTGGGCCGGGTTCGGGAATACGCTCATAGCCACCACGGCATCATCGGCCTGGCGGGTGCTGGTCACCACCACGTTCAGCGTGGCGGCCTGGGTGCCGGCCAGGGCCGTGAAGTCGGGGCTGAAGCCCAGGTTGGTGTTGCCGTTACCGGGAATTTCCGGAATCACGTCCGACGACCAGTAGGCATCGCCGCTTACGTAGGCCGCAAACACGCGCACGATGGACGCGCCCGAGGGCAAACCCAGGGAAGTGCGGTTGAACTCGTACTCCAGCGCGTAGGAGCCGGCCCCACCGCCGTTGGCATTGCCGGGGTTGCTGGTAATGTCGCCGGTGGGTGTGGTGGGGGCCAGGTAAGCCACTCGGGTGCCGGCAAACAGGCTGTAGGCGCCGGTGGTAGAAGCGGCCGGAATGGTGCTGGCCGTGCCGTTGTTAGAAACCGGCGTGCTCAGGCCGTCGCCCAGCGACTTGGCTACTCCCGTGGTGGCGGTGTAAATGGCAGCCTGCACGTCGCGGGTGCCGGTGGTGGCAATGGCCGCGTCGGCTTCCAGCTCAAGCTTGGTACCCCCGATACCGCCGCCCGCGAACGTACCGAATACCGTTGAGGAGCCGGCAATGGCTGGCAGCGGCGTGCCCGCGGGTACGCCGCTGCGGTTGGGCAGGTCCATATACAGCTGGAAGTTATTGCCGCTGGCTTCCAGCGTGCCGGCCAGCGCCACATAGAGCTTGGTGCTGCTGTTGGCGCCGTACATACGGAGCAGCCCGGCCAGGCCAAAGCCGGCAGTGCCCACGTGCGGGGTAGTGAAGGCCCCCAGCGACACGTATTTGCCACCGGCACCAATTTCGTTCGCGTTGATAACGCCGTCGAGCGTAATCTGCGCCTGGGCGCTGAGCGTGCCGCCGGCCAGGGCGGTAATCAGGGTCAGAGTAAGTGCTTTTTTCATGAGTGAAAGTTTTGGAAATGAGTAGGACGCAGCAATAAATCGGGCGAGTGAAAAGCCGGTTGCGCCACCGCCGCCCGGGTGGCCCAGCTATTGGTTTCAATGGGTTTCGGACTTAGTACCTGGCGGTGCTCCATAAGCTGGCATTACCAGTGCCACGTCGAGGTATTCGCTCGGTTTCCCACCACGAGCGCACCAGGCACTAAGTCCCAAACCGGATAAGTATTCGCGCGGCCGGCTTAGTAGCCGGGGTTCTGCACCAGCGTGGGGTTGGCTACGAGGTCGGTGGAGGGCAGCGGGAAGAGGTTGCGAGTGGCGGCAAGGCCCTGGCCGGCGCGCGTGCCGCCCTTCCAGGGCCAGAGGTAGCTGCCGTCGGTGAACTTGTTGAAGCGGATGAGGTCGGTACGGCGGGTGCCTTCCCAGTACAGCTCCCGGCCCCGCTCGTCGAGAATGAAGCCAGGGGCCGTCAGCTCGGCCAGAGTGATATGGCCGTCGGTGCCGCCGGCGGTATTGCCGTAGGCGCGGTCGCGCAGCCCGTTCACGTAGCTCAGAGCCTGGGCCTGGGTGCCGCCGCTGCCGCCGCGCAGCACGGCTTCGGCGTACATCAGCTGCACGTCGGCCAGGCGGAAGAGCGGAAAGTCGGTATCCACGAAAATGTGGCGCGGGTCGTTGCCGTTCACTCCGGTCGAGGTCTTGTTCCGCCACTTCGTCACGCCGTAGCCTTCGGTGAATTTGGTCAGGTCGCTGATTTCCAGGGTCTGGCCATTGGTGAAGAACAGGGCGCGGGTGTCGTAGCCGCTGGCGGGCGTCGGGAATAGCAGGGGCAGGTTTTTGCGGGCCCGGTTGCCTTCCCAGCCGAAGTCGATGCCAAAGCCGGTGGGTAGCATGTTGCCGCCCACGGCGGCGTGCACCAGGTAGGTGGTGCCGCCATATACCTGCGAAACCACCCCGTCGCTTTCCAGCGGGAAGATGATTTCCGCCGCCGACGTCCTGTTGTTGTCGGCCAGGAACAGCAGGCGGTACTCCGGCGCCAGCTGGTAGCTGGGCAGGGCAAGGAGCTTGTTGCAGTACGTGAGGCAGTCGGTGTAGCGGCCCGTGCCGGTGTACACCTCGGCGTTCAGGTAGAGCTTGGCCAGCAGAGCCCAGGCGGCCCCCTGGTCGGCGCGGCCGTAGGCGGCCGTGTGGGCCGGTTTCAGCCGCGACTCAATGGCTTTCAGCTCCGACTCGATGTAGCCGAACAGGGCCGCGCGGTTAGTTTGCCTGGGCAGGGCCTTGCTGGGTGCGTCAGCTTCCGTCACGAAGGGCACGTTGCCGTACATGTCCAGCGCGTGGTAGTAAGCCAGGGCGCGCAGGTAGCGGGCCTCGGCGCGGTCCAGGCGAGCGTCGTCGGCGTTGGTGCCCACGATGCCGCGGGTAGCGAGCTTGTCGTCGCTGGTTTCGCGGATAAACTCGTTGCACAGCGCCACCTCGTAGAAAATGCGGGTGTAGCAGTTGTTAATCAGGTCGTTGCTCGACGACCAGCGCCCGGTGTTCAGTTCCTGCAGCGGCACGCTGTTCCAGGCTACGGCGGCTTCGTCGGTGGTCAGCTCCTGCAGGTACCAGTAGGCGCGCAGGTAGGCCGTCTCGCCCTCATCCTTGTGCTGCCCGTTGAATACGTCGGGGGTGCCGGGGTCGCCCGAGAGGTTGAATCCGGCGTAGCACTTGGCCAGCACCTTGATGTAGTTGGCCGGGTCGCGGTACACCGACTCCGTATTGAGGTCGTAAAACGGCGTCCGGTCCAGGTCTTTGTTGCAGGCCGTCAGGCCGCCGACCAGCGAAACCGCCAGGGCCAGCGCGAGGCGGCTGCGGTGCAGGAATGGGTGGGATTTCATGATAGTGGTAAGTTGGCAGGTGGTGGGTGCTGACTATTATTTTTGAAGCAGACCGTCATGCTGAGCGCAGTCGAAGCATCTCTACCGCAGTAGTAATTCAATCGAAGCAACGAAGCGGTAGAGATGCCTCGACTGCG
>JANXMN010000353.1 GCA_025354605.1 Hymenobacter sp. | reverse complement strand
CGCAGCGAAACGCGGCAATCCTTCCTCTGAAAGCGACCAGCCTCAAAACATAAAAAGCAGCCGAAAATGCGCAATGATGCGGCTTTTCACATCATTTAGGGTTTGCGCAGCTAGAGGAAGGATTGCCGCGTTTCGCTACGCTCCACTCGCAATGACAATTAGTGCATGCGGTCGTCCCGCACCGGCAGGTTCGTCACAATCTCGCCTTCAATTTCCAGCAGCTCCTGCAGGCGCGCGTCCACTACGGCGGGGTCGGCGTATTCCTTGGCCAGGTCGACGTAGCTCACGAAGTGGGCGGCTTCCGATACCATGAGCTCGTAGTAGAATTTGCTCAGGTCCTGGTCGGCAATGTTTTGCCAAAGCAGCTTGAACCGCTCGCAACTGCGGGCTTCGATGAGAGCCGAGACGAGGAGCTGGTCCATGAGCTGGCGCTCGCGGGTGCCGCCCTTGCGCACATGGGCCAGCAGTTGCACCACGTACTCGTCTTTGCGGGGGCGGCCCAGGGGGTAGCCGCGCTTGCGCAGCTCTAGCAGCACGCGCTCGAAGTGGCTCCACTCCTCGGCCACGAGGTCGGTGAGCTCGGCCACGAGGCGGGTTTTTTCGGGATAGTGGATAATCATGCTGATGCCGGTGCTGGCGGCCTTCTGCTCGCACCAGGCGTGGTCGACGAGAATATCCTCGATGTTTTTCTCGGCGATGTTGACCCAGCGCGGGTCGGTATTCAGCTTGAGCTTGAGGATGGTTTTCTCTTTCACGATGGGCAGTTTTGGGTGGCTGGTTTAGCTGAAAAAATTCCACCGTAGGCCGAACTGGAAGCGGCGCGGGTAGCCGGTGTAGTAGGGCGTGGTGAAGTAGCCATTGTGCAGGATGCCCTGATTGAGGTAGGCGACTTTCAGAAACACGGATACGGCCTTGATGTCGGCGGAGAAAAACAGGTCGGCCACCGCGTAGTTGCGGACGATGAAATGGTCTTGCTGGTAGAACTGCTGGGTGCTGGGGCTGTAGTCGAAGGCCCGTAGGCGCGACTGGTAATACACCTCCAGCCCGGTCTGGCTGAACAGGGCCTTGCGGAAAATATAGCTTTCGAAGAACAGGCGCGAGTTGGTCACCACAGCCGGAATGCGAATGCCATCCACGTCGCCACCCCGGGTGTAGGTAGCCTGGTTGTCGAGCCCGAACCGGCCCAGCCGGGCCTGATGCCGGGCGCTGGCAATGAGCAGGGTGCGGGCCGTGTTCTCCTGGACCGGCATTCCAGCGGTACCGTAATACACGAGGTTGGCCAGCGTGACGGCACTCACACTGCCCTCAAAGCGCTGGGCCTGCAGGCCGAAGACGTCGGGCAACTTCAGGCGCAGGCGGCCGGTGAGCTGGGTGGTAGTGGTGTTGAGAAACGCGCCGTCGGTACCGGGCAAGTGATACCAGTGGTACTGGTTGCCCACGAACTCCTGCTGGGTGAGCGTGGGCGCGTAGGAAGTAGACAGGACTTCGGCCGATAGCGGGCCGGTGCGCACGGCCGCTCGCAGCCAGTATTCGTCGAAAAACTTATACTCGCCGGCCGCTTCCACCGCATAAATGCTGCGGTAGGTGAAGGCCGCCGTGCCGCCCACAAACGCCTGCAGGCCGTAGGGGTTGCTCCCCACCGAGTTCAGGTGCAGGCCGGTGTTCACGGGCAGCGCCGCCGGCAGGTTCACATCAAGCGACTGGGTTTGCAGGCCGTAGTCGCGCAAGCGGCCATAAACCTTGTACTCGATGCCGTTGGTGCGGCCGAGCAGCCCGACGGTGTTTTCCACCTGCTTATACTCGGCGCGGTCGAGAATGGCGAAGCTGTTGCGCTGCACTGCCGGGTAGAAGCGCACCCGCGGGCTCAGTATCTCAGCCGGATTGAGACGCACCAGCGATGCATCGAGGTAGCTGTTGTACTGGCGCAGCGCATCGAAGGTGTGGTACACGGTGAGGCCGCGGCCCAGCAGCCGATAAGTCTGGGTAAGGTAAAACTCGTCGCGGTCCTCGAAATTGGCCGCTTTGATGAGGTTGACCTGCTGCTGGCTGTATTTAAACAGGTCGGTGAGGCTGGCCTCGCCCAGGGTGGCGCTGTCGCCATTGGCCAATCTAATGCGCGAGGTGATGGGCCGGATGCCACCCTGCTCCTGCGCCCGGTGGCGCACGTTGGTGTAGTTGAACAGCAGGTGATACCGCTCGTTGTCGTTCTGGTAGCGGCCAAAAAGCAGGATGTTGGAATGCTCGACCAGGCCGTCGCGCGAATTCAGCGGGGCAAGCACCTTGTTGGAGGCGATGCGCTCGTAGGCAAAGCCCACGCTGAAGTTCTTTTTCAGGCTGCGGCTGTAGCTGAACTCGAAAACCTGCTCGCCGGCGCTGCTCTGGATGTAGCGAAAAAACGAGTAGGGCGAGCGGGAGTCGAAATACGGAATTTGACGCGCATCACGGGCGTATTTATCGAACACGTTGCGCCCGAAGCGCGCCCCCAGCTGGAGGTTGGGCTGGTAGAGCAGCGGCCGGGAAGCCGAGCCCATGCTGCCCAAATCCTGCTGAAAGGTAGTGTCGTGCGTCCAGAACCGCTCCTGCGGCCAGCGCGTGAGGGTGGTATCGAGGGGAGTGCCGCTGGTAGAGTCGCGCAGGACCTCAGCCTCATAAATGACGCGGGTGGTTTTGGGGCCGTACAGCACTTTGGTCGAGTCGTCGACCACCTGGGCCCGCCCGGCCAGAGAAGCCAGCAGCAACAGCGCCAGCACCAGCAAGCGGCCCCCGGCTACGCCGGGGCGCACGGGCGGGCAGAAATCAACAGCGGACAGAATAACCTTCAAATGAATTGTAAATGGGCCGGCCTTTCTGAAAAGCCCGACGGAGTCAGAGAGAAAAATTAACGGCCTACCAAGGGCGCGGCGGGTACCAGCCGTCGCAACTGCGCCGCCCCGTCACCCCAAAACGCCACTCGTACCGCAATGGTATAGATGGGCAGCCCCGCGCGCGCAACCCGCAGTGCCGGGTCGAGCAGGCGAGTGGCGTCCTTTTCGGTGGTAAAAATAGGCCAGCCTGGCTGCCAATGCGTGCGCAGCCCCGCCAGGTCAGCCGCCGTGAAGGCGTGGTGGTCGGGAAACTCGGCGTGGAAATGCAGGCGGTAGCCCTGCTGCTCCAGTTGGGCACGCAACGGCCCCGGCTGCGCGATGCCCGTGAGCAGCAGCGCCGGCACCTCGTCTTTTCCTGGAATTGAAGCACCAGTTTCGAAAAGTTGCAACGGTATTGCTGCTGCGGCCTCGCGCCGGCCCGCCGCCGCAACAGGGCTGGTTTCTGAAGACTTCATTCCTGAATGTGGCGCTTCAGCCCCTGGTAGTAGTTGCGGCGGGGCGTATTCGTAGCTCGAAAACAGCACGGGCACGCCGGCCCGGGCGTAGCGGCGCACCTGCTGCTCGGCCTCGGCGCGGACGGACGCGGGCAGGCCGGCGGGGCATTTAGTGAGAATGACAACATCGGCCCGGTCGGCGCCGGCGCGGCTTTCGCGCAGGCGGCCGGCGGGCAGCACGTGGTCGGTGTAAAACGGGCGGGCCAGCTCGGTGAGCAGGATATTGAGCACGGGGCGGACGGCCCGGTGCTGGTAGGCATCGTCGAGTACCACTACCGTGAGGTTGGGGTGAGCTTCCAGCAGTAACCGCACGCCCAGGCGGCGCGCCTCGGCTACGGCGACGGGCACGCCCGCGGCGGCGAAGTGGCCCACGTACTGCCAGGGCTCGTCGCCCACGGTGGCGGCCGAGTCGGCGGGGCCGGCCAGGCGGGGGCCGCGGGTGCGGCGGCCGTAGCCCCGGCTCAGGTTGGCCGGGCGGTGGCCCTGGCGCAGCAGTTCCTCAACCAGCCAGATGACATGCGGGGTTTTGCCGGTGCCGCCCACCCGCAGGTTGCCCACGCCCAGCAGCGGCACGGCGAAGGTTTCGGCCGGCTTCCAGCCCGTGTCGTACAGCCAGTTGCGAAAGGCCATGATACCGGCGTAAATCCAGGCAAACGGCAACAGTAAAAAGGCCATATCGGGCAGAATACGAAAGCTATTGCCGAAGCAATGTTTCCCAAAAGTACGGCAGCCGCCCGCCCGCCGTACAAATCCGGGCCGAAGTGGTTAGTTGCCACCAACCAATTCCTCATCTTCACTCATCCTATGCGCTTACCGCTCCTGCTTAGCGGCCTGCTGACGCTGGCCCATCCCACTCCCGGCCGGGCCCAGGCCCCGGCCGATTCTGCACACCAGCGGCTCGCGCCGGCCGCTTCCTTTTCGTCTTTTGCCGCCGAGCGCACCCGTCTCGACCAGCGCGGCATGGCAGTTTTGGGCGGCTGGGCCGTGGGCAACCTGGTAGTCAGCGGCGTTGCGGCCGGGCAGACGGAAGGCTCGGCGCACTATTTTCATCAAATGAATGTGGGCTGGGGAGCCATCAACCTGGCGTTGGCCGGGGTGGGCTACCTGGGTGCCCGCCGGGCGGCCCGCCTCCCCACCCCGGACCGGGCCGAGAACGTACGCGCCCAGCTGCGCACCGAAAACCTCTACCTATTCAATGCCGGCCTCGACGTTGCCTACCTGGCAACTGGCGTCTACCTGCTCGAAAAAGGCGCCAACCCCACCGCCCCGGGCTCCGCCGACCGCTGGCGGGGCTACGGCCAGTCGCTATTGCTGCAGGGGAGCTTCCTGCTATTGTTCGACTGCTTTCAATTTGCCGCGCACCACCGCCACGGCAACCACGCCCTCTACCCGTTGCTGAGCCGCGTCTCCCTTGGCCCCGGCGCAATGGCCCTGGTGCTGCCGCTCCACGGCACCTTCCGCCGCTAGGTTTTAACCGCTGCTTCGCACTAAACGCCCGCATTGCCCATGCTTACGCTGGCCACCCGCCTGCCCCGTTTCCTGGCCGAATTCCCGGCCCCGCCCGCCCTGCCAGCGGGCATCGCAGCCCACAACCCCTTCGGTGAGCCCGCCGTGCAGGCCCTAGCCCAACGCTTTGCCGACACGTTCTACGCCGAAGACCGGCCCCGGGTGGCGCTGCTGGGCATCAACCCCGGCCGCCTGGGCATGGGCCGCACGGGCGTCGCCTTCACCGACCCGGCCGCGCTGGCCGGCCCCTGCGGCATTGCCAAAGACCTGCCCGCCGGGCGACCGGAGCTATCCACGCAGTTTGTGTACCGGGTAGTGGCGGCGCTGGGCGGCCCGGCCGAATTCTACCGGCATTTCTTCCTCAGCTCCCTCTACCCACTGGTGTTGCTCAACCAAGGCCTGAACTACAACTACTACGACTCGCCCGCGCTCCTAAAAACCCTTTGGCCCGACCTGCAACACTCGCTGCAACAGCAGGTGCAGCAGTTAGGGCTGCGGCGCGACGTGGCCGTGAGCCTGGGCAAGCGCAACGGCACATTTTTGCAAAAGCTCAACGACGAGCTGGGCCTGTTCGAGCGCGTGGTGGTGCTCGACCACCCGCGCTACCTCATGCAATACCGTCGGCGCGAGCTCGAAGCCAACGTGGCGAAGTATGTTGAGGTATTGGGCAGCCTGCCCGGCATTGGCAACACGAACTGAACCGGCAAGTGGCGGGCAGGACAAAGACACCGCAGCACGCAGGCCCACTTTCAGTATCCTAGGGGGCCGGTGGTAATAATTGCCAAAGACAACCCTACTGCAATCATTAAGCCCGACGCCCGAACTTTGCCCCCATGCTCACCTGCTTCGCCCCCGACCTCACCCCTGCCGCCGCCACCTATCAGCTCTCGGAGGAAGAAAGTAAGCACGCCGTGCGGGTGCTGCGCCTGGGCGCGGGCGATGCCGTGGCGCTGCTCGACGGCCGGGGCGGGTGCTACCGTGCCGAAGTAGCCGAGGCCAACCTAAAGCGCTGCCAGCTGCGCATCACCGGGCACGAAGCGGCCCCACCCCGCGCCCACTTCACCCACGTGGCCGTGGCCCCCACCAAAAATCTCGACCGCATGGAGTGGTTCGTGGAAAAGGCCGTGGAAGTAGGCGTCGAGCGCATCAGCTTCCTGCGCTGCGCCCGCTCCGAGCGCCGCGAGCTGAAGCTGGAGCGGCTGGAGAAAATTGCTATCAGCGCCCTCAAGCAGTCGGGGCAGGCCTGGCTGCCGCAGCTGGCTGAGCTGCAGGATTTTGGCGCTTTTGTGGCGAGCGTAGCTCCCGAAACCACGTTTATCGCCCATCTGGAGGAGGGCGAGCGCACGGCACTGGCGCAGGTGGCCGGCACGGGGCCGGGCTGCTGCGTGCTCATCGGGCCGGAAGGGGATTTCACGCCCGGCGAAATCGCGCTGGCGCTGGGGCGCGGCATTCGGCCAGTGACGCTGGGGGCTTCGCGGCTGCGCACCGAGACGGCCGCGCTGGCGGCGGTGTTCACGGTGCATTTCGCCCAGCCGTCCCAACTGTAAAAAAGCATCCTGCTAGGCCGCGGATTTCGCCGCCGACTTCACCCCGCAGGATGCGCAAAACGGTAGGTGCGCGAAGTTTTTGTGGCCGCAGTTGTAGCAGTCGACGAACAGGTTCAGGCCGCAGTGGCGGCAGAAGTCGGTAACCAGCGGCAGGGCTTCATTGCCGGTGGCCTTGGTCGGGGTCTCCCACTTTTTGATGATAAAGTCTTTCCCGCAGGATGGGCAGAAGTGGTTTTCCAGGGCTTTTTCGGCCACTTCAAGCTGCACGTTCTTGGCCCGCTCCTGGGTCGAAGACTTCAACTCCTCCTGCTTTTGCTCCATGTAGGCCCGGATTTTCTTGATGGCATAGTAGCCTAGCCCCACCGACAGCGCAATGCCCACCGTGTAGCGAACGTAGCCGCCGTAGCTGGGCAGATAGGGCACGAGGCCGACAAAAAAGGCGTATAGCGAGAAGAGGGAAAAGCCCAAAAACAACGGCCAGAATTTGTGCCTGCGGTAGCGAACAAAAAAGAAAATGCCGAGCCCCAAAATAGGCCCTACGAACAGCAGCCGGATGAGAAACACTTTGAGGTCGTGACGACGCAACGCGGTTTCAAAGTGCATTTCAGCCACTTGGTTTTCCTGGTCTATCTGATGCTGAAGTAGTTCTTTCTGCTTACTCCGGCCAGCAATCAGCTGCTGACGGGCGCTGAGCTGGGAGCGCCAGTCCTGCGCTACTTTGTAGTAGCCGTCGAGCTTCCGGGCGCGGTCCACCACCTCCTGGTCTTTGTCGGGCGAGCCCAGGGTTTTGCGGGTTTTTATCCAGTTTTCGAACGACTGTTTTTCGTTGTCGTAGTTTTCCCGGGCCGTCGCAATCGTCTGTTCGATGCGCTCGTTTTTGTCCTGCAGCGTTTCTACTTCCGCTTGCAAAGCGTCTTTCTGCTTTTCCAGTGCCCCGCTTTTCTGGCTCACGAAGCTTTCGAGTTCGGGGCGCTGGCTGGCAGGGTCCAGGTCGCCGATGATGTTTTCGGAAAGCGCAATCAGAAATACGCACAAGACCAGCGAAATTAAGGTGTAGACTAGTTTGGAGGTACGCTCCAGTTTTTTGCTGTTGAATTCCATGGGTATCCCGTAAATTAACGTAGCGCGTTATTGCCGAAGAATAGCCGCGCAAGGTAGCCATTCGCCATGCAGGGCCGGAGGTTCCGTGTCGATTATTCGACGAGTGCCGAAGCATCTGCCTGCGAATCTGCCGCGGCGGCGGCAGCAGCTTCAGCGGCTTTTTTGGCCAGCTTCTTCTTGCGCCAGGGGGCATCCTGTTCCCAGTCGCCGGCCATGATGCAGCCGTAGGGGTGGATTTCGTCGATGTCGGTGGCCAGGTTGAAATCGGTGATTTGCTGCTTCACGTCCTCAGCGTTTTTGTAGGCGCTGGGCAGCTCCGAAATGTCAATGCGGTTGAAGAAGAAGCGGGCGTCGATGCCCTGGGTTTCTTCGGCGAAGATTTCCTCGTTGGTCTGGCCGGCTTTGCTGTATTTGTGGCGGGTGCGGCTGAGGTTGCGGCCCGCGCCGTGGGGAGCAAAACCCAGGTTGCTGGCCGTGGTGTCGCCTTCCACGATGAGAATGGGCTGGGCCATGTTGAGCGGGATGATGCGCGGGCCGGTGATGTCGGGCATGAACCTGGGGTCGAGGGGCGTAGCGCCCTTGGCGTGGTAGAACAGGTCGCCGGCGCGGAACACGAAGTTGTGCTCGTTCCAGTAGCGCTCGCGGATGGGGGCAGCCAGCCGGGCGGCAATGGCATCGTGCAGCACCAGGTGGTTCTGCTTGGTCCATTTGCGCACGGTTTGCAGGGCGTTCCAGTAGTTCACGCCTTCCCCCGACTCGCTGGGAATCCAGGCGTTGGCGGGCGCGGTTTGAGGGGAGATGGCGCGGCGGAAAAGCTCGGCCACCTTCATGCCATTGCCATAAAGCACCGCGCCCACCCCCCGCGAGCCGTGGTGCGTGACGAGCATGGTGTCGCCGGTATTTTTGGAAACCCCCACGTACAGAAAGTGGTTGCCGTCGCCCTGCGTACCCAGGTGCTCACGGGCCATTTTCAGGCTGCGCTCCGAATTCAGAAACGAGTTGGTGCGCATCTCATTCTCAATTTCAGCGGGCAGCGGAAACTGTTTTTCAACTTCCCGGCCGCCGGGGCCGAAGTGCGTGATGGCCTGGGCCGTGTCGAGCACGGTTTTGGGGTCGACACGGCCCAGGTTGGTCAGCATCACCGAGCAGCAAATGTCGGCTGAGTGCATGCCGGGGTGAATGGCCTGCCGGGCCACTACCACTCCGCCCACCGGAATGGTGCCCAGCGGCCCGGCCGGGCAGGCATCGGGCATAATGGCCCCGCCCACCACCGTGGGCGTGCGCATCAGCTGCTGCATCGACTGGTTGACGTAGTCGATATTGGCCTGCTCGGTAGCCGAGGCGGCGCGGATGTTCTGGAAATAAGGCACTGGCTGGGCCAGTAGCGCCACTTCTGGCCCAGGGCTCATGCCATCGAGGTAGGCGCGCAGCTCGTGGCCGGCCAACTGCTGCTGGTTGGCGTGGGCCAGGGCTTCTTTAAACCATTTGCCCGGCTTGTAGCCGAGGTCGAGCAGGTCTTGTCCAGTAAGCATTACTTGGAGGAAAGAGGTGAGAAAGGCATTCTCCGCCGGTGGCGCTTGGCAGCGCGGAGGCCGATGGAGTAGCAAACTACTGCGCAACGGGCATTGCAGCATTGGCCGGGCCGCAGTTTGGGTCAGTCGAGGTTGGGCGGGGCTTGCGGCCAACCGGTTTTCATCCGCGTGAAGTGTCCTGGCGGGAGAAGGGCCTTCGCAATCGCTCGATGAGAGGAGGTTGTAGCACCGCATTCGGGTTCCACCAAAACCGGGCGGCCCATATTGGCTTTCTTTGCCGGGCTGCCTCCCGGCGGGCTGAACTTTTCGCGTCGATATCGTTCTTTTCCGGCTACGGGTATTGTCCTGGTCCTTGCTTTCTGACTCATGCGCTCTTCGCTCCTCCTTCTTGTTGCCCTGCTGCTCACCCTCACGGCCGCCGCGCCGCCGGCGGCCCCCAGCTTCCGCCTGGCCAAGCTGCACTACGGCGGCGGCGGCGATTGGTACGCCAACAAAACCTCGCTGCCCAACCTCATTCAGTTCTGCAACCAGAACCTGCACGCCAACATCGCGCCCGACGAGGCCACCGTCGAGCTCGACGCGCCCGAGCTGCTCACCTACCCCTTCGTGCACATGACCGGCCACGGCAACGTGAGCTTCACCGAGGCGGAAGCGCACAACCTGCGGCGCTACCTCACTGGGGGCGGCTTTCTGCACATCGACGATAATTACGGCCTCGACAAGTTTATCCGGCCCGAGATGAAGAAGGTTTTTCCCGAGCTGGAGTTTGTGGAGCTGCCCTTCTCGCACCCTATTTACCACCAGAAATATCCGTTTCCGCGCGGGCTGCCCAAGGTGCACGAGCACGACGGCAAGCGCGCCCAGGGCTTCGGCCTCCTCTATAAGGGCCGGCTGGTGTGCTTCTATAGCTACGAGTGCGACTTGGGCAACGGCTGGGAAGACGTGGGTACCTACCCTGAAGACTCGCCCGCCACGCACGATGCCGCCCTGCGCATGGGGGCCAATCTGGTGAGCTACGCCCTCACCCAGGACTAATCGGCGCTTTAGCTACCCGGCACCCGATGCTGCGTGGGCTCACCAACGCCATGCGCTACAATGCCAATGCCGACAAGAACGTGGAGGTCGGGGCGCTGGCAGAGGGGCAGGCTCCGCCCCGCGCCGACTTTGACCCCGCGGCTTACCACATTTTATTTGTTCGGGACAACAGAATCGGCATTGCGCCCCGGCATCACGAGAATATCTTCCGCATTTTCAAGCGGCTGCATTATCTGCATAAATACGGCGGCGGCACCGTGCCAGGCTGGCCATCGTCCAGCAGATGGTGGAGTCGGCGCTTGGGCACGGGGCCACCTTTTATCTCATCCTTGCGAAGGCTATTCCGTGAACTCTTCCCGCAAGCCCGTTCTCGTAGTCGAAGACAGGACCGAGGATTTGACCGCCCTCGGCAGGGCCTTCCGCAAACACACCCTGCAAAAGCCCGTGCTACGCTGTAAAGACGGCGACCAGGCCCTCGAACACCTGCAGGGCGATGGCCAGCTACTCTGGTGGACCAACCCCCTGGCCGCCATCGTGTTGCCTGACCTGAACATGCCCGACACCGACGGCCTCCAGGCTGAACGCCGGGAGGCCTGACGGCTAAATCAGCGCACGCCCTGCTGCGGGAAACGACCGGTTTTGGTGCGGTAGAAAGCCTTGATTTTCGCTTCGTCGGCCTCGTAGTCGCCGGTGGGCCACACGGCCTCACCGATGCCGGCTTCTTTCTCTTTATAGTCGAGATAACCCAGGCGGATGGGGACGTGGGCGTTTAAAGCAGCGAAATAATAGCCCTTGCGCCAGCGCGGCTGGTAGGCCCGGGTCCCTTCGGGGGTGATGAGGATAACCAGCTCGTCGTTGTGCTCGAACAGCTTCACCATGCCATCAACCAGGCTGTTGTTGCGGCTGCGGTCGACGGGCAGGCCGCCAATGGCCTTCACCAGCCAGCCCATCGCCCAGTTTTCGGTCCACTCCTTTTTCACGGTGAAGCGCACCGGCACGCCCATGAGGTAGAAAGCGGCGCGGGCCAGAATAATGTCCCAGTTGCTAGTGTGCGGGGCTGCAATCATCATGCTCTTCCGGATTTCCGGGTTGTGAATCTCGCCCAGGTGCCAGCCGGCCACCTTAAATACGAGGGTGGCCATGGTGTACCAGAAGGGGGACTTTTCGCGGGCAGTCATGCGGAGATTAATCAGAGAAGCAACGCGCCGGAGCGCGGTAAAATAACTTAAGCCCAAGCGCGGACTACGCCATTCCGGCGGCCGGGAGCTGCCAGCGGGGCTGCAAAGATGCGCTGCCAGCCGCGTTGGCGCGCTATCCTAGCCTACGCATCAGGCCAGCAGGGCGTGGAGGGCTTCGGCCTGGCTCAGGGTGTAGCGGTAGCCGATATCGAATAGTTCGGGGCCACGCTTATAGCCCAGGGGGCGGAAATGGTACAGTTCGGGCGGCTCCAGCAGCAGCTGGCATTGCGCCTTGCGGGCGGTGGTATTGGCGTTGATGGCCAAGTGCAGGGTGCGCTCAATGAGCCGGCGGAAGGTTGGAATGCGGGCTTCGCGGTTGATGGGGTTGCAGTGCACGCCTACCACGCGCAGGTCGGGCTGGCTCAACAGCGGTTCCACGGGCAGGTTGTTGAGCAGGCCACCGTCCACCAACTGCCGGCCCTGATACTCCACTGGCCGATAAATAATAGGCACCGCCGACGAGGCCAGCAGCGGCGGCAGCAGCGGCCCGGTACTGAAGTATACCGACTCGCCCGCAATCAGGTCAGTGGCCACCAGCGTCAGCGGGTTGCTCAGCTGCTCGAACTGGGTGATGCTGCCCAGCTGCCGGGCCAGCAGCTGCTCCACGGCATCGAAATGCAGGAGCCCGAACCGGCTGAAGGCCGGCCGCGTGAGTCGGAACAGATTGGTGCCCAGCAACAGCCGCAGAATCTCGCGCGGCGGAAAGCCAGCCGCATAAAACACGCTGGCAATGGCCCCCGAGCTCACCCCGGCCAGCCGCCCAATGGGAAGCTGCAATTCGTCGAGCGCAGCCAGCACGCCCAGATGCGCAATTCCCCGCGCCCCGCCGCCCGATAATGCCAACCCCAACTGCGCCATGTGTTGATTTTCTGCTAATTGAATTGGAAGACTTGCTCGGTAGCCGCTACAACCGCTACCCCGGCGACTTCCAGTACGCAAAACCAACGGGACCAACCAATGTCGGGCTTACAAATCCGCGAGCCGCAGCGTCTGGTCAAGCCTGATGCCCTTGTCCGTTAGCTGCACGGTGCAGGCTTCGTGGGTGGCGTCGTGCTCCAGCAGCAGCACCCAGTTTTCCTGGGCGGCGCGGCGTAGCACGGCATCCTTCTCGCCCAGCGTAACGAGCGGACGCATGTCGTAGCCCATCACCCAGGGCAGCGGGACGTGGCCCGCGCTGGGCAGCAGGTCGGCCATGAAGGCCAGCGTACGACCCTTGTAGTCCATCACCGGCACCATCATCTTCTCGGTGTGCCCGTCGGCCAGAATGATTTCGCGGAATTGCGGCAGCGCATCGGGCACGCCCCGGCTCAGGTCGATGAACTTCAGGTGGCCGCTTTCCTGAATGGGCAGGATGTTCTCGCGCAGAAAGCTGGCTTTCTCGCGGGCGTTGGGCTCCACGGCCCAGTTCCAGTGGGCCTCGTTGCTCCAGTAGGTAGCGTTGGGAAAGGCCAGTTGCGGCCGGCCGTCGGGCGTGCGCACCACCGAACCGCCGCAGTGGTCGAAGTGCAGGTGGGTGAGAAACACGTCGGTGATGTCGGCGCTGGTAAAGCCCAGCTTGCGCAGCGACTTTTCCAGCGAGTCATCGCCGTGCAGGTAGAAATTTCCCCGGAATTTCTCGTCCTGCTTATCGCCGATGCCATTGTCGACCAGCAGCAGGCGGCCGCCGTCCTCAATCAGCAGGCAGCGCATGGCCCAGGTGCACATATTGTTGGCATCGGGCGGGTTCACCTTCTGCCACATGCTTTTGGGCACCACGCCAAACATGGCGCCGCCATCAAGCTTAAACAAACCGGTATCGAGGGTATGGATTTTCATCTTTTCATTTAACAATTATCATTTAACATTTAACAGCCGTTCTGGCTGGGCATCATTTCGCAGTATTGCGCCATAAAAACGGCTGTTAAATGTTAAATGATAATTGTTAAATGTCCTATTCCACCACCACACCCATGGCCGAGAACTTATCGATGCGCTGCGAAATACGCTCGGTAGCCGGGATGGCGGCCAGCTCCTTCAGGGTCTTCAGCAACGTGTTTTTCAAGGTATTAATCATGGTTTCGGGCGCGGTGTGCGCGCCGCCCAAAGGCTCCTTCACGATGCCATCAACCAGGCCGGCGTTCTTCATATCGGTGGCCGTGAGCTTGAGGGCCTCCGCAGCCTGCTCCTTATAATCCCAGGTGCGCCACAGGATGCTGCTGCACGACTCGGGCGAAATCACCGAGTACCAGGTGTTTTCCAGCATCAGCACCCGGTCGCCGATACCGATGCCCAGGGCCCCGCCCGAGGCGCCTTCGCCGATGATGACGCACACCACCGGCACCTTCAGCATGAACATTTCCTTGAGGTTGCGGGCAATGGCTTCGCCCTGGCCCCGCTCCTCGGCTTCGAGCCCCGGATAAGCACCCATCGTATCAATCAACGTCACGATGGGCACGTTAAACTTCTCAGCCATTTTCATTAGCCGCAGGGCTTTGCGATAGCCCTCGGGATTAGCCATGCCAAAGTTCCGGTATTGCCGCTCCTTGGTATTGTGGCCTTTCTGCTGGCCGATAAACATAACGGTGTGCCCATCAAGCTCGCCCAAGCCTCCCACCATGGCCTTGTCGTCGCCCACCGTGCGGTCGCCATGCAGCTCAACGAAGTTGTCGACCATTGCCCCCACGTAATCCAGCATCTGGGGCCGCTCGGGGTGGCGCGAGAGCTGCACCCGCTGCCAGCGCGTCAGGTTGGCGTAGGTTTCCTTCTTGAGGTCTTTGATGCGCTTTTCGAGCGCGGCTACTGCTTCGCCGACCTCCACGTCGCTCTCGGCGGCGAGTTTCTGCATTTCGAGGAGCTTGCCTTCGAGGGCAGCAATAGGTTGTTCAAAGTCGAGGAGCATGAGCTGCGAAAAATGATGCGTGATGCGGGAGGGCGAAATTAGCGGCCGGCGCGGTCTGGACGGGACCCGAACCCTGCCTACCCACCAGAACGACGCCGTAAATGCGGGTGGCAAAGGTAAAACATCCATCGCCGCGACGGCCAACAAAAAATAATCAGCCTGATAAACAACCAACAAGCTCCACCAGGCGGGTTTTTTCAAAGAAATCTTCTCCCCCGGCTTGCGGAGCGCATTTTTTCTCCCCTACCTTTGCAGCACCAAAACGGGAAAAAACTTCACGGTTTTCTCCCCCAAGGCAAACGGTTTGGTAGTTCAGTTGGTTAGAATGCCGCCCTGTCACGGCGGAGGTCGCGGGTTCGAGTCCCGTCCAGACCGCTACCGTTTGTAAAAAAGGCCATTTCCGAATCGGAAATGGCCTTTTTGTTTTTTCAGTGGCATTTTCAGTGGCAGAGCAGGTTAGTTTATTAAACTGTTTCGCGGCTGTACATTGTGAAAACTATAGCAAATCGGCGTAATTCCTTCATTCATGAATGCTCCTCAAATACTTTTGGCACCGCCTCTGCCTGGCGGTGCCCAAGATGTGCGGGTGCACTAGGGCGGCGACTGGCCGGGGTTCAAGGACCGGCCGCACTTCGAGGCGTGAAGACTAAGCTAGTGTTTTGTAGTTTGCAGCACAATCTACCCCTTGAATTGCCGTAAAGCTGCATGAATTATGACAAAACCATTACTCTCACGCTACCTACACGATTTATACTTTATCCATCAGACGGGCGGGGGCACCTCGGAAACCTCTTTTTACGGGCCGTTGGAGAACCTGCTGAATGCGGTGGGGGAAACATTGCGGCAGCCGGTGCGCTCGGTGTTCCAGTTGCAAGACCTAGGGGCGGGGCGGCCTGACTTTGGATTGTTTGCGGTACCCACCGGGCGCAGCCCGCGGCCAGTGCGGCAGAATGGCCAGCAGCCCGAGCGTGGGGCCGGCGAAGTGAAAGGACCGGGTGAGTCGCTGGAACCCCTGTTGAAGGGTAAGCAAGTATCAAAATACTGGAAGCACTACGGGCAGGTGCTGGTAACCAACCTGTGGCACTTTGCCTTTTTGGGTCGAAATGAGCTTGACCAGCCGGTGGTACTGGATGAGTTGAAATTAGCAGCGGACGAAGCCAGCTTTTGGAATTTGTGCGCGCACCCGGACGCGCTACCGGCGGCACAAGCAGACCAGGCCGAGCTGTTTTTGGCGCGGTGCATGTTGCACGGGGCGCCACTCGACCAGCCGCGGGAACTGGCCTGGCTCCTGGCCTCCTTTGCCCGCGAAGCCCGCGACCGGCTCAGCGGCGTGGACTTGCACGAGTTGGACCCGTTGGTGAC
>JANXMN010000323.1 GCA_025354605.1 Hymenobacter sp. | reverse complement strand
CTCGATGCCCGCCAGAACGCCAACGCCACCTACGAGGAAGTGCACGAGGCCCAGATGACCCAGATTTACGAGCTCGACAAGGCCATGAGCGTGTTTGAAGCCGTGAACCCGGACCTGTTCAAAGGCTATAAAGCGGCCCGGGCGCTGCTGGATTCGGGCGGGGGCAAGGTGAAGAAGGGGAAGGAGTAGGGTAGCATCTCGCTGGCGTGTGTCGAAAGATGCACGCCAGCGGAGGCCTAGTTTCTTAAATTCCGCCGATACCGCAATAGCCTTCTGAGCACATCGCTCCTGTATACATATGCTAAGACCCTTTCTGCTCAATGAAAATGCTTGGTTTGATGGCCTCATTTTCCTTTTGTGCATTCCCTTATACTTTGGGCTCTTTGCCCTGATTATCACTCATGGTAAGACAGGTCGTTGGATAGGCTTTATTGCCGCCGCTTTGCTAGCAGTAAAAGGGTTGGATGCGCCCAGCGGTACATATGACCTCCCCATTTTTCTTTATTTTTTACCCGTTTTACTCTGCATTATCAAACTCTTTTACGATTTGCTTGTGGATGCCCGAAAGCCTCCTAATTCTTGACTCAATGCCAATCTGCTGTCGGATTAGGTACAAAAAAGGGAGCATTATATTGCCCGGCTGGCGCGCGTCTCCGACGCGCTGCCTACTGGCCTGGCGTCTCCAGACGCCCCGTGCGCGCCGTTCGAGTGTCGTTCACGCGGCGAGTCAGAGACTCGAAGCCAGTGGGCAGCGCGTCGCAGACGCGCGCCAGCGGGACAGTAAGTGGGCAACCTACGACAACATGTAATCCACAATCGCATCGGAGTGGATTTTTACCGTATCGAACACCGGCACGGTAAAATCCGCTTGGCTAATCAGTAGGGGAATTTCCGTGCAGCCCAGCACAATGGCCGTCGCACCACTGCTCACCAATTGCTGCGCAATGGCTATGTAACGCGCTTTTGTTGCCGGCTTTAGCAGCCCCCGGCCCAATTCCTCCTTCACCGTAAGCTGCACGTAATCGCGCGTGGCCTGCTCAGGAGGCGTTAGCACGGTTATTCCGAAGGCAGCTAATCGGTCGCGGTAGAAGGGCATTTCCATCGTCATTTTGGTCCCCAGTAGCCCAATCGTCGTGTGGCCTTCGTGCCGTAAGGCCTTGGCTGTTTCCGTCACAATGTGGATGAATGGTAGGTGCAGTTCCACCTCCAGCCGGTCTGCAAACAAATGCGCCGTATTGGCACACAGGGCAATGGCTTCGGCATTGCCTCGTTGCAGGCTGGCGCAGGCGTCGCGTAGCAGCTCGTAGGCATTTTCCCACGACACCGCCTGCACATCGGCAAAGTTTAGGGAGTAGAGCAAGCATTCGGCAAAATGCAGCCCTCCCAGCTTGTTATTAATTCCTTCGTTGATGAGCTTGTAATAGTCCAGCGTGGACACCCAGCTAATCCCGCCAACCAATCCAATTTTCTTCATCTGCTTGTCGGTAATGTAAAGAGCTTGCGTACAAAAGTAGGAAACCCCACCATGCACAATGTTGTAGGCTTTGCTCCGAGCCAACTACCTTTCAAAACAACGCCTGCAAAGCAAGAGGCTTAAACGCCTGCCAGCTGCTGCCGCAGCAGCGTGAGCACCGATTGGGCGGCGTACTCCGTGTTCAGAGCGCGGCCGCGGTCGAGCACGTACTCGCGGGTGATGGTCTGGGTGGCGTCGGCGTAGGCGAGGCATACGGTTCCCACTTTTTTGGTGGCGGTGGCCCCGGTGGGGCCGGCAATGCCGCTGGTAGCCACGGCTACATCCACGCCCAGGCGGCGGCGGGCACCCTCGGCCATCTCGCGCACGGTGGCCTCGCTCACGGCCCCGAACTCGGCTAGGGTTTCGGCTTGCACGCCCAGCTCCTGTTGCTTGATGTCGTTGTGGTAGGCCACGATGCTGCCCCGGAAGTATTCCGAGCTACCCGATACGCTGGTGAGGCGCTGGGCCACGAGGCCGCCGGTGCAGCTTTCGGCGGTGCCCACGGTCAGGCCCCGGGCTTTCAGCAGTTGGCCGATGGCGGCTTCGAGCGTGGTTTCTTCTTCGGCAAAAATGTATTCGCCGATGCGCTCGCGCAGGGCCGGCAGCAGGGCCAGCATGCGGCCGCGCAGGTCGGGTTGGCCGTCGGCGGTGCCGGTCAGGCGCAGGCGCACGGCCCCGAAGCTGGGCAGGTAGGCCAGCTTGAAGTTGGCGGGTAGGGCATTTTCCCAGTCTTCGATTTTCTGAGCCAGGAAGCTTTCGCCCAGGCCGGCCGTCATCACCACCACGTGTTCGATGGGGGCAATGCTGAAGCGCTCGCGCAGGCGGGGCAGCACCTCGTCGGTCATCAGGCGCTTCATCTCGAAGGGCACCCCGGGCATGCTCACGAAAATGGTGCCCTGGTCCGCAAACCACATCCCCGGGGCCGTGCCCACCGCGTTGGGCAGCACCTCGCAGTTGGCGGGCACCAGCGCCTGCTGCCGGTTCACTTCGAGCATGGGCCGCTGGAAGCGCTTGAAAATTTCCTCCACGTGGCGCAGGGTGGGCTCGTGCATTGTTAGTTCGGTGCCGAAATAGCGGGCCAGCACGTGCTTGGTGAGGTCGTCTTTGGTGGGGCCGAGGCCGCCGGTAATGAGGACTACCCGCGCCCGCTGCCGGGCCTGGTCGAGGGCGGTCACAATCTCGTCGGCGCGGTCCGACACCGACGATATCTGCCGCACGCGCAGGCCGATTTTACCCAGCTCCTGGCCCATAAAGGCCGAATTGGTG
>JANXMN010000319.1 GCA_025354605.1 Hymenobacter sp. | reverse complement strand
TTGCCGCTCAGCGCCTGCAGCAGGCTCACGCCCTCGGCGCGCAGGCCAAAGTAGTCGAGCCCGATGGGCAGCTCCTGGTTTTTGGGAATGGTGGGCGAAAAGCGTTGCATCAGCGGGGGGCAGTAGTGGGCAGCAGGAAAGGGGGCTAGATGGTACCGCCGGGGCTAGGGCCGGTGGTCTTTAAATAGGCAGGTAATGTGGTAGAGGATGGCGGCGCCCTGGCCAAAATTCTTGCGGGTGCGCATTTTCAGGCCGTACAGCGGGGCGGGCTGCTCCTTGGTACCGGGCTCCTGCACAAACCAGCGCAGCTCAATGCGCTGCCGCCAGCCGCCGTACCGGGCCGTCTGCAGCCGGATGGGCTGGCGCTGGCCGTGCACGCCCAGCGCTACGCCGTGGGCCATGGCGTAGGTGCCGCTTTGCGGCGGTCCGTAGGCGGCGGCCATTACCTCAAACCCCCACAGGCCCCGCAAACCAACAATAATGGGGTGCCACTCGCCATTGGCGGGCACCTGGAGCGCGCCGGTGTAGCGGGCCGGGTCGACGGCATCGGGGCCGGGCTGGCCAGGTTGGTCGGGCTCGTTCTGGAAGGTGCCCGTGCGCCCCGTGCTGCTCACGAAGCCGGCCACGCTCAGCCGGGCGCTGGGGTTGGTGGTGCCAATGCCCACCTGGCCGCCCGGGGCCAGAAACAGGCGCACGGGCGGTGGCGGCGTGTGGTCGTCCTCGTCGTCGGGGTTGGCCTCGGGGCGCTCCTGGGGCTCGGCAAAGGCCAGGCCCAGGCCGGCTTCTTCGGCCCCCGGCCCGGCCCCCAGCAGCCCCACAAACCAAGTGGCGGTGCCGTTGCGCAGCTGCTGCCAGCCCCGGTAAAACGAGAGCAGCCGCTGGCTCTGTTTCGGGTCGGCCCCGGCCTCGGCCGCGCCCAGCTGCAGGCCCTGGTGGGGGTCGCGCGCAAAGCCGTCGTCGAGCTTGTTCACGCTCGAATCAATCAGGTGGCGGAAGCTTTCCTCGGTGGGCATCCGGCCCTGCTTGAAGTACTGGTGCAGGGTGGTGCGGCGCTGGGGCTGTTCTACGGAGTCGGACATGGGCAAAGGCGGGGCAGGCCTCCCGGCGGGAGGTGGTGGGAGAGGGGCGGGTTAGGGTTGGTTGGGCTGGGGCGCGCTGGCCGCCGCCGGTTGGGGCTCGGCTTCGGGCTCGAAGCGGTGGTAAATCACGAAATCGGTGCCAATGGCCAGGTTGCCGATGCCAGCGGGCTGGGCCTGGAAGTCCGATTTTTTGGCCGCTACCGTCGTCACCTCCGCCAAGTGGTGGCGGCTGGCCGAGAGGTACACGCTCCAAGGGCGGTTGGCGAGGTCGTCGAGGGCCTGCTCGGGGCCGGCTTCGGCCTCCTGGCCGGCCAGCGCGTCGGTGTCGTAAAACAGGTACTGGTCGTTTTCCAGGGCCATTTTCACCGCCGAAAAACCCGTCACAAACTCCACGTAGGGCCGCTGATTGAGAAACGACTGCACCCGCGCGCCCGTCAGCCCCTGGTGCTGGCCCGCCGCTTGGCCCCAGGGCGACAGGTACTCGCGCAGCTCCTGCTCCAGCCGCTCCAGCAGCGCCCCGGGCTGGGGCGTGGCCAGCCGGGCCGCCGCCGTGAAGCGCACCTTGCCCCGCACCTGCACCAGCTCATAAAACGGGTTGCACACCTGCACCCGGATGCGCGGGGCGGCCACGCGTTGCAGCAGGGCCTGCATCTGGTCGAGCTGGTGGGGGCTGAAGGTGGGCAGTTGGTAGCCGGCCGTGGCCGCCGGCGGATAGGGCGTGGCCACCACCAGCACCAGGCCCGGCCGCCGCACGGCCGCCGGCACCTGGTTGGCCCGCAGGCACTTGGCCTGAAATACTTCCGGAAAATGCTCCAGCACCAGGTGCTCGTAGTCCCAGGGCGTCACGGCGCGGCCGCGGTGGCGCAGGCGCTCGCTCACCCGCGTGTTGTAGGCCGCCGGGCTTTCGGCCGCCAGCCCTCCAAACGAGGCCAGCGGCTGCACCACGTGGGTGAGGGCGGGGTTGGGCCGGCCCAGGCGGCCCAGGCTGCGGGCGAGCAGGTGCGCCACAAAGGGCACGGCCTCGCCCACGGCGGGCGCGGTGCGCTCGGCCCGCACCACCTGCTGGTGCACGGCCCGCACCCGGCTGATGGCCGCTGTGCCGTGCTGCACCGAGGCGCGCAGCCAGAACAGGCCGCTGGGCATCACGGTGTGCTGCGCATCCATCGCCTCGGGCAGGGTCAGGTACACGGGGTGCTGCTCGGTCAGGCCGTGGCTTTCGTCGTGCACGGCTTTGTCGGGCAGGGCCGTGCCGGGCACAAACGGCTGCCATTCGTCTTGGCTCAGGTAGGCCCAGGCTACCTTGGGCTGGGTGAGCTGGTCGACCGCGCCCTGCCCCGCCGCGTGCTGCTGCAGAAACTGGCCGAAGGGCGCCAGCTCGAACAGCAGGTTGATGTGCTGCGGGGGCGTGAGCTGGGTGAGGCCGATGTAGAGCGTGCCCTCGGCGCTAAACTCCGGCAGCAGGCGCAGGGTGCGGGCTTCGCGGGCGGCCGTGGCGGCCTGCCCCGGCTGGTATTCGCCCAGCGGATGAATGTGGTAAAACTGCGGCTGCCCCGGCCCGGGCCGCCCAAACAGCGAGGCCGTCGCAAACACCTCCTCGGCCGCGTAGCTCAGCTCCAGGCTCCGCAGCAGGGGCACGAACGGCGGGCGCGGCAGGGGGCGCGGCTCCGCGCCGTGCCGGGCGTTGTACTGCATGGTCTCAACCAGCAGGGCCGGGTATTGCTCGGTGCCGAAGCCGCTGGCCGGGGCCACCAGTTCCAGCCGGATGCTGCCGGTGGCGGCCTCCGTGGGCTGCGGCGCGGCCGCGTCCACCAGCTGCTGGCTGAAGTCGGACGCCGCGCCGGTGGCCAGTTCCAGTTCGGTGGTGGCGGCCAGCGTGGGCGTGCCCGGCCGCAACGGCCCCGGAGGCTGAAACAGGGCCAGCGGGCTGCCCCCCACCGTTGCCGGCACCCAGCGCCAGTCGCGCCGGTAGCTGGCCGCCACCGCAAACGAGCTGTTGGCAACCGGCGGGGTGTAGCCGCGGTAGTAGTCGGCAAAGCCACCCGGCTCGGTGGGCAGCTCGGCCCAGTGCAGGCCCAGGGCCAGCTCGGTCAGGCGTTTTCGGAACAGCTCGGGGTAGCCCACCAGCAGGTACGCGCCAGCCCGGGCCTGCGGCCCGAAGGGCGCGAACGGCAGCCCCGAGGCCAGCGGCCCCAGCTGGTTGCTCAGCTGCAGGCCCTGCACCTCGCGCACCCGCAGGCGCAGGGCAATGGTGCGCGGCTGCAGCGCCCCCAGGCTGGAGTAGCCATAGGTGGGCGCGTTGGCATTGAGTCGCAGCCGCAGCACCGGCCACGCCGTGGCAAACTGGCCCCCATGCACGGCCGGCTGGTGCGCCACCACGGCCGGCTGGGCGCGGTCGAGGGTCAGTCGCCAGGTCAGGCCGGTCCCGGTGGCCTGCTGATGCACTGACTCGACGCGTAGCGGCAGCCAACCCACGGCCCCGGTCACGTCGATGCGGAAGGCATCGCGCACCAAATCTTCGAACGCCCGGGCGGGCTGGTGCGCCGCCGGGTGGGGCGCGGCCGGCAGCTGGGCAAAGCCTTCGGGCTCGAATTCAATGGCCAGCTCGATGGTGCGGTGGCCTTCTTGCAGCAGCAACCCGGCGGCCGACACGGCGAAGCCCACGGCCGCCGGGCGCATGGTTCGCTGGGGTGCGGTCAGCAACTCCTGTGCTTCGCCGAACGGGGTCCAGCCGGCGGCCGGGTTGGCCAGTGGCCGGCCCCGGCCGTCGGCCGAGTCGGCCTGCGCCGCCGCCCAGATGCCCCGCACCGCCCCCGCACCGTGCCCGCTCACAAACACCGAGCTGAACTGCTGCACCCGCCAGGGCGTGAGCGGCTGGGCCTGGGTGGTGCGAAACGTGGGCCGGCGGCCGGTGGCGTCCTTCTCGCCCTCGGCCAGGGTGCCGGCCGGTAGCAGGTAGTTTTTCACGCCTTTCGCCAGCCCGAAAACCAGGTAGGCGTGGTCGGGCCGGGCCGGGCGCAGGGCCATGCGCAGCACGTCCTGGTAGTAGTAGTGCAGCTGCCGGCGCGGAATCTGGTTCAGCTCGTTCTGGGCGTGCTGGTAGAGCTGGCAGAAAGTCACGAGCAGGGCAATTTCGGGCCGCATATCGGCCGCCTCCCGCCGGATGTCGGGCAAGTGCCGCACCAGCTGCGCCAGTACCCGCTTGGCCACCACCGCAATCTGCGACTGGGCGTGGTAGAACTTCCAGAGCACGTCGCGCAGTTGGTTGTCGAAGGTGTCGGCCGTGATATCGGCGGCTGGTTCGGGCATGGCCCGCAGGTTTTTCATCCGCTCGGGCTGGTAGCGGTGGCCGGAGTAGGGCAGCTGCCAGATGAGCTGGTCCTTCAGCGCCTGCTCGATAGCCGCCACCTGGCGCAGGCCCGTGCCCAGGCCCACCACAATGGCGCGCAATTCGCCCTCCAGCGAGCTGCGGATGGCGCTAATCTGCTGCGCCTCCCACCAGCGCTCCAGCTGCTCGGCCATCAGGTACACCTGGCTCATGATTTTGCCCTGGATAAACTGGTGCTGCCGGGGCGGGGCCAGCGGGTCTTCGAGCTGCCGCACCAGCCGCGTGAAGTGGGCATACTGCGTGGTGAGGCGCTGCCGGGCCATCAGGGCCAGTGTGAACAGCTCGCTGTGCTCGGCCAGGTTCCAGTTGCGGGTGCTGTCCAGTACCCCGCCCCGGGCTTCGTAGTAGCGCACCCGCGTCGAAAGGCGGGCCGTGTAGGCCAGCAGCTCTTCCACCGGGGCGTGCACCAGCTCCACCGGCCCTTCGAGCAGGGCCGGTTGCCGCCGGCCCCGCTGCGAGGTGCCGGGCGGCTGAAACCGGGGAATATGCCCGCCCGCCATCACCTACGCGGGGTTGCCGGCGAGCAGCGTCGACTCGCGTTGGAAGGGAAACACCACGTTGTGGCGGCTGTTGAGCGTGCGCACCACATAGCTCACATCAAGCAGCAGCACACCGTCGAGCTGGTTTTCGACATTCACTTCCACGCCCAGCAGCCGGATGCGCGGCTCGAAGTTCAGTACCGCCTTGTCCACGGTGGCCTTCAGCCGGGTGATGGCCGACGTGTCCATCGGCTCGAACAGAAACTGCCGCAGCGCGCAGCCATAGGCCGCGTTCATGATGCGCTCGCCCGGCTCGGTATGGAACAAGAGGTACAGGCTCTGCCGGATGTCTTCCTCGGCCGCCACCAGCTCCAGGTGCAGCGGCCCGCCCGAGGCGGCAAACACCGTCGGGAAGCTCCAGCCCCGGCCCAGGAAATCGTCCAGCGGCAGGCCCAGCGGGTTATTTTGGTTGAAATCGGCCATCACTCAGCCTCCAATCATAACCGTGGGAAAGCCCAGCGCGATGCTGCCGCCGTGGGCCGTGGTGTCGCCCATGCGTGCGGCCGGCATGCCGCCAATGAGCACCGTGGCCGAGCCCATCACGATGCTGTCGGGCGGCCCCACGCACACGGCCATGTCGCCGACCCGCGCGGCCGGCAGCCCGCCAATGAGCACCGTGGGCATGCCCGGCCCCACAATGGGCCCGCCCACGTGCGGAATCGGCGGCAGCCCGGGCGTCAGCATCGGGCAGGTGTGCATATCGGTGAGGCGGGCAGCGGGCGGCATAAGTTTGCAGGTAAAAGGGTGGGAGGAAAAAGAACGTCATGCTGAGCTTGCCGAAGCATCTCGCGTGTGGTAGTAAATCAATCGATTGGATTAGTTGGAGCACGCGAGATGCTTCGACTGCGCTGCGTCGCCGCTTGATGCGCGGAATGCTCAGCATGACGTTCTCTTTTTTTATCGTTCAGTATTCATGTTGAACCGCTAGTTAATCATCACAATCGCCCCCTTCACCGTGGTCTGGCCGGCGGCCGACAGCTCGGCCGATGCCGTGCCGGCCGCTTTCAGGCTCACGTTGGCGGTGGCATTCACGTTGAGGCCGCTCAGTTTCAAATCCCCGGTAGCGCTCAGGGTGATGCCGTTGGTGGCCGTGAGCTCGATGTTCTGCGCGGCTTTCAGGGTGAGGCTGGTGGCGCTGTCGAGCAAAATACCGCTTGACGACAGCACCGCTTTGTTGCCGTGCGAGTCGTTTAGGGTCACGCTTTTGGCCTCGTCGTCGAGTATTAATTTGTTGCCGCCGGGCGTGCTGATGGTGATGATTTTCTTCTCGTCTTCGAGCTCGATGGTGAGCTTGCCGGGCGTGGTCCAGCCCTTTTGGTTGTTCTTTTCGGCGGGGGTGTAGGCCGGGGCGCGGGTGCTGCTGTAGAGCGAGCCCAGCACCACCGGCTGCTGCGGGTCGTTGTTGAAAAAGCCCAGAATCACCTCGTCACCCACCTCCGGATAGAAAAAAGCGCCGCTGCCATTCGAGGCGTACGGATGGCCCAGGCGCGCCCACAGCAGCTGGTTGAGCAGGGCCGGCACCTTCACCTGCACCCGGAATTCGCCGGCCGGGTCCTCATGAATCTGGGTCACCACCGCGTTGTACAGGCCCTGAATGCCGGGCAGCGGCCCCAGCAGCATAGGCGCCGCCACCTCCGGGTGCTGCTCGGCAAACCACTGCTCGTCCAGGCCCAGGGCCACTTCGGTTATCCAGTTGCCTTCGGCCACCGTGTGCGTCACCCCCGCCACGTAGGCCGTGCCATTGAAGCGCTGGCCCATGCCGGCCAGCTCCACGGTGCAGCCCGGCACCGCCAGCGCGCTGCCCTGGAAGCGCACCGTGCCCCGCACCTTGGCCAGCGCCGACTTCAGCAGCAGCGCGTCGGCGTGGGCCTGCAGCTCGGGCTGCGTGGTGGCGGTGGCCACCGGCAGGTCGAACGAGGTTTCATCCATCACCCCGGCCAGCGCGGAAGCGTCCACGTTGCCGGGCGTGGTTACGCCGGGTGGGGCGGCTTCGGCCTCCAGCATGGCCTGGGTGGTGTAGTCCCACGACTGTACCTTCACGGCCGGGTACTGTGAGCGGGCATCCAGGTCCACCGCGAAGCTCATTAGGTTCACGCCGTAGGTGAGGGCCAGCACGGCACCGGCCGCCGGCTGGGGCTTGGCCACGGTCACCGTGTCCTGGTCGCTGAGCACGACCAGGCCGTTGGCTTCGGCCCGGGCCACCACAAAATCCCAGTCCGAGCAGTAGTACTGCACCAGGCTGGGGTGGTTCACGGTCGTCGAATCGACCGCGGCCGTGAGGCCGTGCGCGCCGATGATTTTCTCCATGGCATCGCCGTCGGTGCTGTCGGCAAACACGGTGCTTTTGCGCCCCACGGTCAGCTTGGCAGCCTTGTCGCGGCACTCCAGCACCAGCAGCGAGCTGGCCGATACTTCCAGCCCGTGCTTCACGATGAGGCCCTTATAGATAACCTCATTGTTGGTGTGGTAGCCGGCCGCAATGGTGAGTTCGGTGCCTGGCAGGAAGTCGGCCGAGTCGCTCGCCGCGAAATCCTCGCTGGAAACACTGCCGTCGTAGAGCTCCAGCCGCGCGCTGCCAATGCGGTTGAGGCCCTTGCTCACCTCAATCGACTTCACCTGGTACGACGAATTGATTTCGGTGCCATTGGCCAGAATACGGAAGGTAACCAGGTCGGTGTCGGGGCCGGCAGGATTGGCGGGCATAGGAATTAGGAGCGAAATGACAGATGAAGACGGTTCAGGTCGGGAAAAGCAAAGGAAAGCGGCCGGGCGCATTCCCGGCCGGGGGCTACACCAGCGGCGGAAACTGCAGCATCTGCCCGGGCAGCAGCCGCCGGAAGTTGATAAGCTGGTTGTGAGCGGCCACGGCCAGATAGTAGCGCGAGTGCCCATAGATGCGGTGGCAGAGCAGCGGCAGGGTGTCGCCGGCCTGCACCAGGTGGTGGTGGGTGAGGTCAGATGATTGATTGTCGGCCTGTTTGGCCTTGGTCGCGGTGTCGGTGAACCCCACGAACACCAGCGACACCTTGGCCCGCAGCGGCGAGCCATCGGGCCGGAACAGCGTGTAGCTGACGTCGAACTTGACGAGGTGGCAATTGAAGAGCAGCGTGCCCCAGCTCAGCTGCAGGTAGTAGGGCGAGTGCAGCTTGCCCTGGTAGTCGAGCGCCACGCGGCGGAGCTTCTGCACCTCCGTATCCACGTCGATGACCTTGCCCACTACCGCCCCGGTGCCGTCAAACATCAGGTCGAAGCTCACCTGCTCGTCGCCCATGGCCTTGAACTTGGCCGTGGAGCCGCTCTGGCCCTGGGTTTCGGTTTTGTCGTAGGCCACCTCGAAGGTGTGCGTGAACGACTCCGGGTTCAGGAAAACCGTGTAGCTGCCCGCGCCCTTGGTCGAAAAAGTGTCGTCCTCGTAGCTCTGAATGAGCATTTTAACCAACGTCATGCGCGGCGGAAGTCAGGGGAATGAATGGTAAAAAAAGTCAGGCAAATAAGCCACAAAGGGCTAGCGCTCCCGCTGCCGGCGCAGCTGCGTCAGCACCTCGCGCACGCAGCTCTCGGTGAGTTCCTGCCGCAGCTGCGCCAAGGCTTCGGCGCTGACGGCGGCCGGCCGCGCCGGCCGGTAGCCGTCGTCGTGCACGGTCACCTTGATGACGAGCTCCCGGATTTCGATAGGCATGGTGGAGGGAAAAGGAATTATTGATAAAAAAGAACGTCATGCTCATCTGGCGTCCGCTTGTCGAAGCATCTTTACCGCAGTAAGAAATTCAATTGGTATAGTGGTGGCGGTAAAGATGCTTCGGCTGCGCTCAGCATGACATTCTGATAGACGCTGACTACACTCGCTGCTGCCGAAACCAGGTGTAGCTCAGCTCCAGCGTTTCGATGGCAATGGTGCTGTCCTGGGCGTTGAAGTCCGACACGCTCCACTTCACCGGCCAGGCATTTTCGAACGACCAGAACGCCAGCGGCTGGCCCTGCTCATTGAGTAGCTTGAGATACACCTGCTTCGGCTTGATGGGCACGGACAAGTCCGAGCCCATCGTGTTCCGAACCCAGGCCGCCAGCGCCGAGCCTTCGATGAGCAGGCCGCGCTTCAGCACCAGGTTGCTGTACTTGGCCACGGTGGGCACTGTGTACTTGTACAGGTTCTGGCCGCCCTCACCAATGGTTTCGGTTTCGCGCTCCGCCGACAGACCTGATACCTCTTGAAAGGCAGCATCGGCAGTCGTATTCACGTCGCTGAATCCGAGGGCGAAGTAAAACCCGACGGGGGGATATCCTTGGTTTGGCATAGGGTGGGTTGAGGTCGTTAGTAATTAGAAGGTAAAAAAACTGTCATTCCGAGCGCAGCCGAGGAATCTCGCTCGAATTGTTGAGCGACACCCGTACGGCGCGAGCGAGATTCCTCGGCTACGCTCGGAATGACGTTCTTTTTTGCTTCAACTACATCAGTTAGGCATTCGCCACGACGAGGGTTTCGTAGGCCACTTCCAGCGTTTCTACGGCTACTTCGTTGCCGTCGGCTTTCAGGTCGGTGCCCTGGATTTTGCAGGGCCAGGCGTTGTTCAGCGTCCAGGTCATGGTCGGGTTGCCGCCTTCGTCGCAGAGCTTGATAACCACCGTCGAGCGTTTTATCAGGTTCATCTTAATCTGTGAGTACCAGGCCCAGAACTTGTTGTCCTTCACGAAAATGCCCTTTTTCAGGGTCACGTTGCCCACCTTGGCCAGGCCGGGCATTTTGATGGTCGAAAACACCGGGTTGTTGCCGGCGCGGTACTCGATAATCTGGGTTTCGGTTTCGAGCCCGCTCACCTCCTGAAAGGGCACGTCGCTGTCGCCGTTGCCGAGGTCTACTTTGAAAAAAAACTTAGGGAGAGGCCAAACGGCGTCTTGTGCTTCACCAGCCATGAGCTTGAGGAGTTAGGATTTAAAAATGGAGAGAAAGGATGCCGGGCCGGTTAGGACTTCTGCATCTGCTGCTGGAAGCTGAGGATGATGAATTCGGCGGGCCGCGAGATGGCCACTTTCACGAACACGTTCATGTAGCCCTCCAGAATGTCCTGGGCCGTCATGGTAGTGCCCAGGCCCACGGCTACGCTGTAGGCATCGTCGGGCTTCGAGCCGGCCAGCGCGCCCTGCTTCCACAGGTTGAAGAGGAAGTTGCTAATCATGCTCTGCACCGTGACCCAGGTGTTGGCGTCGTTGGGCTCGAACACATAGGCCCGGGCCGCCAGCTTGATGGACTGCTCCAGCATAATCATGGTACGGCGCACGTTCACGAAGCGCCAGTCGTTGCTGTTACCGTCGAGAGTGCGAGCGCCCCACACCAGCACGCCCTGCCCGGGAAACGGCCGGATGGCATTCACCGACTTGCCCGACACGGCGTCCACGTTCAGGCGGGCTTGGTCGTTGTCGCTCAGGTTCACGGTGGGGGCCGTCACACCGCTTAGGCCCACGTTGGCGGGCGCTTTCCACACGCCGCGGTTGGTGTCTACGGCCGTGTACACGCCGGCCATGGCCGGGGCCACGGGCAGGGTGTTGCGGTAGCGGGTAATGTTGTCGACGACGCGCGCATAGTCGAGGTTGGAGGCCAGCAGGGCGCTGTGCAGGCGCATCACCTCGGTTTGCTTTTCGGCCGGGGTCAATTGCCCGCTCAGGGTGGCCATGGCGTTGGCGGCCTTGTCGGCGGCATCCTTAGCCGTTTGGGCAACGGCTAGGGCGGCGGCAGCTTTGGCGGTGTCGTCGGCTTTGGCGTCGATGTTCAGGGCGGCCGTGGCGTTGGTGGCGGCGTCCGTCGCGGCTTTGGCCAGCGCAAACACGGTAGCCGAGCCGCTCGCATTCTTCGCGGCCGTGGTGGCCGAGTCGGCGGCCTTGGTGGCGGCCGT
>JANXMN010000423.1 GCA_025354605.1 Hymenobacter sp. | reverse complement strand
TGAGAACGTAGGCTTTCAGTATCCGAACGGCGGCAAGTGGGCCATCCGCAACCTGAGCTTCCGGCTGGAAGCCGGCGAGAAGCTGGCGCTGGTGGGCGAGAACGGGGCCGGCAAAACCACGCTCGTCAAGCTCCTGGCCCGCCTCTACGACCCCAGCGAGGGCCGCATCCTGCTCGACGGCCACGACCTGCGCGCCTACGACCCCGCCGAGCTGCGCCAGGAAATCGGCGTCATCTTCCAGGATTTCGTGCGCTTCCAGCTGCCGGCCGGCCAGAACCTGGCTGTGGGCCGCATCGAGGAGCGCCAGAACCAGCTCCGCATCGAAACCGCCGCCCACCAGAGCTTGGCCGATACCGTCATCGCCAAGCTGCCCGGCGGCTACGACCAGATGATTGGCCGCCGCTTCAACGGCGGCGTGGATTTGAGCGGCGGCGAGTGGCAGAAAATTGCCCTCGGCCGCGCCTACATGCGCGACGCCCAGCTGCTGATTCTCGACGAACCCACCGCCGCCCTCGATGCCCGCGCCGAGTACGAGGTGTTCCAGCGCTTCAAGGAGCTCACCCAGGGCAAAACCGCCGTCCTCATCAGCCACCGCTTCAGCACCGTGCGCATGGCCGACCGCATCCTGGTCATCGAAAACGGCCAGTTCGTGGAAATCGGCTCGCACGAGGAACTGCTGGCCCGGGGCGGGCGCTACGCCGAGCTGTTTGCGCTGCAGGCTGCCGGCTACCGGTAGCAGTGGCGTTAGCGGCGGCCCATCTTGCTATAAGAAAGTACAGCCACGATGGCTGCAGCCATAAATATTGCCAGCCCGATGAGCACCACTCCGCCCAGAACGGCAGCTCCGCCGCTGACACCAATAATTAGCCACAACCCTGTGGCTGCAAGAAGTGCGCAACCCGCGCAAAGTAGTACGGTTTTCAGGTTTACATCTTTATCAGCAGGAGCCCTATGCAGAGGCCGCAGCCGGCGGTGAGAAGCTGCGACTGGCATAGAAATCGTGCGAGTACCCGCGCTGCCACCTGGCGTAAAGACTTGCCTCAACGGCCCGTGACGAAGGATAAGGGTCCGAGATTGAGGACGGGGCAGTGAGGTGGGCTCCTGGGCGGTGAGCTGTATTGCCACAGGCATACCTATGGGACCCGTCATTTCTATCCGGGAGGGTGTGGGCTCTGCAACGAATCCGCCGCCCGCCGCCACCGGCCAGCCGGTCCGCTGGCAGGCAGCGGTGGCTAGCAGCAGTACGAGGAGCAGCAGGTGCGTCAAACGACGACGAGAAGTTTTCATGGGTCGGGCAGTGCCAGCGGCCACCAAGGGTTCGGCGACGGCGGCAAGATAAGGCGTTGCGGTGCCGCCTTCCGGCTGTGGTCCTGCCCCGGCTGCAGCTTATTGGGGGTGTTTCTAACTGCTGTTACGCGTGGCAATTGAAACGAGAACTTGATTTCTGGTTGCTCGTTTTTAGTGAATACGCAACTAGAAACGAGCTGCCAGAAACCAGAAACTACCCACCAGTAGGAGTGGGGCCAACCGACCGTCTGGTCTCACTCCGCTTCCTCGGCCGCGAAGCCCGCTTGCATCGGGGCTATGCCGGCTTCTTCGTAAATCTGCGCTAGCGTCATCGTCAGGTTCAACTCCGGGATAACAATGGCATCAGCGGCTTCGGCCAGGGCGGTATGGCCCCACACGCCGTGCTCGCTGAGTTGGTACCACTCCACCAGCCAGGCTTTTTGCGATACCAGCAGGTAGTGGCGCAGCGAGGGCAGCTTCTTGTATTGATTGAATTTCAGACCCCGGTCGTAGGCTTCGGTTGAGGGTGAGAGCACTTCCACGATAAGCAGCGGGTAGTGCAACCGCCGGATTTCGCGTTGGTCCAGCGGGTCACAGCTCACCACAATGTCGGGATAAGTGTAGTGGCGATTGGCTTCCACGGCCAGTTGCACCGTTTCCATAATTACCTGACAGTTCTGGCCCCGCAGGGCCGGACGGAGCGCTATTACAAAGTTTTGGGCAATGATATTGTGGGCGATGCTCTCACCCGCCATCGCAAATACCTCACCCGCAAAAAACTCGTGGCGCACGCCGCTTTGGGCTTCCAGAGCAAAATATTCTTCGACGGTGTAGCGGCGCGGCTGTAATTCAGACTGTCCCATAGAGGCCAAAGATAGGAGTGGGCAGGCAGGAAAATGGTGCTTGCCTGCTACGCAGAATGGCCAAGACAACAACCCATGCAACATTGCACCCGCCGGGCCAGTATGCCGGTGCCGGGCCATTGCTGCTCAGGTTATTCTTTTCCGATGACTGGCCCGCCGGGCCGGCCGCTCATTCCCACTTTTTTCTATGTTGCCCCCCCTCTCCAAAGCCGACAAAGCCCGGTTGTACCTGCTGTATCACCTCAACCCCGTCGAACCCAAGGCCCCCGCGCCTCCCAAAAGCCCGCCGCTGCGGGTGGTTATCATCCGGCACGGCGAAAAGCCCGTCGACGGCGACAACCTCTCCCACATGGGCCTGGCGCGGGCCATGGCCCTGCCCGAGGCGTTGAACCAGCTGATGCCCGTAGCGCCCGACTTCACCTACGTGCCGTGCATCGGCACCGACAAGGACGAAACCACCCGCGTGCGCATGATGCAGACCATCCTGCCCTACGCCGTGCTGCACAACCTGACCATCAACAGCGACTTCGCCCCCGACGAAATCAAGGGGCTCGTGAAGCAGCTGCGCCGCCGTCGCGGCACCGTGCTGCTGGTGTGGGAGCACCACAACATCGTGAATATTACCGCGGCCCTGGGCATCAAAGAGCCCCAGCAGTGGCCCGACGACGACTACGACAGCATCTGGACCATCACCTTCGGCCGCGCCAATCCCAAAGGCAAAGCCAAAGACCCGGTGCTAACCAAGGGCAAGGAGCACCTCAACCCCTAACAAATCCTTACCGCTGGCTGGCGCGGCCGATGCCATTCACGTACCAGCTGAACAATAGCAGTCCCAGCCCGCACAACGCCAGTAAAATTCCTCCGAGCACGGCTACCCAACCGCCCACCACGATACACAGGGCCAGGCCGGCCGCCGTGAGCAGCACGCCGCCCAGGGCCATTAGCTTGAGTTGGGTATCATTATCCAGGGCGGGCCGCCGGGCTGCTGGTTGCCGGGGCCGGCCCGGCCGGCGGCCGGCGTCGGCAATGCCCGCTGGCGGGCCTGGCGTGGGCATTGTCGCGCGCCGCAGCTTGCCCACCGGCCGGGAGGCAGCCGGCCGGTGCGGGTTCTGCACGAGGCGGAGGGGCTGCGGCTCACCGGCGGCCGTTGCTGTCCCGGGTCTGGCGGAAACAGCCGGCCCGTTCGGCCCGCCCGGGCTAATGGGTGCGGCGACCAGTAGGGAGTAGCCGCCCGTTGCGGGTAGCTGGTAAATGGGGCGCTGACAGGCGGCGGCGAGTAGCAGCAGTACGTACCGCGCCAAGCGCGTCAAGCGGGAGAGTCCGGGCATCAGAACTGGTAGGGAAAGGGCCAGCAGCTAATGCGGCGGCGGCACTGGGGGCAAGTTAGGCGGCTTTTGCCGGCTGGCATTCGGCCGGGCCGGACAGATAGTGGGTTTTTTTGGCAAGGCCGGGTGGTAATCACCTAAGCGGGCGTAACTTGATGCTGCATTGCCTCAATTCAAGTCCCCGTTGTCATGAAGCCTACGATTATTCTGCTGTGCGCCCTGCTGGCCCTGGCCGGTTGTTCGACCATGCGCGAAGCCCGCGTCGATTCTGATTACAGCTACCGGGGCAACTTTCGCCACTACCGCACCTACGATTTTATGACGGGCACGGGTCTTACCTCCGATACCAGCAAGCTGGGGCAAACCTTGCGCGAGGCTATTATTCAGCGCTTCCGGGCCCAGGGGTACCGCTACACCCAGCGCCGGCCCGACATGCTGGTGAACTTCCGGGTGTACGAGGGTGACATGCGCTTCCACGGCTTCGACCAGGAAGACCTCAGCCAGTGGATTAAGCGGAATGTGGAAGAAAACGACGACACCCCCGACGACCAACGCCACGGCTACCAGCCCGTGCGCCTGCTATTGGCCGAAGGCACCCTGCTCGTCACCCTCATCGACGTGAAATCGAACCGCGCCGTGTGGAACGGCTACGCCTCGGGCGTGACCGTGCCCGATGGCCCCATGGGCGAAATCGTGCTCAAACGCTCGGTCCGCTCCATCCTCGACCGCTACCGTATCTTCTCCGAAGAATTTGCCAAAGGCAATATGGGCGGCGAGGCCCCCGACTCGGACCGGTGATGACGCCTGTCATTGCGAGCGGAACGCAGTGGAGCGCGGCACCCGAAGGACAGCGTAGCTAATCCTTCCTCTCGATGCAGAAAGCCTGATGATGCGATAAGCCCCGACTTTGGAATGGAATCGGTGCATTGTCGATTAATAAGAAACTGATGTTACGCACCTCTGTGCTGGCGCGCGTCTGCAACGCGCTGCCGCCTAGCTTCGAGCCTGTGGCTCGGGTAAGGGACCGTTGAAAAGACCTGCCGCGAGTCATTCAGGCCCGAGCCACAGGCTCGAGGCGGCAGCGCGTCGCAGATGCGCGCCAGCCGCCGCCAGCAGCCATGGGGCTTTACGGTGGTGCGTAACATCAGTAAGAAAGTGGTCACATCTCAAGTGTTAGTCGCTGTGAGAGGAAGGATTAGCTACGCTGTCCTTCGGGTGCCGCGCTTCACTGCGTTCCGCTCGCAATGACAGTCAGCTCCCTCGCCGCACCTGAATCAGCTCCGCCGCGATGCTGATAGCAATTTCCTCCGGGGTCTGGCTTTGAATGGGCAGGCCGATTGGCCCGCGCAGGCGCGCAATTTCCTGGTCCGTAAACCCGGCTTCACGCAGGCCCCGGCGCAGCTCGGCCACTTTGGCCACGCTGCCCATCACGCCCAGGTAGCGGCCGGGGCGGCGCAGGAGCTGCTGCAGCACCACGGCATCGGTGCGGTAGCCCACGGTCATCACCACCACGTAGCGGTGCGGGCCGGCGGGCATGGCGGCGGCTATCTGCTCGTAGTCGATGATGCGGCGGTGGTGGGCGGCGTGGTTGGCGGCCAGGGTGGGCAGGTCGGCGCGGTCGTCGAGCACGGTCAGCTCGAAATCGAGGTTCGCCAGCACGTTGGCCAGGGCCAGGCTCACGTGCCCGCCCCCCACGATGGTCAGCTGGTCGCGGAAGCCCAGGCGCTCGCGATAGCGCCATGCCACGCCGGGCTGGTAGTGGTAGAAGTCGTCGGAGCCAGTGGCCGGTTCGCTGGCGAGCGGGGCCGGGGCTTCGGCCAGGGCTTTAGTGGCTGCAGTTGCCGCTGTTTCGGGAGTGGCCCCACCGGTGGGGGCGGCATTTCCTGCGGTATCAGCGGCCGGGGTCGTGCCGGCAGCAGCTGCAGCAACGGAAGCAGCTGCAGCAACGGGCGGCAGAAACCGCAGCCCGCCCACTTCGCTCACCGCCAAATGGCCGCCGCGCAGGGTGTGCAGGGTGCCTTCGATGGCAGCCACGGTGGGCAGGTCGGCGGCCGTCAGGGGCAGCAGCAACACGTCTTGCTCGCCCGAGCACATCATGCCCGAGCGGTCGGCCGGGGCCTCGCGCCGGTGAATCTGGGGGCGTAGCAGCGGCGCGGCGTCGGCCTCGCGCAGGCGCTGCCGGGCCAGCTCCACCCACTTGTGCTCCATAATGCCCCCGCCAATGGAGCCGGCTACCTCCGCCGCCGTCACTGCCATCTTGAACCCCTGACGGCCGGGGCTGCTGCCCGTGCTGCGCAGCACCAGCAGCAGGGCCACGGGCACACCGGCCCGCAGCCGCGCGGCAGCAAGGGTCCAGACGGGCAGGTCGCGGGGAGTGGCGGGCATGGAGAAAGTGAGCCCGTCTGTCATTGCGAGGGGAGCGCAGCGGACCGCGGCACCCGAAGGACAGCGTAGCTAATCCTTCCTCCCGATGCAGCAAGCCTTAAGATGTGATAAGCTT
>JANXMN010000299.1 GCA_025354605.1 Hymenobacter sp. | reverse complement strand
GGGTTTGCCCTCCCGAAGCTGCACAATACGCTACGCTTAATGAGACGCTGCGCTTAATGAGGAATGAAAAATAAGGAATGAAGAATTGGAAAATGGCTGAATGGGTCAGAAATTCCTCATTCCTCATTCCTCATTCCTCATTCCTCATTCCTCATTCCTCATTCCTCATTCCTCATTCCTCATTCCTCATTCCTCATTCCTCATTCAGCGCAGCGTCTCCGCCGTGTCGCGGGCGAAGCGGATGCAGTCGGGCACGCTTACCCCGGCCCGCCAGTTCGCCACCGCCAGGATGCCTTCGGCGGCCAGCGTTTCGGCCGCCGCGTGCGCGCCCACAATGGCCGCGTCGAACTGCGGAATGCTGCGAGGCCAGTAGTAGCGGCCCTGCCAGCGCGGCGCGCCCACAATGCCGTAGTGTTGGGCCAGCTCGGCGTGCACGGCCGCCAGCTGCGCGGCCTCGGGCTGCTGGGCGGCGGCTTCGTATTGCGTGCCGCCCACAAAGGACGTGAACAGCACCTGCCCGGCCGGCACCCGCTGCGGGAAGATGCTGCTGGTCCAGATAGCGCCGGCCGCGAAGGCATTTTCCACTTTCGGGTGGAGTGCGCCGAAGCCGTTGAGGGGGTGTGCTACGGCGGCGCGGTCGTAGGCCGAGTACACGACGCTCATCGGCGGGTAGTGTATGGCGGCCAGCGCGGCGGCGGCGGCCGGAAACAGCGGCTCCAGCAGCGGGGCGGCGGCGTAGGCGGGCAGGGCCAGGGCCAGGTGCGAGTAGCCGGGGGCTGCTTCGAGGCCGCGGGCGCCGCGTAGCTCCAGTTGGTAGCTGCCGTCGGCGGCGCGCGAGAGGGCCGACACGGCCGTGCCCTGCTGGTAGTTGCTGAGCCGTTCGGCTAAGGTATCGGCCAGGCGCTGCACCCCGCCGGCCAGCGTGACGATGCGGCGGCGGGCGGTGCCCTTGCTGGTTTTCAGTAGCCCGCGCAGCACCGAGCCGTGGGCCTGCTCCAGGGCCGGCAGCTGCCGGAAGGTTTTGTGGATGAGCAGCTGCTCGGGGTCGCCGGCGTAGATGCCGGAGATGAACGGGTTGACGGCGTAGTCGACGATTTCGGGGCCGAAGCGGCGGCGGAAAAACTGCGCCACGGTTTCGGTCGCATCGGGCGCGGCGGCGGGGCGGAGGACCTCGCGCAGCAGCTGCCACTTGGTTTTCAGGCTGAAGAAGCCGCTGGCAAGCAGAGCGGGGGGCGAGCCGGGGAGAGCCTGGTAGCGGCCATCGCGCAGCACGTAGCGGTGCTGGCTCACGGCGGCGGCGTCCTCAATCTGGTCGGTCAGGCCGAGGTCGGCCAGCAGGTCGGCCAGCTCGGGGCTTAATTGCAGGGAGTTGGGGCCGGTTTCGAGCATGTAGCCGCCGGGCGCGGCCCAGGTGCGCAGGTTGCCGCCCGGCTGGGCGTCGGCTTCGAACAGGTCGTAGGCCACGCCGGCTTTTTGCAGGTACCAAGCCAGGGTGAGGCCGCTGATGCCGCCGCCAATTATCGCAATTTTCATAGACTGGATGCGCAAATAGGGCTGCAAAGGTAGCGGCCGGGCCGGCCGGGCTCACCCGTAGCTTTGCAGTTATGTCAACAAGCAACAAAGCCATTTTTCTTGACCGCGACGGCGTGCTGAACCAGGAAACCGGCACCTACGTGTGGGAGCCCGACAAATTCATCGTCTGCGCCGGCGTGCCCGAAAGTTTGGCCCGCCTCAAAGCCGCCGGCTACTACCTGGTAGTCGTCACCAACCAGGCCGGTATCGCCAAAAAGCTCTACACCGCCGCCGAAGTGCGGGCCTGCCACGCCAAGCTCCAAGCCGCCTGCGGCGGCATCATCGACGCGCTGTATTTCAGCGACGCGCACCCCAGCGTGAGCGAGTCCATCCTGCGCAAGCCTGATTCGGGACTGCTCGAAAAGGCTACGGCCCGCTTCCACCTCGACCCCGCGCAGTGCTGGATTGTGGGCGACCGGCTGCGCGACATGCAGGCCGGGGCGGCCGT